>JAGVNC010000055.1 GCA_020053475.1 Candidatus Omnitrophota bacterium | reverse complement strand
GGAATTCTCCTTTTCTTCCAAGTATGGCCTACTTTTAGGTGTCCACTTTTAAATCAAAAATTCGCTTTAAAGTGTCCACTTTTAATTCGTAAATGACATTGCCAATAAAGACACTTGCACGAGTTGTAAAGTGTGTTATTCTTAATGCAATATGCGAAAATCTAATCGTCGAGGCTTTACTCTAGTCGAAATCATGGTTGTGGTTGTGATTATCGCGCTGTTGGCTGCCATCGCGATCCCTAACCTCCTGCGCGCCCGCGTTAATTCCAACGAATCGATGGCCCAGGCCACATTAAGGGCCATTTCAAATGCGCTCGAAAATTATTACAGCATCAATAACAGCTATCCGAGTACGACGACTATCCTGATAGGGATCCCATCACCTTATCTAAGCAAAGATTATTTTTCCGGAATCTATGGGGGATATGTCTATCAAGCTTCTTTAATGGATTACGATTATTCGGTTATTGCGACACCGATCAGCAATGCATTTGGGTCAAAAACATACACCATTTCAACGGCGGGATTACTTACTTCCAATTAGTGTAGAAAACGCCCTAAAAAGTTGTTATACTGTCTACAAATTTCCTAAAGAGATGAAGCCCCACTAAGGCGGGGCAGGGAGACATTCATGAACAGATCATTCCCGATACGAACGATAGGGGCGTTAAGCATTGCGCTCGTCCTTTGCACAATGGTTGCATTAGAAGCTCAGAGTGCCGATACGCCGATTACCAGCCCGCGCTGCAATGAATTCACCTTTGATGCCACAGGCTCCTATGCTCCGGAAAATAAAAATATTTCATTCCAATGGGATTTTGGGGATGAGACCACCAGCAATAAACCCGTCGTTACCCATACTTATCAAGAATCGGGCGATTATGCGGTCACCCTCACCATCAATGACAATTCCGGATTAGATTGCAGTAGTGCAACCACCCAGCAAACCGTTCGGGCGAACCTGCCGCCGCATGCTGAATTTGCAGCGCCGGCTGAAGCGTGCGTCAACCAACAGATCGCCTTGGATGGACGAGAGAGTCGTGCCTCCAACAAGGGAGGCGTTTTGTTTTATCAATGGGATTTAGGCGACGGCACCCAAGAAACCGGAGAAGACAGGATTCCCAAAGTTTACACCAAGGGGGGAGAGTATAAAATCCTCCTGACAGTTAATGATAAAAAACAAACCGAATGCAGTGCTCAGTCCGCCGAGAGAACAATCCGGATCAATGCCCCTCCCGTCGCCCAGGCCGGTGAAGAAGAATTTTTAAGATGTGTCCAATCAAACGACGACCTGACCATTACATTAGATGCCTCTGATACCCGCGATGATAACAACGATGACCTAACCTATACATGGAATATGGGAGACGGGACACAACTACAAGGAACACGTGTGACCCATTCCTATAAAAAAGTAGGGACTTATGATGTCCGGTTAGTGGTGAAAGATACATCTACCCTGGATTGTAGCACCGGTGTTGATTTCGTCCGCGTGCGCCTCAATGAAACCGCCAAAGCAGATGCCGGGGAAGATGTGAGTATCTGCGCCGGCGGTGTCGTTGACTTTGACGGTTCCAAGTCTTACATCAGCAAAAAGGGGACTGTTTTCTATAATTGGGATTTTGGCGATGGAGAATCAGCTAGCTCTCTGATGGCCCAACATGTCTACAATGATCCGGGCAACTACCAAGCAACATTAACGCTGCGTAACGAATTGAATGAAATGTGCCCTGTGTCAAGAGATGCACGGTCAATCACGGTCAATTCTGCGCCGCTCGTTAAATTAAAAACGGTTGAATCCGTGTGTTTAGGCAATGACATTTTATTTGATGCTTCTGCTTCCGTCGATCCTGAAGGAAAAACGCTGGAATACTACTGGACGCTAGGGGATGGGACCATTTTACGCGGATCGCCAAGCGTCACTCATCAATACCAAAAGGGCGGCAAATACCGTGCCTCCGTGATTGTCGATGATGGCGCCGGATCCAAATGCTCAACCGCCTCCGCCGAAGCCGTTGTCCTCGTTAATGCCCCGCCCGTGGCGGATGCCGGGCCGAATTTAATATGCTGCGTTAATAAAGAAGCGACATTTAATGCCAATGCGTCGAACGACCCAGACGGAGATCAGCTAGATTATCATTGGGATTTTGGTGATGGGACGACCGCCGAAGGGGCGACCGTTCAACACGCCTACGCTAAAAGTGGGAATTATAATGTTGCCCTCACGGTCGATGATCGCACGGGCACGGCGTGTAGTAAATCGACGTCCGGATTCGTGGCCAATGTCAATACGCCGCCGATTCCTGTCATTAGCGTCAGATAACCCCATGCCCAAAAAATCATGGTCGATTAAACGTCACGGAGATCATTTTGTTTATATCTTGTCGTGCAACGATGGGAGTTACTATACCGGATACACACAAGATCTCGAAAAGAGAATTAAGCTTCACAACCAGGGCCGGGGCGCGAGGTATGTGCGCGGCAAAGGGCCTGTCCAGTTAGTGTTCGCCAAAAAATATAAATATTATAAACTCGCCATTACTGCCGAACGGAAAATCAAAACGAAGACCCGTCAACAAAAGAAAATCCTAATCCAAGAGTATTGCGCAACAACCCAATAGCCCTCATTGTTCCCTTAACGCATAGAAAATCTTTTCTTTAATCAATCGAATGCTATAATACATCCTATTATTTGTGTGCCGTTTGAAAAATTGAGGAAAGAAAGGTTGCCGCATGTGGTTAAAATGGTTCCCTTGGAGATTTACCGTTAAGCATTTTGCCCGCAGTCACGGATTTTTAGATCCTATCAAGATTTTATCTCAGCTTCAGAATTTTGCCCAGCCATCAGAAGTCGCCGCCCCCACAGAATTATTACGCTCGGGTGTCATCCTTCACGCGCGCGGGCTCATGAATAGCCAAGCCATCCAGCACAATTTAGATTGGGTGTGGCCCTATTGGGTCAATCGCCAATATGATCCCAGTGATGATGCGTTTATCCCCCGCTCCTTTTCGTTAACCCAAATTAATTTGACGCACCGTAACTGGACAGCCGTCGGGATTCCCGACTGTGAGGAATATCCGATCGTTGATCCTCGAGGGCTGGTTACGCCCCTCTATGATGGTTGGTCCATCGATAGCTGGATTATCGTTAACGACGGGAAACATTTAATCCCGTCCCAATCGCCTTCCGTGGATCAAACAATTACCTACAACGACAATCTATGCGTTATCACAGGTACTAAACGGGATCATTTATCTCTTCGATCGAACGTTCAAGTTATCGGCACACCTGAGTCCCCGCATTGCACAATCGAAGTGACGGCCCAAGCTGATGTCGAAGCATGGCTTGTGGTATCTCTGCGGCCTTACAATCCTGAGGGAGTCAGCTTTATTCATGACATCGCTTTGCTTGATGATCGCAAAGGCTGGCAGGTCAATAAAAACCAACCTGTTTATTGGGACACAACTCCCGATCGATGCGAATTTTCTTATTATCGCCATGGAGATGTTTTTAGCCGATTGGCGGCTGTCGAAAACAAATCAAATATTTCCTGCCACGTTGGAATGGCAACAGCCGCGGCTTTCTACAAATTAGAAAAAGGAAAGTCCCACAAGATTGTTATTGATGTCCCTTTAAAAAAAGAACACCCCCAACGTGCTTCTCTCGATCAAGATCAACTAGCGAACCAAGCCTGGAAGAAAAACCTGGAGAAGATCAGTCAATTAAGCATCCCCAACAAACACTTTCAATCTCTTTTTGAAATCGCTGTGCGGACGGTCCTCCTCCATTCTCCCAAAGAGGTTTATCCCGGCCCCTACACGTACCGGCGATTTTGGTTTCGCGATGCCGCTTTTATTATTCATGCCATGCTATCTGTAGGGCTAAAAGATCGCTCTCGCCGAACATTGAGTTACTTCCGGTCCCGTCAAACCAAGCAAGGATATTTTCTTTCCCAGGAAGGGGAATGGGACTCGAATGGAGAGTCCCTTTGGATTATGCATCGGTTTTGCGAATTGACTAAGGAAGCCCCGCCCGCTGAATGGAAAAATTCCATTGATAAAGCAGCCCGCTGGCTTTGTAAAAAACGCACTTCCAAAGAATCTCAATCAATTCATGCCGGATTACTTCCATCGGGATTCAGCGCCGAACATTTTGGCCCCAACGATTATTATTACTGGGATGACTTTTGGGCCGTAGCGGGATTAAATGCGGCCGGACATTTATTAGAACAATATGGGGACAAACAAAAAGCCAACAATTTTTTCAATGAAAGCAATGACCTTGCTCGATCGATTGAACAAAGTCTTGGGCAAACAGCGAAACGACTGGGGCGGCCCGCAATGCCAGCATCACCCTATCGGCGCATGGATGGAGGGGCCATTGGATCAATCGTGTGCGGATATCCTTTACAAATTTTCTCTAAAAACGATACCCGTCTTTTAGACACAACCAACTTTCTTTTAGAAAATCGATTTATTAATGGCGCATTTTTCCATGACATGACGCATTCAGGAATCAATCCTTACTTAACGCTACATATCGCGCAGGTCCTTTTACGTGCTGGCGATAGACGCTATTTTGATTTGATGGCCGCGGTTGCTAAATTGGCAACGTCGACAGGTCAATGGCCGGAAGCCATCCATCCGAGGACTGGCGGTGGATGCATGGGCGATGGCCAACATGTATGGGCCGCGGCTGAATGGATTTTGATGATCCGCAGCTGTTTTGTCCGAGAAGAAAGTGATCGATTAATTTTATGCTCAGGGATCCCTGAAAATTGGTTACATGAAAAATCGCCGATGGTCTTTGGATTTACGGCGACAAAATTTGGAGACATTAAAGTAACGGTCGTCCCTCACGACGATACGATTAAAGTGACGTGGGAAGGCAAATGGTTTTCCGGTCAACCCCCAATCGATATTCAATTCCCTGGATATTCCAGTTATTCAGCAACCCCAAACACAAATATCGCTGAAATAAAATATAAGGACACGCCATGAGAATCCTTATGCTGACCAATACATACACGCCGATCGTTGGAGGCATCGAGGAATCCATTCGCTCTTTTACCAACCAACTCCGGGGGAAAGGCCATTCGGTTATCATCGCGGCTCCTGAAATGGCAGGATCACCCCCGTTCGAGGAAGGCGTCATTCGCCTCCCGGCGATTCAAAATTTTAATCAAACCGATTTTTCCGTTAACTTGCCGATGCCAGGCATTTTATCCACGCTAATGAAAAAATTTAAGCCTGAAATTGTGCATAGCCATCATCCTTTTTTAATGGGAGATTTGGCCTTAAGATTATGCGGGCAATACCGCATCCCATTGATCTTTACGTATCACACCATGTACGAACAATATGTTCATTATCTGCCGATCCACAATGACGCAGTCAAACGTTTTGTGATCGAGTTAGCCGCCGGATACGCCAACCTCAGCCATCAAGTCATCGTCCCTAGCGAAAGCGTGCGTGATATTCTCCTAGAGCGGGGAGTCCAAACACCGATGGAAGTGATCCCAACAGGGATCCACATTAAACGCTTTAAGGCGGGGGAAGGGGATATCATCCGTCAACGATTCTTGATTCCGGCCAACGCGTTTGTCATCGGCACCGTCGGCCGCTTGGAACCTGAAAAAAATCTTGAATTTCTTGTCGAAAGCGTTGCGGCACTGTTGAAAAAAGAACTCCGGGCCCATTTTCTCGTCATTGGGAGAGGTTCTTGTGAAGAAATGATCAAAAAAACTTTCGAGACCCACCGCCTCACGCATCGTTTGCATTTTGCCGGTGTTTTGCAGGGTCAAGATCTCGTGGATGCTTATCATGCCATGGACATTTTTGCCTTTACTTCTTTGAGTGAAACGCAAGGGATAGTCCTGGTCGAAGCGATGGCGGCGGGTGTCCCTGTGGTTGCCCTCGATGCCCCCGGGGCGCGAGAAGTTGTCGTCGATTATGACAATGGCCGGTTGTTACTTAACCCCAGCCAAGAATTATTTACTGAAGCATTATCCTGGATCATCCATCTATCCGACTCTGAATTTAAAAAATTAAAAGAAGCGGCTCGTCAAACGTCCCAAAAATTTAAGATTGAAGACTCTGTCCAACATCTGCTGGGCACCTACAAAAATGTTTGTTCGTTGGAATACGTGTCCCGAGATCGTCCTGACAGTGCCTGGTATACACTCATGTCCCGGATTAAAACAGAATGGGACATGTTTAAAAATGTCGTCCAGGCAAGCAGTGCTGCCGTTATCAACGATAAACCGCTAACGGATCAAGCAAGTAACGCGGCTGTTGTTGGTGATAAACCCCTAACAAGTCCAACGATCCCAATTTATAAAGACAATTGGCTTTTGCGTTTACGCCGATGGTTGAGCCAGTGGGAATGGACGGTGGGCCTTTTGGGATTATCAAAATCCGAAGAGGCGAATACAGAGCCGGGGTTAGTCATGATCCAAATTGATGGGTTTAGTTTGAAGGAATTTAAGTCAACGCTAGAAAAAGGGGAAATGCCCTTTTTGTCTTCTTTATTAAACAAGGAAGGATACCAAACACACCCTCTTTTTGCCGGGCTTCCGTCGAGTACGCCTTCGGTCCAAGGCGAATTATTCTACGGCGTTAAGCAAATTGTGCCTGCGTTTTCCTTTTGGGATCCGCCATCCTCAAAAATTTTCCGCTTATTTGATGGCGAAGATGCTATCGAAATTGAACGACGATTGGCCGCCCATCACAACCCCCCGCTATTAGAAGGAGGGAGCTCTTATTCTAATGTTTACAGGGGAGGGGCAAAAGAAGCCCATTTTTGCGCGAGCGTTCTAGGATGGCAGCATCTTTGGAAAGATGTTAATCCTTTTAATTTTTGTTTGTTTGTGTTGACTCATTTTATGAAATTCCTGCGGATTCTATTTTTAATGGCCCTGGAATTCCTCTTGAGCATCATTGATTTTCTTTACGGACTATTCAAAAAACAAAATTTTAAAAAAGAATTAACATTTATCCCTCTGCGTGTTTCGATTTGCATATTGCTACGCGAATTAATCACATTGGGGGCGAAAATTGATATTGCCCGAGGATTGCCGATTATCCATATGAATTTTTTAGGTTATGACGAGCAAGCCCACCATCGCGGGCCGTCATCCTTCTTGGCCCATTGGTCATTAAAGGGCATTGATAATGCCATTAAAAAAATTTATCACAAAGCTTTACGGTCTAGCCGGCGTAATTATGATGTCTGGATCTATTCCGACCATGGGCAAGAAGAAGTCATTTCTTATCCCATGAAATACGGGCGGCCCGTTCAAGAGGCCATCACCGAAGTCTTTAAAGACTTGAACCCCAAAGCCAATGTTTACTCTCAACAAGAACAACGGGGCATTCAGGCGCAACGCGTCCAATACATGGGAGTAAGATGGTTCAAAAAATTCTTGCCCATTGATGATTTAGTCAGGGATTTAGCCGAAGAAAAAATCATTGTGACAACCATCGGCCCTACCGGCAATATTTATATTCATGAAAAATTATCCGATGGACAAAAAAGACAATTTGCCCAGGAATTAGTCCGCACAGCCAAAATCCCGATTGTTGTGACCCCTGAAGGAGAAGATAAAGCGCGTGTTTGGAATGCGCAAGGTGAATTTCTTCTTCCCGATGACGGGGAAAAAGTATTTGATGAATCCCATCCTTTTTACCGGCAAGTGATCGATGATCTCATTCGACTCTGCCGTCATCCTGCCGGAGGGACGTTCACATTCTTGGGATGGCAAAAAAATGGCCCCTTAATCTCCTTTCCTATTGAGCGAGGGGCGCATGGAGGAGTGGGCCCGCTGGAAACCCAAGGATTTACGTTACTTCCATCGGATATCGTTAAAGCCAAAGAAAGGCGGCCTTATCTACGCCCCATTGATTTGCGTCAACTCGCGTTACGTTTTCTCAACCGCCATGAACTTCCGCCTGAATTTCCGTTTATATTGACTCCTCCATTTAAAAAACCTGAAACGATCCGTATCATGACATACAATGTGCATAGCTGTATCGGCATGGATGGCAAAATATCCGTCGAACGGATTGCCCGCGTCATCGGCCGCCATGAACCCGACATTGTGGCGTTACAAGAGCTGGATCTTCAACGGCCGCGAACCAAAGGAATCGATCAACCGCATCGCATTGCCAAACAATTGGAAATGCTCTATCATTTCCATCCGTTGATCCGTGTGGCTGAAGAACAATATGGAACAGCGATTCTAAGCCGTTATCCGATGGAATTAATTAGGGCGGGGCGCTTGCCAAGCCTATTTAAGAATCCTCGATGGGAAGCACGAGGCGTCATCTGGACCGCGATTAGTATTGGGGACATTGAGCTTCAATTCATTAACACGCATTTAAGTTTTTTCCCACCCGAAGGGGTCAAACAAGCCAAGACTTTATTAGGGAAAGAATGGATTGGGCATTCAGCCTGCGCAAAACCTCTTGTCCTCTGTGGGGATTTTAATGCCCTGCCGAATTCTTTTTTGTGCCGCCAGATGAAAGGGCCTTTATGTGATGCGGTCAGTAGCGCTGAAAAAGTTTCTTCAAAGGCAACATGGTTTAGCCATTATCCTGTGGGACGACTCGATCATGTGTTCTTAAGCCCCGGCATCAAAGTAAAAAATGTTGAAGTATCTCGTACAGGGATGGATAAAATTGCCTCTGATCATCTTCCGTTAATTGTCGATATTTATTTGTAGCCAATGAATCCCGCATTAGTCATTCTATCACGAAGCAGCAAGCCATTTTGCGACCGCCTTGAAGCTGGCAAACTTTTAAGCATTGCCTTAGAAGAATTTTCCGGGCCATCAACGGTCGTGTTAGGAATCCCTCGAGGCGGTGTGGTGATCGCCCATCAACTAGCCCAACATTTAAAAGCGGATCTCGATATTGTTCTTTCACGTAAACTAGGGGCACCGGGCAATTTAGAATTGGCGATCGGAGCGATTGGCGAAACCGGTAAAATTTTTCTTAACAAAAATCTGATCCAGCAGTTAACCATTGATCCCGATTATATTAAACAGGAGAGCCAACATCAGCTTAATGAAATCCATCGACGTTGCGCCCTATTTAGAAAAATATACACGAAAATCTCTCTTAAAAATAAAACCGTGATTATTACCGATGACGGCATTGCCACCGGGGCAACGATGCAAGCGGCTCTGTGGAGTTTACGCCAAGAGGGGGCTAAGGAGATTATTGTCGCTCTTCCCGTAGGGCATCAAAAAACATTGGAACAATTAACCCGTGATGCTCAAAAAGTTGTCTGCTTGCGTGTTCCATCCTCATTAGAAGCCATCAGCCAATTTTATACTCATTTTACTCAAGTCACGGACCAGGAAGTCTTGGATATTCTTAAAAAGCATTCTCAATAAAAGGGCGCTTGTTCTCTTGCCTTATATGTCTTGCGTTTACGGCTCTCGAGCGATATAATCCCTTCTTAAAATTCGTTGTTCATCTCCGTCCCCGTAGCTCAACGGATAGAGCACTGGCCTCCGGAGCCAGGGATGCAGGTTCGATTCCCGCCGGGGACGTTATTTCCATCGATCTTGCAAAATTTTTTAAAAAATGGATAATAGAAAAATGACACGAACCGATGGGTAAAGGGTCCCTATTAAAACCATCGTTCAACTTAGGCCTTCAATGACATTACTGATTATTGCGATCATTTTAATTATTGTTGCCGTCATTTTATTCGTGCAAAAAGATGGAGAGCAAACGTCTCCGGAAATTCTTATCCGCACGCTTAACCCCGACCCATTCCAGGAAAACGCATCAACAGATGCTTCTGTCCCAATGATCCCCTGGGAACAGCGCCCTGCCAAGGGGCTCCTCAAAGCCTTCGGAGAAACCGTTTGGTTGATTTTGCTTAACCCTAACGATTTTTTCGAACGATTAACCATCAAAAAAAACATCAAAGATCCATTTCTTTTTTCCGCGTGTATTTATGTAATCGTAAGCCTGATGTATTTCTTGACAGGTTCCGTGACAAATGGGCTTATGCAATTAGCCATGATTGTGGGAATATTTGCGTTAACGTTTTTTATGCACATTTGGATATTCCTCTTAAGAGGAAACCAAGGGTACAGAGGGACATTCCATGTAATTGCCTACACGACTGCTCCTCTTCTTTTTTCCGTTGTTCCCGTGATCGGAGGGATCGTTGCCGGCTTATGGACCATTCCCCTGGGCATTATTGGATATAAACATGTCCATCGATTTGGGACATTAACGGCCGTCATTGCGTTTATCATCGGCCCGTTGACAGTTCTTTTATTGCCGCTTGTTATCGCCATTCTCAAACAGCTTTAAACCCTTGCTAAAAATATCCAGTTGATGTTTTAACGAGGAAAAATATAATTGTAGATGAATATTGCATTTCAATGCAAGGAGGACTGATGAGCTACACGCCCAAAATTCTTGCCTTTACCGGTAGTACGCGCCAAGATTCCTACAATAAAAAACTTGTCAAAATCGCCTGCGAGGCAGCCCGCAAAGCAGGCGCCGCCGTTACCGAAATTGACCTGCGTGATTTCCCCATGCCTCTTTATGATGGCGACCTCGAAAATGCAAAGGGCATTCCCGAAAACAGCCTTAAATTTAAAAAACTTCTCATGGAACATCAGGGATTATTAATTTCTTCACCGGAATACAACAGCTCCATCTCCGGTGTGTTGAAAAACGCCATTGATTGGGCCTCACGGGCCATCCCCGGGGAAGAGCCACTGGCTTGCTTCAAAGGGAAAACGGTTGCGTTAATGAGCGCATCACCGGGAGCGTTGGGAGGATTACGCGGATTAGTCCATGTGCGGTCTATTTTAGGGAATATACAAGTTCTAGTGTTGCCTAATCAAGTTGCGGTCCCTAAGGCCAATGAAGCGTTTGACACAAACGGCCAGCTGACCGACAAGCGCCTTCAATCTTCCGTAGAAAATCTTGGCACAGAATTATGTTCTATTCTGAATAAACTCCGTGCAAGTTCATAAAGGACATCGATGGAAGCCTCTTTCTTGCAGATCATTCTTATCCCTCTAACTGCTTTTGTAGCTTCATTCCTGACCTTTTTCTCAGGATTCGGCCTTGGGACCATCCTGATGCCTGTTTTTCTTATTTTTTTTCCTCTGCAAGCGGCGATTGCTCTCACTGCAGTGGTCCACTTTGGGAATAACATCTTGAAACTGGCTCTCTTATGGAAAAATGCCCGCTGGGACATTGTCCTGCGCTTTGGGTTGCCGGCTTTTCTCATGGCGTTTGTCGGGGCTAAAGTACTTTTTACCCTTGAGAAGATACCGGTGATCTACACATATTTTTTGTTTGATCAAACAATGTCAATCAGCATCGTCAATCTAACCATTGCTTTTCTCATCATCATTTTTGTTCTGTTGGAAATGCTTCCTCAATTTCAATCCGTTAACGTTGATCCAAAATTCTTACCTCTCGGCGGGACTCTCAGTGGATTTTTTGGTGGCTTATCGGGGCACCAAGGGGCCTTAAGAAGCGTGTTTCTTTTAAAAATGGGGCTCTCGAAAGAAAACTATATTGCAACAGGGGTTGTCATCGGCTGTTTAGTTGATCTTTCTAGACTTTTTGTTTATCGGGGATCCTTGATGAATTCTCCATCTTTAAAATATTCTTGGCTCCTGCTTCTCGCGGTTCTCTTTGCGTTTGCGGGAGTTTTTTGGGGAAACCGCTTAATGAAAAAGGTGACCGTGACCACCGTTAGAATGATCACCTCGATGATGCTTTTTGCGATCGCTTTATTGTTAGGTGCCGGAGTTATTTGATACCAAACCCTTTGACACTTAAGAATTCATTGCTAAGATTGAAGAGTTCCTGAAAGGAACTGGCCGTTATGAAAAACATCAGAATAAAAGAATATATCTTTGATGAGTACGCTGACTGTCTTTTGTACAAAGACTTGGCTTCCCGGGAAAAGAACCCTCACAACAAATCCATCCTTATTAAACTCTCCGACCAAGAGCATCTCCATTATCTATTTTGGAAAAAAATGATGCCGGATTACGAGCCTGACGTGGGCCAATTCTTTCTTTTGCGTTTTCGTTTGCTGCGCCGGCTGACAGGGTTAACGTTCACCATTAAATTCCTGGAGCGCCACGAGCATATTGTCGTTAAAGAATATGAGAGGGTGCTGGAGACATTATCCGGGGACGAGAAAACCCAGCTGGAAGAAATTATCCGCGATGAGAAAGAACACGAAAACTTCTTTATTGGCCAAGTCCAAGAAACCGTCATTCAATATATCGGGTTTATCGCCCTGGGGCTAGCGGACGCTATTGTGGAGATTACGGGGGTGCATGCGGGATTCCTGGGCGTCACAAACTCGACGCTATTTGCCGGGATCTCCGGGCTTATCGTCGGGTTTTCCGCGGCCATTTCCATGGGGTCAGCCGCTTACCTGCAAGCCAAACAGGAAAGCAGCCACCGGTCTCCGTGGGTTTCAGCCATTGCGACAACCATTTCCTATATTGCTTCTGTCATTCTGCTGGCCGTGCCTTACTTTTTGACGCAAAATATGGGGTACGCCTTTACATTGTCTATTGGCGTAGGCATGGGGCTCATTGCTCTTTTGACATTTTATAGCGCTATCGTGTTTGATAAAAAATTCTTACGAGAATTCCTCGAAACAACAATTTTAATGCTGTTGACGGCAGCAGCGACGTTTCTTTTAGGAACATTTTTAGGAAAAACATTTGGAATCCGACACGGATCTGGTTTACTTGTTTAACCACTGCAAATAAGAGGAGAGTAGCATGAACGACAGAAGCTGGAAAAAAATTCTGATGGCCATCCTGGGCGTAACCATTTTGGGATTTAGTTCTTTCGCCTTCAGCGAAGAGATGGGTCAACCTATCAATGAAGAAATAGCTCAACCTCGGGCGATGGCTGAAGAGCAAGCACAAAAATCCCTGCCGATGGATGAAGAAATGATGGCAAAATGGAAAGAATACTCCACGCCGAATGAAAATCATCAAGCGTTGAATCAAATCGTCGGCAGTTGGGATTATACCATCAGACATTAACTGAACAAGGGGTATTTGATTGCCCTCTCAAAGGGCGCATGGCCTTTCGCTGGGTCACCAAAATCATCAATGAAAATACCCACACATTTGAAGCGTACATGAATGACGAAAACGGCCAAGAATTCAGAAACATGGAAATCATCTACAAACGTAAACAATAGCTAAAAAAAGAGGGCAGGCTCTCATGGCGGGGATCTGCCCTCTTCCCATCCTCCTTCAAGAAAGGAACGTCATGCCCAAGAAAATTATTTTTAGTGAACAAGCCCCTAAGCCTGTAGGCCCGTATCATCAGGCCATCAAAACAGGGAATCTCATCTACTGCGCCGGTCAAATCCCGATCGATCCCAAAACAGGACAAATCGTTGCCGGAGACGTAAGCGTCCAAGCGCGCCAAGTCCTTGAAAACATTAAAGCTGTGTTGTCCGCCGCTGGCTCAAGCCTGGAGAAAGTCGTGAAAAGCACGGTGTTCCTCAAAGATCTCAACGACTTTGCCAAAATGAACCAGGTGTACGGCCAGTATTTTAAAAATGAAACCGCGCCGGCGCGTTCCACCATCCAAGTGGCCCGCCTGCCCATGGATTCCCTGGTCGAAATCGAAGTCGTGGCTGAGGGATAACCTCAATCTGATAAAAATACTCTTGACCAAACAAGCAACATTTGTTATTTTATAGATAAGTAAGTTAAAAGTTAACGTATTTAGAACCACGTGGACAGAGATCCTGAATCCAGAGCCCATGCAACAAGTGTGGGCTTTTATTTTTCTGCACGTGAAAAGATAAAGGGTTGCGATGCAGCAAGCGGTCATTGTTATTATTGTGGGAATGAGTATCTTTTATTTGATCAACTTTTTCCTGAAGTCCGTTCGGTCGAATAAAAAGGGAGGCTGCTCTAGCTGCGGCAAGGAATAATATGGCTACCCAATGGTGGAAAAGAATATTTCCGAAACACGAACAATGCATCTGCCATGAAAAAGCCAAAGATCTGTGTCATGCGGAAATTGGGCGGCGATTCCGCGTTCAATGCTTATGCGGGGAAGAAAAGGTCTGCGAACGGCTACGGGAAATGGGATTTTGCGAATCTTCCATCATCGAAAAGGTGGCGGACAGCGGATCGTTGATTTGCAAAGTATGTGGCACCAAAATCATTGTCAGTAAAGAACTTGCTCAAAAAATCATTGTCAAAGACATCTGTCCCTGCAAAGACCACTCCTTAGGCAATAACATTATTTTACTAAGTCAAATGACGGTAGGCCAACGGGGCGTTATTCATGACTTTCTGTTTGAAACCGATGGCCATGACCGTATTGAAGAAATGGGCGTGACCCCGGGAGAAATAGTGGAAGTCGTTCGCTATGCACCCCTTGGCGATCCCATCGAAATCAAAATCCGCGGGTATCTTCTTTCCTTGCGCAAACAAGAAGCCGACCAGATTAAGGTTAGCCTTTTATAATTGATGCCTCAAGAGATCCAACAACTCAATCAAGAGCATGCGATCAAAACAATCGCCTTAGCCGGAAATCCTAACTCCGGGAAGACGACGTTGTTTAATGCGTTTACCAAATTACGCCAAAAAGTAGGCAACTACCCCGGGGTGACCGTTGAAAAGAAAACAGGGACATTGGCGCTAGCGAAGGACCGCATCGTCAATGTCATTGACCTCCCGGGAACATACAGTTTATCCGTGCGTTCTCCGGACGAACAAATCGCGCGCGATGTTCTTTTAGGCCGGACCCCCGACACCCCCAAGCCTGACATTGTGGTTTGCGTCGTTGACGCTAGCAATCTGGAAAGAAATTTATATCTCGTTACTCAAATCCAAGACCTAGGCCTCCCGATGATCATCGCCCTCAATATGATGGATGAGGTTGAACGCCAGGGCCGTAAAATCGACATCGAAAAACTCTCTAAACTCCTGGGCGTTCCCGTTGTCCCCACCATGGCGAATCAAAGCAAGGGGGTCGAAGAATTAAAAAATTTGATTGCCTCAGGGTTTAAATCAGACTATCAACGGCAATGGCGGATGGCCCCAGACTTAGAAGAAGAGGTCGAACATTTGGTCCGTTTATTAATGCAACATGAAGAGATGACCCGCAATGAGGCTTTTGTGGAGGCCCTGATTTTAATGTCCTTAGGAACAAAATTAATCAATGATGTGAAACTCAATCCGCTGAAAAGGTTTTTTAAAGAAGAACTGATCAGCCAAATCCATGCTGTTCAAGAGAACCTGCGTCGCAAAGGATTAAGGGCCAAGACAGGGGCAATTGAAGCCCGCTACGATTGGATCAAATCGATTCTTAAAGAATGTGTTATCGACAAAGACAAGAAGGGGCCTGATTTAACGGAACGCATCGATGCCGTGCTGACGCATAAATTGTTCGGATGGGTATTTTTCTTAGGGATCATGGCATTTATGTTTTACATGATTTTTACGGTCGCGACTATCCCAATGGATTGGATCGACAAAGCGTTTACTCAGCTAGGGAATTGGGTCAACTCTGTCCTGCCACAAGGCGATGTCCGGGATCTTGCCGCCAACGGGATTATCGGTGGTGTCGGTGGAGTTGTTATTTTCTTGCCGCAAATCTTAATCTTATTCTTCTTTATCGGATTATTGCAAGATACAGGCTATATGGCGCGCGCGGCCTTTATCATGGACCGCGTCATGAGCAAGGTTGGGTTACACGGAAAATCATTTATTCCGCTTCTTAGCTCCTTTGCCTGCGCGATTCCCGGGATCATGTCCGCTCGAACGATCGAAAGCCCTAAGGATCGTCTTGTCACAATCCTTGTCGCCCCGCTCATGAGTTGCTCAGCGCGTTTACCTGTTTACACCGTCATGATTGCGGTACTGATCCCCTTGGCAAACAATTGGCAGAAGGCAGGCATCATGCTCATCATGTATTTCATCGGGATTGTCGGCGCATGCGGCATGGCGTGGTTTTTTAAAACAACATTGTTACGATCCCAAAAACCGGTATTCATCATGGAATTACCGCCTTACCGTTTGCCGTCTTGGAAGGCGGTGCTGATCCATATGTGGGAACGCAGCAAACTTTTCTTAAAGCGTGCGGGAACGGTTATTTTAGCGATGTCCATCATTCTTTGGGCATTAATGACATACCCTAAACACCCAAATCTTGACTCCGCAGAAGGATTAAAGGCCAGCTTTGCCGGTCAAGCCGGGACTCTGATGGAACCGATGATTAAACCCTTAGGCTATGATTGGCGCATCGGCATTGGGCTCATCGGGTCGTTTGCCGCTCGGGAAGTGTTTGTCTCAACGATGAGCATTGTTTTTAATTTACAAGAAGATGCAGGGGAAACCACATTGCGCGAAGCGTTTCAACAAGCCACATGGCCGGACGGAAGCCCGCTTTTTACGCCGCTTGTCTGCTTAAGCCTGATGGTATTTTATGTATTCGCCCTTCAATGCGCCAGCACCATTGCCGTTGTTTACCGTGAAACCAACTCCTGGCGTTGGCCGCTATTCCAATTCGTTTATATGGCGGCTCTGGCGTATTTCTTTGCTTTTATTGTTTATCAAGGCGGCCGCCTCTTTGGACTTCACTAACCCTTCGTTGAAATTTCCTCCTCTTAGGATTCACTTTTCTCCAAACAAAAGTTGTCAGAGAAGAAAACAACTGGTAAACTATATCAATTAATAATCTTTCTTAAATAAGAAGAGAGCAATGAACCTTTTATTATTAATTCTTATTGCGATCGGCCTTCTTTCATTGGGGTACATTGTTTATGGCGGACTCTTAAGCCGCTGGCTTCATCTGCGAGCCGACACCCCGACGCCAGCCCATCAATTCAAAAATGACGTTGATTTTGTCCCTACCCATAAATTTTATCTTTTAAACCAACACTTATCGGCAATTGCCGCGGCAGGCCCCATCGTTGGGCCGATTTTGGCCGGGATGTGGTTCGGATGGCTACCGACATTTATCTGGATCATCTTGGGCGGTATTTTTATCGGCGGCGTCCATGACATGCTCAGCATCGTCGCTTCGATTCGCCAGCAGGGACGCTCCATCGCCGAGGTAATCCGTGCCACGATGAGCCACCGGGCGTTTATCATTTTTTTGTTTTTCTTATGGTTCTCATTGGTGTACATCATCGCGGCCTTCACGGATGTAACGGCCAGCACGTTTGTCGAGCCGGTGCATGGCGCTTCCATTGCGTCATCCTCAATGCTGTATTTACTTCTCGCCTTGATCATGGGGATCGCTCTTCGCCGCTTTCATCTGTCACTAACACTTTCGACATTGATTTCTTTGCCTCTTGTATTCGCATGCATTTATGCCGGCCAACTTTTGCCGTTAACGCTTCCTCTTGTCCCTGGGCTTGACGGGCGCATGACATGGAACGTCGCTTTACTGGTTTATTGTTTTATTGCAGCGGTGATGCCGATGTGGCTGTTATTACAGCCCCGCGGCTATCTAGGAGGATTTTTCCTGCTGATTACGGTTGGCGTGAGTTTTTTAGGATTGCTGATCGGGAGCTTAACCAATCATCTCACGATCCAATCGCCGGCGTTTATTGGCTGGCATAATTCTCAAGGCCTGCCGCTGTTGCCGATTTTGTTTATTACGGTTGCCTGTGGGGCTTGCTCAGGATTCCACTGTCTGATTGCTTCGGGGACCACATCGAAACAACTATCCAAAGAGACCGATGCCAAAGTCGTCGGATACGGAGGAATGTTATTAGAAAGCTTTGTCGCCGTCATCGCGTTAAGCACGTTGTTAATTTTAACCAAAGACGAGGTGGCGTTGCTTAAAGACCCGAATCAAATTTTTGCTAATGGGGTGGCGACATTCTTAAGCCATTTGGGGATCAGCAAAGAATTTGCCTTCAATTTTGCGTTGTTGGCCTTTGCCACGTTCGTCTACGACACATTGGATGTGGCAACTCGCTTAGGCCGTTATATTTTCGAAGAATTGACGGGATGGAAGAACAAGCTGAGCCCGTACGTGGCCACATTTGCAACATTAATCTTGCCATTTATCTTTTTAACGCGTAAATTTATAGACGCGGATGGCCATGTCATCCCCGGCTGGAAAATTTTCTGGACCGTCTTTGGGGCCAGTAACCAGCTGTTAGCGGCCCTTGTTTTGTTCGGGTTAAGCTTGTGGTTATTTAAGCGGGGGATGAGATACAAAATGGCCTTAATCCCGTCGATATTTATGACGCTTGTGGCGGCGATTTCGTTATTTCTGATTATCAAACCCTGGCTGATCAATATTTTCATCAAGAGGATCATAAGCTTTGATCCCGTGGGAGTGACATGCCTTGTTCTTTTTGCGTTAACCGCATGTCTTCTTGTCGAAGGGTCACGGCTGTTTATCCAAAAAGACCATAAAATCAATGAGCGAGGAAACACATGTTAAAAAAATTCTCCATTCTCAATGGAACGATTGTTGACAATGTCCCTTCCAATAATAACATTTGGGTGTATATCAACCCCGACACCCAAGAAAAAAATTTCCTGATCAACACGCTGCAAATTGATGAATCTGACATCGCCTCAGCCCTTGACCCGGAAGAAGTCCCGCGCCTCATGTTTGACCCGGATTATATAACGCTCATCTGGAAACAACCTCGCAACGTCATGGGCAAGCAGAGTCCTTTTTTTAACGTGACTTCGGCAGGCATTTTTATTAAACAAGATAGGCTGATTTTTGTTCTAGGCGAAGACCTCTCATTGTTTGAAAAACGATACCCTCATAAAGTTGAATCGATCTTCGATGTCCTTTTTAACTTTCTTTATCATTCCATCCATCACTACTTGGGGCATTTACGCGTCATCAAGCAAATCTCAGGTGAAGTGCAAAGCAAAATCAACACAGCCATGGAAAACGAATATTTGATCCAGATGTTTAGCTTAAGCGAAAGTTTGGTTTACTATCTGAATGCGATTAGCGGGAATCACGCGGCGTTATTGAAACTTCGCAATTATTGCGAACGGACAGAGCAACTAAAAAATAAAATAGAACTGCTTGATGATGTCATGATTGAAAACAATCAGTGCTCCAAACAGGCGGAGATTTATTCACAAGTTTTATCGGGGCTGATGGACGCCCGGGGGAACCTGATCAGCAATAATATGAATGTGCTGATTAAGAACTTAACATTGATTAATGTCATCTTTTTACCGTTGAACCTCCTGGCCAGCATCGGGGGGATGTCGGAATTCAGCATGATGACCCATGGAGTGGATTGGCGTATTTCTTATTCGCTATTTTTAATCGCGATGTTTGCTTTGGGATGGATGACCCAAGTCATTATCAATAAATTCGGGATAGGGGTTATTTTCTTCCTGAATAAACGAGATAAAAAATTAGAGTCCTAAGGAGCATCCCCTGAAAAAATTCATTCAATTAACGATAATGGCTTCCCTCGTCTTAAGTTTTTCTTTTTTAGCCCAAGCCAATGAAAAGGAAGGAACAGTCATGAAGCAAGAAAAGGCAATTGTCGCAGGCGGCTGCTTTTGGTGCATCGAGTCGGTCTATAAAGGAGCCCCCGGGGTGATCAATGCCGTTTCAGGGTACACCGGCGGCCAAGATAAAAATCCAACATACGATGAAGTGAGTAGCGGGGAGACGGGACATTACGAAGCTGTTGAGGTAACATTTGACCCTTCCAAGATCTCTTATGAAGAAGTTCTAAACGTTTTCTGGAGGGATATTGATCCCACTGATACCGGTGGACAATTTGCCGATCGCGGGTCCCAATATAAGACGGCCATTTTTTATCTCAATGACGAGCAAAAACGCATTGCCGAGCAGTCCAAAAAAAAATTTGAAGCCAGCGGCATGTTTAACAAGCCCATCGTGACACAAATTTTAAAAGCGAAAAAGTTTTATCCGGCCGAAGAATATCATCAAGACTATTCCAAAAAACAGCCGGCCCATTATAACGCGTACCGCATTGGCTCCGGGCGAGAAAGCTTTGTGAAACAAAAATGGGCAAAATCTCCCCAAATCTGTCCGTTACCCCGGAAAAGACCCGCCGGTCAAACCAAAGATTACGTTAAGCCTCCACCGGAAGAGCTGAAAAAAATATTAAATGCCCTTCAATATAATGTGACACAAAAGGAGGGGACGGAAACTCCCTTTAACAACGAATATTGGGATAATAAAAAAGACGGAATTTATGTGGATGTTGTCTCTGGAGAACCGCTTTTTAGCTCGAAAGACAAATACGATTCTGGAACCGGCTGGCCAAGTTTTACGAAGCCCCTAGAGCCAAAGAATGTTGCCGAAAAAACGGACCAATCACTCTTGATGTCGCGGACTGAAGTCCGCAGCACCCAGGGAGATTCTCATCTAGGCCATGTGTTTGACGATGGCCCGCAGCCTACAGGAATGCGCTATTGCATCAATTCGGCGTCCCTGCGATTCATCCCCAAAAAAAATCTGGAAAAAAATGGATACGGGCAATATAAAAAGCTGTTTGAATAATTCTTTCATGATGGACATCAACTGGAATAAAGACGCGGAAACCAAATTTAATCAACTCATCGAAAAAATCCCCGTTTTTTTACGCGATGTAGCCGCAGAAAAAGTGTCGAAGAGGGCTCAGGGCTTTGCTCAGCAAGAAAACCGGATGGAAATGACCGAGAAAGACCTGGTTGACGCCTTATTTAAGGAAACACCCTTTGGCTTTCATGGGCCCCTGAAAACAGACATGCAAGTTGTTGGCATTGATTATACGAAATATGGATACGAGAAATGATTAAAAAACTGACCGTGATTCTTTTTCTGCTTGCTTTTGCCAACGATGCCTTCGCGGCATTAACACCCCGACAAATTGAGCGAGCGAAAGCCGCTCATCAAGTTTTATCCGAAGTCACCCCCGGCCCCTTGAATACGATCCTTGAAAAATTGGAACAATCGTCCTTCCCGGAAGGCAATCTTCAGATCATGGAAGCTGTTGCCGCAACCTATGCCGACATGGCTCGCGAGCATGATGTTGTGGAATTACCCAAAAAACAATGGCTGCACGGGATGATAACGCTCAACATGGCCTACATCCAATTGGGGGGAGAGCCCTCCCAACCCGGTGATACGGGATTAAACCTTTTGGTCCGCCGCAAATTAATGGGCCGCTTATCCCCGGGACTATTATCTGACCCTCGATTAATACACTCGCTCGAATAATAAGCGGAGATTTCAATCGTCGGAACATCAATTAAAACAGGAGAGTGGCTTGAAAAAACGCATCCGCTTACAAGGCCAATTAATCTTCTTCGGGGTCATTGGAGTCATCGTCCTATCCCAGGTCATCTTCCAAAAATGGCACACGGAAGGGTGGGAAGATCTTTTAGACATTTGCGGGTTTGGGCTGGTTTTGTTAGGCTTTATTTTCCGAATATCCGCGCGGGGCTATAAATCTGAACACTCCGATAGTGGAAAGACCCTTGTCAAAGATGGCCCATACACGCTGACAAGAAATCCGATGTATCTAGGAACGTTTCTCATCGGAGCGGGGGTGGTTACACTTCTTTTTCACTTCACCCTTTTTCTTATCTTCATGGCGATTTGTTTGATGATTTATATCCCTCAAATCAAAAAAGAGGAGGCGCTTTTATTAAATCATTTTGGGCAGGAATATAGCCACTATTGCCAAACGGTCCCTCGGACTTTTCCCAAATTAAGCTCCTGGCTTAACCTGCCCAAATACTTCCGTATTAAAATTTCTTGGATCAAAAAAGAATTTTTATCCCTGGCGCTAATCATTGTGTCAATCGTGGCCGTCGAGATTTGGATTGACACCAAAATGTTCGGATATCAGGAACTTCTCAGCGAGACATTAGAGTTAATATTGATTTTAATTCTCTTTGTGTCAATGTTTGGCTGGCTGTTTTTAGAAGAACTTAAAAAAACCGACAATTTTATATCCCTTCTGGAAAACATCTTAGGCTCGGATAGGGGCAAGAACCTTTTCCCCATCGCCATATTCTTCGCCATTGTGTGTCTGATCGGATTAATCTTCTGGGTTAAGCTTTTCCCCACATCAACCATTGACACCCAAATCTCTCAAAGCTTACAACAAGAAACCCATTCGTTTCTCTGGGTGTCTTTCATGACGTGGATCAGTTTACCGGGGAACTCTTCTATCTCAACGATATCGGTTGGTTTATTGTTTTTGCTATTTCTCTTATCAAAAAATAAACGTGAAGCCTTTTATGTGCTCCTCGTTTTTATCGCTGATCTCCTAACAAATCTTTTCAAAATCATCATTGATCGTCCCCGGCCTACAAATGATCTTGTTGATATCCTGAGCATCTCAACATTCCCAAGTTTTCCCAGCGGGCATGTCGTTCACTATGTTGTCTTTTTTGGCTTTTTATTAATTTCCATGTTTTATGTAAAAAACTTTCCGCGCGCCTTACGGCTTTTCATTATCTACGGATCGTTGTTACTCATTCTTTCAATCGGCACGTCGCGTGTTTACCTGGGGGCCCATTTCACAACCGACATTGTCGGAGGGTATTTGATGGGATTAATATTCCTATCGGCGATTGTTTATTGTTACACACGGGGGATTAACCCACCAAAAGTGTCCTTAAAATCATGACGATAAGGAAGGAGACGGTGCTGCGATCAAGACAGAAGGGCGGCTTCGCTTCCGTGCTGTTGAAGATACAGAATTCCTATTGTTTGATTTAAGCTGATTGCATCAGCTTTTCGTCAGACGCATCTTAATTTGATTTCTGAAGAAAAGTGTGGTAAATATTGAATATAGAGTTAAAATGGATATCGTATGAAAAAATACTCTTTAAAAATTATAATTTTCCCCTTAATTTTTGCGGTGTCTTTAGCAACGATCCTGTGTTGCGCCGCTTTCTCAGGGACAACGTTAGCCAAAACCAATTCCATTGTCGCTAGCAATGTAATGCCTTCTTGCCATGCGCATAAAGGGAAAACAGACAATTCGGCCCCAAAAAATTGCTGTAATCCCAAATTACAAGCCGATTATCCAAGCAAAATCTCAATAAACATCACTCCGATATTTACTGAACTTGTATCTTTAGACTTCTCTTCTCAACAATTTTCTGTCATTAAAACTAAATTGAACTTAGCATTCGTCGATGGCCCTCCCGGGTCAGATTCCGACACTCCTCTTTATATTCACTTCCGTAATTTCCGCATTTAATTCCTTGGGTTAAACATTGCCTCCTTCATCTCAATGAAGGATTATTCTGTGTTAAAATAATCAAGGGATTTAACATGAAAATAAAAAATATCCTTTTTACCGTTCTCTTAAAATCATAATTTGAATTAAAATAAAAGTTAACTGAAAGCCATTAAAAATGAACCTAATACAAAAATAGGAAAAGGAGGCTGTAAAATGAAATCGACGTTAATGATTACAGGTATTTTACTAATGCTGTTGGGCGGAGGTTATGTTTTTGCTCAGATGGAGCATCCCGATGCTTCAGAAACAAAAGCGGTTGAGGTTGGTAATAAAATTTGCCCCGTCAGCGGTGAAAAAATCCCTTCTCCCGGTGAAAAAAACGAGATGGGCGAAGCTGTTCAATATGAATATAACGGAAAGATTTATAACTTTTGCTGTCCCATGTGCATAAAGGATTTTAAGAAGAATCCTGAAAAGTACAGCAAAATCGTGGAGGACGAAGTAGCAAAAGAAAAAATGATGCAGGATGGAGAAGAACAGAAACATCATAGCGATCATGATCACAAATAAAAGGAGAGGCTGATGGGGCAATTATTAGATTTTCATATTTACCTGCTTCATCCGAAACTCATCCATTTTCCCATAGCGCTGTTTATGAGCGCTATGGGGCTGGAGGCTCTTAGTCTTGTATTCAACAAAGACAACCTTCATCGGACAGCCTTGCATATTTATATTTTAGCCACTTTGGTGGCGCCTTTGGCTGTTCTGACAGGTTTGCAGGAGGCGCAGTATCTTCATTTAACCCATCCTGTATTAACCACGCACAAGACTTTCGCCTTATTAACCATGTGGGGATCGTTAGCCAGCTTGCCTATTCTTTGGGTTCTCAAGAAGAATATAAAAATGTTTAGGATTGTGTTTTTAATTTTTACTTTAATCATCGCAACTTTTGTGACCATCGCTGGGCATAATGGAGGAAGGATGGTCTATGAATACGGTGTCGGAGCCGAGCCTGCCTACCGGTAGGCAGAGGATTAAAAAGGTGACGACAGGGCAAAATTCGCCCCATCGTCCCAACCAAAACAAAAAAATTCTGAGTTTGGCATAGACTCAGCACAAAGGGAGTAATAAAATGAGAATGCTCCTGATGCTCTTAATCCTATTCCCACCTACAAAGGCGAGGTGGCATATTGGCCTAATACAAACCATGTAACGTATGCAAAAAAAATTAATAAAAAGACGATATTCCTGGAGAAGGGACACATGAGACACAAATTATTTAGTCTATTTCTTGTCAATACTCTTTTGGTCTGGCTAGCGTTCGCGGCTGATCCCACAATAGCGCCCGCAGAAGATTCGCAGAAGGCGTCTTTAGGATCCCTGGTTGAGGAAGTATTACAAAACAATCCGCAAATTCAAGCCGCAAAGCAGCGTTATGAAGCTGCCAAGGCAAGAGTGACGTTGACGCGAAGCTTGGCCGATCCTATGGTCGAGTATGAGTACAACAAAATTATCCCGGGAATGATAGGGAACAACACCGACCCGATGCGGATGTTTTCCGCTTCCCAGGAAATACCTTTTCCAACGAAATTATTCTTAAGAAAACAGGCCGCACAGAAAGAAGCAAATTCCTTTGAGCAGGAATATCGGGAAACCGAGCGCAAGGTCATCCAGGAATTGAAGGAATCCTATTTTCAATTATTCTTGAATAGCAAGAAAATCGCGCTGACCAAAGACAATCTGGAATTGCTCAATCAGTTTGTCGAAATCGCGAATAAAAAATACTCGGTGAACAAGGCAAGCCAGCAGGATTCCTTAAAAGCGCAGGTCGAATATTCCAAGCTCGCCAACCAACTGGTATTGTTGGAGCAGGAGAAAAAGATCACCGAGAGTATGCTAAATTCCCTTTTAAATAGAGAAGAGGATCCGGTGATTGAGCCTTTGGAAGAAAAGAATAATAAGGACCTGGAATTAAACGAGGCGGACATCATAAAGTCAGCGAAGGAAAACCGGCCTGAATTGAAATCTTTTCAGGAAATGTTAAAAAAATCTGGGATTGATCTGACGTTAGCTAAGCAAGAATATCTTCCTGATTTTACGGTGAAATATACACGACAAGAGAATAACGGTGAGCTGGGGGAATGGACAGGGATGGCGGGAATTACTGTCCCTTTATGGTTTGGCGGGAAACAAAATTCTTTTGTGAAAGAGGCCAAGGCCAATTTACGAGTCGCCGAGGCGGAATATCAGGCGGCAGAAAATATGGTTGTGTTTGAAACCCGCAGCGCTTATGTGAAATTTATGGCAGCCAAGGGATTGGTCAATATCTATGAGGCCGGCGTTTTGCCGCAGGCGCAATCAGCATTTGAAACAGCGCAGCGCGGCTATCAGTCGGATCAAACAACTTTCCTGGACATGCTCGATTCCCAGCGGTCTTTAAGGGAATTCCAGAT
Organism: Candidatus Omnitrophota bacterium; assembly: GCA_020053475.1. Classification (GTDB taxonomy): domain Bacteria; phylum Omnitrophota; class Gorgyraeia; order Zapsychrales; family Zapsychraceae; genus JAGVNC01. The sequence goes on along the minus strand of JAGVNC010000055.1, from coordinate 6,962 downwards.
GGAATATTTTGAGGCCCTGGCGAATCTGGAAATCGCCCTGGCTGACCTGGAGCGTTCTATCGGCACTGAATTAAGACAATAAGAGAGGTCATCATGAAAAGAAAGAAAACTTTAATTTTTATTTTCGTCGTTACCGGCGTATTGCTGACAACGGGATTTTTTGTCAGCTCTATGGTGTCCAAAGACCGGGCCAGCGCTGAAGCCAAGAATCCTTCAAAGCCCGTGTATTATTGCCCCATGCATACGGATTTTACGTCAGACAAGCCGGGCGATTGTATTATTTGCGGCATGAAACTTGTCAAAAAAGAAGAGAAACCGAAAGCAGCCGGGTCATCATCGTCTGGTGCTGGGTTAGCGCCGGAAAAGGATTTTTCCGAAATCTGTATCCTTCACAACTGCACAATGAAAAATTGCCCTATGCATGTGAAGGTAAAGCTAAAACCCGGCGAGCGAATGATCTGCCCTGTCTGCGGAGAGGTTATTTCAACAGCAAACGGAAAGGTTGTAGAAATCAATCAACCGGCAGCGGCTGGAAAAAAAGAACCTAAAATCCTTTATTACCGTAATCCCATGGATCCCGCAGTTACATCGCCTGTCCCCATGAAAGATTCCATGGGGATGGATTATGCCCCGGTTTATGAAGAAATACCTGCGCCCGGTGCCGGGCAGGGGGTCTATATAAGTCCGGAAAAACAGCAACGTATCGGCATTAAAACCGAGGCGGTCAAAAAAATGCATCTGGCAAAGGTTGTGCGGGCGTTCGGCAAGAGCGCCTATGACCCGGAACTTTACGTAGCGCAGGAAGAATATTTGCAGACATTAAAAACTGTCCAGGCAACAAAAAATAGCCCGTTAACATCGGTTGTAGAACAAACCCAGTCCTTGCTGGCCGCGTCTGAAAAGAAATTATTGCTCTTAGGCATGAATAAAGAAGAGATCACCGGGTTGGCAACGCAAGGTCTAGCGCAAGAAAATCTTTATCTTCCATCGGGACAAAACAAGATTTGGATTTACGTGGATGTGTATGAGTACGAGATTGGCCTTATTAAACCGGGCCAGAAGGTGGATGTGGAGGCCGTTGCTTATCCGGGAGAAATTTTCAGTGGCAATGTGGTGTCGATCAATCCCGTCCTGGAGGCTGCCTCGAGAACCAATCAGGTCCGGGTGGAAGTAGAAAACAGTGAAGGAAAATTAAAACCCGAAATGTTCATCAACGCCAAGATCCAGGTGGATCTAGGTGAAAAGCTGGCTGTCCCGGAAACGGCTGTTCTGGACACGGGATTAAGAAAAATTGTTTATCTCTCCGAGCCGGGGGATGTCCTGGAATCGCGCGAGGTCATTGTCGGACAAAAGGCCGAAGGCTATTATGAAATTTTGTCTGGATTGAACGAAGGGGATGTCGTTATTACTAGCGGTAATTTTTTAGTGGATTCAGAAAGCCAGTTAAAAGGTGCAACGAAACATTCCGAACATCAGCCTGGGCAATAGAACCGAGGAATTCCCGTGATTGAAAAAATCATAGAATTTTCCGCAAAAAATAAATTTATCATCATCATTTTTACCTTCATCGCGATGGTCGCGGCGGTGTATTCGATAAAGAATATTCCCCTTGATGCTATCCCTGACTTATCCGATACACAGGTTATCATTTATTCCCGCTGGGACAGATCGCCGGACATCATTGAAGATCAGGTAACTTACCCCATTGTCACCGCGATGCTTGGCGCGCCCAAGGTCAAGGCCATCCGCGGGTTTTCTGATTTTGGTTTTTCATATGTTTATATCATTTTCCAAGACGGAACAGATATTTATTGGGCGCGAAGCCGCACATTGGAATATTTAAGCAAGATTATTCCTAAATTACCGGAAGGTGTGCGCACCGAGATGGGGCCGGATGCAACGGGCGTGGGTTGGGTTTACCAGTACGCGCTTGTAGACAAAACCGGGCAGAATGACCTCGCTCAATTGCGCAGTTTCCAGGATTGGTATTTACGTTATTGGTTACAAAGTGTCCCCGGAGTCGCGGAGGTCGCCTCAATCGGTGGATTCCAGAAACAATATCAGGTGAATATCAATCCGAATGCACTCCTGGCGTACAAGATTCCGTTGGTCAAGGTCATCGAGCGGATTCGCACCGGGAACAATGATGTCGGTGGGAGGATTGTAGAATTTTCCGGAGCCGAATATATGGTTCGCGGCCGGGGGTATGCAAAATCGATAAAAGATTTTGAGAATATTTCGTTAGGGAGTGACTCTTCGGGCACGCCGATTTTGGTCAAGAATGTCGCGAATGTTGTTTTGGGGCCGGAAATGCGAAGAGGCGTTTCCGATTTAGACGGCCAGGGCGATACGGTGGGCGGCATCATTGTTATGCGCCAGGGCGAAAATGCCTTAAACGTCATTAATCGCGTGAAGGCGAAGATTGAAGACATTAAACCGTCTTTACCTCCGGGGGTGGAAATTGTCACCACCTATGATCGGTCAGAATTGATTAAGCGATCCATGGAGACATTGAAACATCAGTTGATTGAAGAAATGGTTATCGTCAGCTTGGTGATCATGTTTTTTCTTTGGCATTTCCCTTCGGCAGTTGTTCCGATTGTGACCATCCCGATTGCTGTTCTTTTAAGCTTCATCCCGATGTTTGGGATGAAGCTGACATCCAACATTATGTCATTGTCAGGGATCGCGATTTCCATCGGCGTCCTGGTTGACGGTGCCATCGTTGAGGTGGAAAACGCTTATAAAAAGCTGCAGCTCTGGGAGGCCGGAGGCCGTAAAGGGGATTTTCATGATGTGCTTTTAACCGCCATTAAAGAGGTCGGCCCATCGGTATTCTTTTCGCTTTTGGTCATCGCGGTCGCGTTCCTGCCGGTTTTTACACTGATTGACCAAGAAGGCAGACTTTTTAGGCCGCTGGCATTCAGCAAAAACTTTGTCATGGCCATTGCGGCGTTTTTGGCGATTACACTCGACCCGGCCATCCGCATGCTTTTTGTCCGCATGGACCCCATCCATTTTCGTCCGCGTTGGTTAGCCAATCTTTTCAATACCGTGACGATTGGAAAATATTATCCGGAAGAACGTCATCCGATCAGCAAAGTTCTGTTTAAGTTTTATGAACCTGCCTGCCGATTTACCTTGAAATACCGCAAACAGACACTTATTGCCGCCGGGATTCTGGTTTTAACAACGATCCCGATCTTTTTCAAGCTTGGGTCGGAATTCATGCCGCCGTTAAATGAAGGCACGATTCTTTACATGCCCACGACTCTTCCGGGAATTTCCGTAACCGAGAGCCAGAAGCTGCTCCAGACGATGGATCAAATCATAAAAACTGTTCCGGAAGTCGAACGGGTTTTCGGTAAAGCGGGCCGGGCAGAAACTTCGACGGATCCGGCGCCGTTTTCAATGATGGAGACCACTATTGTATTAAAACCGGAACATGAGTGGCGCAAGGTGGACCGCTGGTATTCCTGGATGCCGGAGTTTATGCAGAAGCCTTTTAGGCCTATCTGGAATGACCGGATTACATGGGAAGACATTATTAATGATTTGGATCAAAAGATGAAATTCCCCGGGGTCACGAATGCCTGGACCATGCCGATCAAAGCAAGGATTGACATGTTAACCACGGGAGTTCGTACGCCGATCGGGATAAAAATTTATGGCGCCAATCTAAAAGAAATAGAAAAAATAGGAATGGATTTAGAAGGGATCATGAAGGGGATCAAAGGGACGCGTTCCGTTTATGCCGAGCGTGTGACCGGCGGGTATTTCGTTGATTTTGATATCCGGCGCGAAGAGATCGCGCGATATGACCTTTCGATAGACGAAGTGGAAGAGATTATTATGTCCGCCATCGGCGGCGAACCCATCACCACAACCATCGAAGGCCGGGAGCGTTATACGGTGAACGTGCGTTATGCCAGAGAGTTGCGCAATGACATAGATAAATTACGACGGGTATTAGTGCCGACGATGTCCGGCGCCCAAATCCCCTTAGGCCAGTTAGCGGATATTCATTTAAATCTTGGCCCGGCGATGCTGCGTGATGAGAATGCGATGCTTTCCGGTTATGTTTATGTTGATCTTACCGGCCGTGATGTGGGCGGTTATGTCACCGAGGCAAAAAAGTTGGTCTCGCAGCAACTCAAATTGCCGACAGGTTATTCTCTGGTCTGGAGTGGCCAGTATGAAAATATGCTTAGGGTGAAAGAACGCCTGAAACTGGTCATCCCGATCACGATATTGATCATTTTTGTTTTACTTTACATGAATACCAAATCGCCGATCAAGGCCGGGATTGTGATGTTGGCGGTTCCCTTTTCGCTCGTCGGCGCGATATGGTTTTTGTGGCTGCTGAAATACAACATGTCCATCGCAGTCTGGGTGGGCATGATAGCCCTGATGGGCCTCGATGCTGAGACCGGGGTTTTCATGTTGCTTTTCCTTGATTTGGCATATTATGACGCGATTCGGCAAGGCAAGATGCGAACGAAGGAGGACCTTGAGGAAGCGATCGTCCACGGCGCGGTCAAACGTATCCGGCCCAAAATGATGACGGTTATGGCGATGTTCATGGGATTAATTCCGATCATGTGGTCGATGGGAACCGGAGCTGATGTCATGAAGCGTATCGCTGCTCCCATGATCGGCGGCATATTTACGAGTTTCATCATGGAATTGTTGGTCTATCCGCCTATTTATGCGATCTGGAAATGGCGCTACGAGATGAAACTAGGCACGGTGGATGTCAGTAAACTGCCTATCCCGGAATTACAAAAACATTAGGAATGTATGATTGAATTTTTCATGATGACTGTTTTTGTGACCGGGTATTTGGCGATGACATTAGAGCATCGCATTCATATCAATAAAGCGGCCGTAGCGATTCTAACGGGCGTTTTTTTATGGGCCCTTTATTCCATGAGGGAATTTTACCGATGCGGGATCCATGAGTATATCAATGTGGTGGTTGAAAAACTCAACGGGCATCTCCATGATATCGCTCAAATTTTAATTTTTCTTCTGGGGGCGATGACGATTGTGGCGTTGATTGAAACATACGGTGGATTTAAAGTCATCACGGACTTTATAAAAACAAAAGACAAACGTAAATTGCTTTGGGTCGTTTCTTTGATTACGTTTTTTCTCTCCTCGATTTTGGATAATTTAACGACCGCCATTGTGATGGTTTCGCTTCTGCGCCGTTTGGTCCCGGAGCGTGAGGACCGTTTAATTTTTGCCAGTTTGATTATTATCGCCGCTAATGCCGGTGGCGCGTGGACACCCATTGGCGATGTGACAACGACGATGTTATGGATTGGCGGACAGGTAACGACGGCCAAAATTATGAAATTTCTTTTTCTGCCCAGCTTGATTTCTTTGATTGTTCCCTTAATATATTTCTCTTTTTTAGTCAAAAAAGGAGAGACTGTCCCAGCATCACACCAAGAAGACGTTCTCTTGGAGCCGGGAGCCAAGAGAGTATTTTTTCTTGGCATTGGATCACTGATCTTTGTCCCTATTTTCCGGGCTTTGACGAATCTGCCGCCATTTATGGGAGTCTTATTGGGATTGGGGATCATGTGGGTTATTACAGATTTAATCAACCACCAAAAGGATCATTTGAAGGTCCCGCATGTTTTGACGAAGGTTGATTTCTCAAGCATCCTGTTTTTCTTGGGGATCCTTTTAGCCGTTGCCGCTTTGGAATCAGTGGGGATATTGGGAAAATTGGCTGCTGGCATGGACACCCATTTGAAGAATAAGGATTTGATTGTTACTTTAATGGGTCTTGTTTCATCGATCATCGACAATGTCCCCTTAACGGCGGCGGCTATCGGCATGTATCCCTTAAGCGCCAATCCTGTTGATTCCAAATTGTGGGAGATGCTAGCCTTTAGCGTGGGGACAGGAGGGAGCCTTTTAATTATCGGGTCAGCGGCGGGTGTGGTGGTGATGGGGATGGAGAAAGTCAACTTTTTCTGGTATTTAAGAAAAATTACATGGCCTGCTTTCATCGGCTATTTGATGGGTATTTTTATTTATTTGATCATCTATGCGCCATGAAAGAAGAACAAGATGAATTTTAATCCTAAGAACCATTGGGAAAACGTCTATCAGGCAAAAAAGTCCGCAGAGGTGAGCTGGTATCAAACTCATCCAACTGTTTCGCTTGAATTAATTGCTTTAACGGAGATTGACCATTCCTGTAAAATGATTGATGTGGGCGGAGGAGCCTCTATTCTTGTGGATCAACTCTTGAATGAAGGGTTTAAAAATTTAACCGTTCTCGATATTTCTTCTAAGGCGATGGACTACGCCAGAGAACGACTTGGAAAACGGGCAGAAAATGTGAATTGGATAGAAGCTGATATTCTTCAAGCAGAGTTGCCGTCTATTTATGATTTATGGCATGATCGCGCTGTGTTTCATTTTCTTACGTCTCCAGATGATAGGAAAAAATATATCCAAGCGATGGAAAAAGCTGTTCGGCCTGGCGGGCATGTGCTCATCGCTACTTTTTCGTTAGAAGGGCCTCCTAAATGTAGCGGCCTTAATGTGGAACGCTATGATGCCAAGAAGCTAAAGAAAGAGTTGGGCTCATCTTTCGATTTGATAAAGGCTGTTGATGAGGTTCACCTCACTCCCCATAAGGCGGAACAAAAATTTATCTATTGCTATTTTAAAAAATTAGATTCGGCGAAAGGAGGGCATCATGGATTCCATTAATGTTAAGAAAATGGGATTAGCGGTGGGGCTAACGTTTGCCTTGCTTCATTTAGGATGCGTTAGCGTCATGCTGTTTACATCCCACGAAACGACGGTTGCTTTTTTTAACAGCCTTCTCCACGGGCAGTCTTTTCCAGTCAATAGATGAGCCTGAGTAAGAGAGTTCAGTTTGATTGAAAGATTTTAGCAAAAAGCTCCTTTCTTTGAGATTGAACGATTTGAGC
>JAGVNC010000033.1 GCA_020053475.1 Candidatus Omnitrophota bacterium | reverse complement strand
TAGCAAACTTATCAAGTCGATTCGTCAGAAAATTCAGAACTTTTTACCTGTCCACTTTTAATTCGTAAAGTGTCCACTTTTAAAAAGTTGGTAACAAAAATAGTTTAGATATCACCGTTTTCTTCCGGAATTACAACCCCTGGAAGATTAAAAGCTATGACGTCTTGACGTTATAACGTTAAAATGCTCTATTTACATTACATTTAAAGGAGGCGTAAGATTCTGATTAAACCATCAAAGCGGGCAACGATTTATTTGGACGAAAAACTTCACAAGTTTCTTAAAATACGAGCGGCGGAGACATCAATATCTATTTCTGATTTAGTAAATGAGGCTGTTCTGCACGAACTGACCGAAGATATGGAGGACCTGGCCGAAATCAAAAAGAGAGAAAATGAGCCGACCAGCAGCTCCCCTGGGAAGATCAAATCAAAATATCTCAAGCGATTCAATCCTTAGCTGAGAATCCAAGGCCTCACAATAGCAAAAAATTAGCCGGGTCTGATGATTCCCGGATCCGGTGCGGGATATATCATCTATGATGTCCGGGATAAAATCCTTCTGATGATCGTCCTGAAAATCGGACATCGCAAAGATGTTGATCGCTAATTAAGCCCGCTCGCAAATTCTTGACTACGACGTTAAAAGAGTCTTCAATTCGCCGTTTTGGTGCATCTCGGCCATGATGTCACAGCCGCCGATAAATTCACCGTCGACGTACAACTGGGGGATGGTCGGCCAGTCAGCGTATTCTTTGATGCCCTGACGGATGGATTCATCACTCAAGACATCGAAACTGCCGAATTTGGCACCGTGCTCTTTTAGCATCGCGACCGCCTGCGCCGAAAATCCGCATTGCGGGGCGGCGGGTGTGCCTTTCATGTAGAGGAAAATTTTGTTATTTTTTATATCGTTTTCGATGCGTTGTTTGGTTTTGTCATCCATGATTAACTCCTTTATTTAAGTCACAAGTCACAAGAAAGAATCTTTACTTATGACGTGTGTCTTGTGACTTTGTGACTTCTAAAATTCAAATTGTCCCCTGGCTTCTTCCCATTTTGCGGGGGTAAATGTCTTTAACCCCAATGCATGCACGGCCCCGGCCATGGCTTCTTTTAAAGGGTTCATCACCATCTGATGCTGCTTGACCAGCGTGACACCTTCAAACGCAGGGGAGATCACAACGGCTTGCAGATGCTGTCCGTCGTGCATCGGGTCAAAAATATGCGCCGTTGACTGCGGGATCGCTTCTTCAATCGTTGATTTTATTTTTCCGGGCGTCATAATGTTTTTCTAACCACTGAATAATATCATCCGATTCATACAGGGCTTTGCCGTCGATGAATAGGCAGGGGACTTGTAGTTTGCCGCCGCCCTTAATGAGCTCCCGGCGAAAATCAGCAACAGCAGAAATATCTTTCATCTCCAAGGAAATTCCGTTAATTTCCATGTAGTTGATCACTTTTCGGCAATAGGGGCAGTTGGGCTTGAAATATAAAACTAATTTTTGCACATGAATTCCTAGGCTAAGTCACTATTTTATCGAGGGAACGATTTTGGTCAATGAATTTCTCGGCAAACTCAATAATATGGTCCTCGAGATGTTGATCGTATAATCCGTTCATTTCCTGCAAGCATGTGGGGGAGGTGACATTCACCTCAACCAGATAAGGCCCTAAGATATCGATCCCCACAAAATAAAGGCCTAACTTTTGTAATTCGGGACGAAGCACGTCAATGATCTCCCAATCCTTCTGGTTGATTTCGGAAGGCAAGGGTTTGCCGCCGGCGAAAAAATTGTTGCGGTGGTCGTCTTCGCTGTGCATCCGCAAAACAGCTCCCAGCGGTTCACCATCCAGCAATAAAATCCTTTTATCACCATTCTGTGATTCCGGGATATACCTCTGCAGGATAATTTCTTTCTTCCAACGGTGTGTTAATGTTTCCAAGATCACCTTGGCATTTTTATCTCCCTGATGGATGTGAAAAACCGATTGGCCCCCGTGACCATCCGTTGGCTTTCCCACAACATCCTTCTCTTCCGACAAAAAGTCCAACAAATCTTCTTGTTGACGAGAGACAAGCGTGGGCGGAACCAGCGACGTAAACTGCGTACACCATATTTTTTCATTAACGCTACGGATGCCTTGAGGGTCATTGATGACCGGAATCCGCCGGGACACTCTGTCCAATAGCCATGTATTAAGTAAATATTCCCCGTCAAAAGGAGGGTCCGTGCGGATGAATAACACATCCACATCATCCTCTTCTAAAACAGTTTCTTCTTTTCTGATAAACGGTTCGCGGGCGACTTGTTGAGGGACGACTTCTTGTGCACGAAAGAAGACCTTGCCATCTCTTAAACGCATCCCGCCATCAGGCAAGTAGAAAATTTTATGACCGCGGCGATGGGCACCCAACATGATAATGAATGTGGTGTCCTTTTCCATGACGACCGTTTCTAAAGGATCCATGAGGAAGACGAAGTTCATAACGTACCCTCCTTCATTATTTTTTAGAAGCCTCCAACTGCATTATTTCCCGGTGCGCGGCAATGCCGGCAACGCGGGCCAATACACGGTAGACGTCAAAAATGTTTACATCGTGGTGCACGCCGCAGTCGCCGTATTTCTTTAAATGCGGGCACATTTTTTTAAACCCCATCCCTGCAGAATTTAAATTTTCGCGCTCACCTTTTTCAGTGTTGAACCGGTAAAACCCGCCGATCAAATTATTCTCAATTTGATAAATCACCACTTCGCTGACATGCTCATCCACGCTATGGATCGTTGGGATGCCTTCCTGCAGGAGGAGCCGGTGGATGGGATGAGCACCTTTGCCCTTAGAAAGGTTATTCCTGGCACGGCGGTTTAACGCCAAAATTTCTTTCGGGTCTTCAACGGTAATAACGCCCCTGCCGTAAGTCCCGGAGTCGTCTTTCATCACGAGATAGGGCTTGTCCTTAATTTTATGCTCATTATATTTCTTTTGAATGTTCTCAAACAACTCCGAAGCGGCATCCGCCAATTTCTGACGGTCAGGCCCTGCGTTAATATCAACAGGGCCTACCACCGAGTACAACGCGGATAATAACCAGGCATCGCACCCCATGATTTGGCTGAACTCTATCATCAGCTCTTGTGTGTGCTGGAAATGATGTGATTTCAAGCGAGCATGCCAACCCGCCTGGATCGAAGGGTAAATAGGGATCTTGGACTTTTTGAGGATTTCGGGGATCCCGGCCGTCAAATCATTATTCAGGATGATTAAATCGATATTTTGACGGTCAGATTCATAGTCACTCAAAATGCGCTTAAAGCAATGGATGCGCACCGGCTGGCCGATGGCGGTTTCTAATTCGACATACCTGGCATTTGTGCAGAAGTCCGGCTGGATGGAAAGAAACGTGGCGATGTGGACATTATACCCGGCTTGACGGATCACATCTTCTAGGATGCGGATATTTTCCAAATACCACGTGTTGCGCATGTGTTCTTCCGCCACGATCAAAATATCGCGGCAGCCGGGAACACGCCTGTTGATCGCTTCGCGAATAAACTTCTGCGCGTCCACCAACCCGTGCTCACACAAATTATTAAACCCCGCCGGGAAAAGATTGGTATCCACAACCGCCGCCTTGAACCCGGCATCACGGATATCCATCGAGGAATAGAGAGGAAGCTCGTGACAGCATTCCTTCGCGTAAAGCCAAGAAATAATTTTTTCCTGATTCTTGCGGATACAGTCGACAAAATGCCCCGTGGGGTCGGTGTTGCGAATTTTCAGCTCAGTTGTCATGGGGATATTATGCAATAATTCTAGAAAAAAGTCGAGAGGGAAAATCTAGCTGAAATTAACGATACGAAAATTTCTGAACGATCAAACTCCCCACAGCGTCACCTTCCACATTAACCATCGTACGGACGGCGTCAAGGGGCCGGTCGATGGGAAGAAGAATTGCAATGGCTTCGATGGGTAAACCAACGGATTGTAGAACCATGATCATTGTGACCATGCCGGCGCTGGGAATGCCTGGAGCGCCGATCGAAGCAAGAATCGCCATCAGCGCGACAATGATTTGCTGGCCTAAATGCAAATCGATTCCAACCAAATTTGCGATAAATAACGCCGCCATGGCTTCATAAAGTGCCGTCCCATCCATATTAACGGTGGTCCCCAAAGGGACAACAAATCCAGCAATCGAACGGTCAACATTAAGATTCTGTTCCACGCAACGCAGTGTTATCGGCATCGTGGCTGAACTAGAACTGGTTGAAAAGGCTGTAATCATCGCCTCGCGAATCCCTTTAAAAAGCATCAGAGGAGTGACGCCTGTCAAAAGATAAAGAAGCCCTGGCAAAACAACGATCCCATGAAAGAGTGTTGAGCCTAACACAATAGCGATAAACTTGCCTAACGCGGTAAAAAGAGAAACATCCTGGGCCGCCACCAGCTTAATCAACAGAGCCATGATCCCGATCGGAGCGATCCGCATAATCCAATCCACCATGAGCATCATCACCTCAAACAATTCCTCAAGGATCTTGACGACGGTATTGGCTCTATCCCCAAGACGAATCAGTGCAATCCCGATCAAGAGAGCAAAAACGACGACGGCCATAACGTTGACAGTTGCCATGGCCGTGATGGGATTGACAAATAGTTCCCCAATAAATCTTTTAACAAACTCCGCCAATGTCATTTTCTGCGCATCGAATGTCCCCAGGGAGGCTTCAAAAAGGTGAATATCCAGGCCGCGGCCGGGCTTAAAAAAATTCATGCATAGGAGCCCTAACGTAACGGCAATCGTCGGCGTCGCCAAAAAATAAATCATCGTATACTTCCAGACATTATGCATCTGCGCATGAGCCCGCAAACTAACAATGCCAACGGCAATCGATGTGAAGACCAGAGGGATGAGGACCATCTTGAGCAGATTAACGAAAATACTACCAAGAATTCCTGAAATATAAAGGGTGGGGCCGTAAAAGGGTGATTGAAGGCCGGCGATATTAAGCCCAATACCAAGGAGAATGCCGGCGATGGCACCGATCAGGATTTGGGTGTTGAGGAAGAGTTTCATATTGTGTCTTGTGACTTACTTATGTTACACTAACCCTTATGCAAACCAAAACAAAAATCGAAGAAATTCTTAAGCGTACTTTTACAATCGAGCATCTGGAAGTTCATGATGACAGCCATTTACACGCCGGACACGTCGAAGCCCTGACCCAAGGTGGCGGGCATTTTCATCTACTGATTGTTGCAAAGGATTTTGAAGGGAAAAAACCGGTAGAACGTCATCGAATGATTTATGCGGCATTGAAAGATCTCAAACCACAAATCCATGCCTTAGGAATCCAAGCCCTGACTCCTCAAGAGAAGAAATAAACACTTACGTTCTTAATTTATATCCAATCCGGAAAAGATGGACGGTAAAAAAGAAAAATCCACCCGCCAGAATAAAGGCGAAAAGAGCGCTTAACCCAATGGACACATCCGAAACGCCCGTGACGCTGTAACGCATCCCTTGCACTAAATAACAAATCGGATTGAATTTAGAAAAGACTTGCAAGACCGGCGGAAGAGCGGAAATCGGATGGAAAACGCCTCCTAAAAAAATCAGCGGCGTAACAACATACACGCTCCACATGCTAAGCATATTAAAATCCTCGGCCCACAACGCGCCGATCATTCCCGCGCAGGAAAAAATTACGGAGATCATCGCCATAAAATACAGCAACAAAAAAACATGAAGGATGGGCAACGGCTGAAAAACAAACGAAACAAGATAAACCCCGATACAAACAATCACCCCGCGTGTCACACCACCCGCCAAAAGCCCCAAAACCATTTCGAAGTAAGACAAAGGCGACAATAAGACTTCCTGAATATGATTATGCCAGCGGGCGATAAAAAGAGATGAACTGGTGTTTTCATAAGAGCTGGATATCAGGTGCATGGCCATCAACCCCGGGACGATAAACTGCAAATAAGTTAAGCCGCTAGCACTCAAATCAATGCGCTGGCCGATCGCTACCCCGAAAACCAGCATAAAAAGAACGGAGGACATAAGAGGAGGGAATATCGTCTGAGTGGCAACGGTAAAGAAGCGCAAAATTTCGCGTTTTGATAATGAAATAACTCCAATGGGGTTTGTGATCATAATAATTGATGTTAGTCGCCCGTTGACAGTCGCCGGTCGCCAGAAAAAACCGCTCACTGGCAACTGGCGGCTGGAGACTGGCGACTATTCCGTTCCCGTTACTTCTAAAAAAACCGCCTCAAGAGTTTTGTCCCGCAAAACTTCTTTTTTGTCACCGATCCTGACAATGCGGCCGTGATTAATAATCCCGATTGTTTTGCATAACTTTTCGGCTTCTTCCATGTAATGCGTCGTCAAAAAGATTGTCTTTCCTTCACCATTGAGCTGCGTCAAATAATCCCAAATCAAATATTTTAATTCCAAATCGCAGCCGGCCGTTGGCTCATCGAGGATTAAAATTTCCGGATCATGAATCAAAGCGCGGCAAATCAAAAGACGTTTTTTCATCCCGCCGGAGAGGGCACGATGTTTGACATTACGTTTTTCAATCAATCCAAAGCGCTCTAATAACTGGTCTGCACGTCTTTCGGCCGCATGGGGAAGGACACCAAAATACCCGGCTTGATAAACCAACAGCTGATGAATCGTCAAAAAAGGATCGAAGTTAAATTCCTGGGCACACAATCCGATCAACCGCCGGGCCTGAAGATAATCTTTAGTCGTATTGTATCCGAAAACCGTAACTTCTCCCGATTGATAATTGGAAAGCCCGGTAATGACATTAATCGTCGTGGTCTTTCCGGCTCCATTGGGGCCTAAAAAGGCAAAAAAATCGCCCCGCTTAATTTCAAAAGAAACATTATCCAGGGCCTGGAGCTTGCCGTAATATTTGGTTAAATTGTTGATCGAGATGGCTTTATCCGAATTATACATAAGGCGCATTATACTGAAAACGGATACCTCTGTCAATTCGGCATCTTTTATCAATTAAAAACCCTTAAGGGATCAATCCTCATCAAGTGATCATCCCCCAAAAAATAAATAAATAAATTTGCTTTTCAAGGTGCTGACAGTGTATCTTTATAATAGTTGTCTACTCCATAAAATTAATACAAAGAGAATCTATAAATTAAATAATGGCTCCATTATTGTTAATAAAAAATTATTTCAAGGGCACATTCTTTGCATGTTTCATCATCGTTTTGTTAAGCGAGCCCGGTGATGCAGCCAACCAAGGAAAAAACTTCGCTGCCATTTTACAATCTAAGATCCATCCCCACCGGTTAGACTCTTCATTAATTGTGGAATCAAAAAGCTGCAAGCCCCAAGGATTTGGGATTGAGATCCTTTATCCTCAAGGAAAAGTTTTGGATTCTGCCCGGAATCTGTGGGTTGAATTAAGGTTGGCCCCTCCCGGGATGGATGCGGGAATGTCATACGTGATAGATTTACCTCCAAATATTCGAGTTGTGGAAGGAGACATTTCCAGGCAAGGGAGCGTTCGCGCGGGAGAATATTTATCTGAAAAAATACGACTGCACTTTGACCAATGGCCGGTGGATGGCGTGGTGAGTATCAAAGCGTCCGCCATCCTTGATCTGGATGATGGCCTGGAGACTGTTCGATCAGAGCGAAAAATAATTTTCGGACGGCCGTCATTTGATATTGATACTATGCTGGTTGAGGATGGACAAGGAAACTTAAAAAGGGTTGCGATTGCTCCATCGCGTCCAGAATAAAATAAGATATGAGATTCATCCTTTTAATTTACTTTATATTTTTTTCAACCTCCTTCGCGGAAGCCTATACATTCACCGCCAAAGGAAAATTTGTTTATGAAGATAAAGAATGGGATTGGCAAGGATGGACGGGGCAAGTTTCTCTTAAGCCGATCCGAAAGGCTTCTGTCAAAATTCGTCGCTTGAGCAACAGCAATATCATCGGCAGCGGCTATACCCGCGATGATGGGACGTTTGAGATTGAAATTAAAAACACCAACCTTTTCTTAGGCGACTTGCGCGCCGAACTCGAAAGCAATACGGATTTGTATAAAGAGAAAGCGGATAGCAATTTCCCCCACATCCGAGTTAAAAATTATAGCGGAGACGTTTATATCCTTTTAAGCGAAGAAATTAAAAACCATTATTCGGATCAAGATGCAGATTTTGGGACAACCGTGTCAACCATCATGGTGATTGCGGATGAGGAAGGAAATCCTTTCAATATTATGGATATGGCGGTGCATGTGTGGGATTACATTGGAGGCGTCATTAAAGCCCCTCCCCAAGGCCCTTATAAATTAATTTTCCCAAGTTATACCGGATCATACTATGCCCCTAAGAGTTTAGATGCCTATATCGATCTTACAGACGGCTATGATGATGCTGTCATTCTGCATGAAATCGGGCATATGGTCCATGGCTCATATTCAGAAAACGACAGCCCCGGCGGGATACATTATTGGGGCGACAGCGACCAGGATCCACGGCTGTCCTTTAGCGAAGGGTACGCGACATTCTTTGCCGGTACGATTCTTTTACAAATGCAGAAGCCAGGGATTTATGTTGATGCCGATGCCGATAAAGCCCAAGGGGGCTATCAGTTAAGAGCCGATCTTGAAAACGCGAATCCTTGGAGTAAGTCCGTAAGCGGAGAAGCGGACGAACTAGCCGTCACTTTTAGCCTTTTTGATCTTTTAGATACAGAACAAAGTCCCGATACATGTCCTGGATACGACGATGATCCATTTACATCTGAAACGATGATTAATGCCGACACAACACCAGCCTTGGCCTGGTGGGAAGTTTTTACAGGCCCAATCAAAGAAGCCGGGCAACTGACTATCCATGATGCCTGGAAAGGATGGTTTAAAAAGGTCGCGCCGATGGGAGACCCGCATTATGAAAGCATTAAAAAAATATTCCAGCGGCGGAAAATACGTTTTTTTGAAACAGACCTTGAAGCGAGTGAAGAGATCCTGATCATTGATCCTCCCGTGGCAAGTACTCTTTTTTGGGGGCCGATTGAAACGCTTTACAAAAAAACAGGGAATGATCCATATTCTCCAGGAGGCGGGGACGTTGATAAATATAAAGTATATCTAGAAACAGGGCAAACATTAGTTGTAGAAACAGGGTATCCTCAAGGACCATCCGATGCGGGTACGTATGTTGATCCTAAAATGGAGCTGATTAATACTGGCGGATATACCGTAGCTGCTGATGATAATTCGGGAATAGGACGAAATTCTCGCATTGAACATACAGCGCTTAACTCCGGATATTTCACCGTTAAAGTCTATAGTGCCTCTCCGGGAATGCGCCCTACAGGAAGTTATCGGCTCGGATACAGAATTAAAGGGGATGGAAATCCAGAGAATATTGAATATCCGGAAGATCAGGATATCTCTGAAGGCTGCCTATTACTGTCTCCCCCCGTGAACGTGAAATAGCAATCTTGCTTATCTTAATAAAATAAATATAATAACGGGGTCTAGCTTAGTGTTTGACAAGTTTTAAAGAATGGCGTAAGATAATTTTCATTTTTTACAAATCACGACTCTTTCATATAAAGACAAAGTTAGTAAAAATACACGCACGGGGGGTTAAGCCTCTCTCGAGCAAAATCATGGATAGGTCAACACTACAAAAAAATTCAACTCATCTCTTCAACCACGGGAGGGATGAGTTTTTTTATTTTATGCTGTATCAACAGGTCAAATCTTTAACGTTTTTTTAATTTTGGGGAGGAGAGATCATGTCCGCTAGTAAAAAAGCCGTGGTTACGGGATTTGTCAGTTTAAGTATTATCGCCATTTTAGCATTACCTGCCAGTTCAGGATCATTTTCACTCGGAGGCAATGGCAAACACAAGGCCTGCCAGCCGGATCCGGAAGGGGCCGCCTTTAAAGACCCCGTCGCTTTAGCGATTAACCCCCTGGGACAAATATTTGTAACAGATAACGAAGTTGAAAAAATTAAAAAAATTGACCCTGCCCAAGGGATTGTCACAACGTTCGCTGGTGGCTTTACTGGGTCGGGGACATGTAATGGTGTCGTTAGTACTCAATGCGCTGACGGCCAAGGGACACAAGCCAAGTTTGCGTATCCCACTGATCTTCTCATGGATAATAATGGGAATATTTATGTGGCGGATGGCACGCGTATTCGAAAAATTGACCCTCAAGCGAATGTCACGACTTTTGCCGGGATTGGGGCAAGCGGAGATTCTGGTGGAGACCTATTAACCGAAGCTAGTTTTAAAGCTGTTAGTGGTTTGGCCTTCAATCCAAATCAATCAGAGATCTATGTCAGCGATTTATTAAATCATCGGATCAGAAAGATTAAAATTGCCGAAAATGAAGTCATCAGTCTGGCGGGGTCAGGCCTCCCAGGGTATTCCAATGGTTCTTTGGGACCACTTATCCAATTTAACAACCCTCAAGATATTGCGTATGATCCAGTCAGGGAACGATTGTACATTGCTGATAGTTACAACCATCGGATCAGAATTTTAGAAGAAGACATTATCAGCGGCCCCTTTGAGCCGGTATTACTTGTGACTGTTTCAACTTTTGCCGGGACAGGGGTTAACGGAACACAGGACGGCCCTGTGGCAACAGCCCAATTTTCCTATCCAACCTATCTATATCTGGATCCTCAATCGCAATATCTCTACATTGCGTCAAGCGGGAACAAAATCAGGAGGATTGATTTAGATACAAATATCGTTTCGACATATGCAGGGAGTGGAGAGTTCAGCTATTTCGATGGAGATTTATTATCAGCAAGTTTTAAATTCCCCGAAGGACTAACGATTAATAATCAAGGGGAAATTTTTGTTGCCGACAACGGGAATAACGCCGTTAGAAAAATCGCCGATAATGTTGTCTCAACAGTAGCCGGAACGACACTGGACAATGACCAAGATGGCCCGATTTCCATCGGCAAACAAGTATGCGCGCTGGTTAACGGACAAGAATTAAGTACGTGCCATACCGACGCTGAATGTCCCTTATCCAATGAAATTGCTACTCCCACGGCGTCAGCCGGCGGATCAGTAACACCTTCTTGTCCCCAATGCGTGCCTGGCCCAATTTATGCCTTTGCTCCAGGCATTGACGTCTTTGATTTTTCAACTGGGACTTTTTTGACGAATGTCGGACGACTGTATTCCTATAATTCGGATAATGTTTTTAATTGGGGAGTCGATATTAGTCCCGTCATGCTCAACAGCACGGATAAGTGGTTGATGACTAAAATTAAAAGCTCAAATGGAGACCACTCGATCGTTTTATTAAATTCGGATCTCACGGCCTTAAAAACCGTCACATCCACAGGAGTAATGTGGCAAGGTATCTTTGACGTAGAATTTGCCAACGTAACCAGCATAGCTGCCACTAAGAAAATAGATCCTCTTTATGGGTTTAGCCAAAACATCATCATAGGGATGCCGTCGGTGACAACGCCTCAAGGCCTTGGGAAAATCCAGCTTCGCAATGGGTCAACCTTTTCCTTGATGAACGAGTTCTTTGGCGCCCCGGGAGAAGCATTAGGATATCAGGTGCTCGGAACTCAGGACATCAATGGCGACCAGATTGAAGATATTGTGGCCACAGCGATCGTGGTTACAAGTCCAAAAGTTAAGGCCATTTCTGGAAATGACGGTTCGACCATTTGGGAACAAATGTATTCCGGGAGCCTTTTCAGTGACTTTGGGGTTTCCCTCGCCAAAATCAAAGATATCAACGGAGACAACAAAGATGATATCGTCGTTGGGGCCCCAAAGGCCGATCCAGGTGGTTTAACCAATGCCGGGAGCGTATTTGTTTATTCCGGGAAAACAGGCGCTCTATTGTACACCATCGATGGGACAAGCTCTAACCTGCAACTCGGGATAAGCCTTAGCGATGTTCCTTCTCTCGATGGAGATAACATCGCGGATCTCATTATCGGGGCGGCGTACACCAATAATCAGGGGAAAGTGTTTGTTTATTCCGGACAAAACGGATCTCTTCTCTGGGAGAAGACAGGGGCGGCTAACCAAGACAAGTTCGGGTCTGCTGTCCTTGGGATCAAAGACATCAATGGAGATAATAAAGGAGAAGTCATCGTGGGGGCCCCTGGGAATTTCTTTTCCAAAGGGAGGATCTATGTCTATTCAGGCACAGACGGTGCTCTTCTGTGGGAAAAATCGGGAGAGAATTTAAGCGATTTCTACGGGCAACTTCTGGTCGGAGACACATTGTAATAAAATAGGGACAGACACTATTTTTTAATAAATAGTGTCTGTCCCTATTCTATTTTCGGTAGGCAAAAAAATTTGTAACCGCAACGTGATAATGTCCTAATATTGCAAAACTAAAATGTCCTATAGATAATACTTGTCTTTGAGAGGAGACAAGTATGGAAAAGGATATT
>JAGVNC010000060.1 GCA_020053475.1 Candidatus Omnitrophota bacterium | reverse complement strand
CCCCGTCGCTTTAATGTTGAGGATGGGCGCTAAAAAATTGGAGGGATTGATCTTGCTGGTTTCTCCCTGGGCAATGGCCAACTCACTGATTTGTGGAGAAATATCGAAATTAATGGTTTGGTCGAAATCGATCCAGCCTTGGGCTTTGAGCTGAACGATTTTACTGATGAGAATGGCATTGTCCGTACGCAACCGTTTATTCTCGATGATAAAATCCGCTTGCGCGTCGGTAAAATAGGCGTCATTATACGCCGGGATGAGCTTTCCTAAGAAACCCTCACGGATTGAAAAAGACCCGTTTCCTTTCAGCGCTTCTAATTGTTTAAACGGGCCTTGGACGTAAGCGTTAAAATTGAGCATCCCGGAAAGATTTTCATCCTTCACTTTGTTTTTCATCCGAAAAGCCGCTAAATTCATGTTTTCTAGACGGGCACTGAGCGTCCCGGGGAAATCATCTTTGGTTAAATCAAGAGAAGAAGAGACGCTAACATCTCCTTCATAAAATTTAGCTTTCAGGTCAAGCGGCTCAACCCGGCCTTCAGCTTGGGTGAGCATCAAGCGCACATCCGTTAAGGCGTGGCCTTGAAGCGTTATTTCAGAAGCGTTGCCTTGAACGTTCACTTGCGCTTGCCGCCAATCGCTCAGTAGTCCTTTGAGCGTAAATGACAGTTTCAATAAGCCTTGCGGGTCGATTGTCTTTAATGAAAAAGGCAGCAACGAGGAAAAATCGTTTAAGTCGTTTAAATTTAATTCCGCGTTGCCTTTCACGTCGACGAAGGGTGGGTTGCCCGCCTCAGCGCGGAAACCGCCATTCATGCTTACCTGTGAGTTGAGATAATTGCCCGTCAGAGAATTAATCTCAAAGAGGTCTTGGGTCTTCTTGACTTCAGCGGAAATGTTGAATTTAGAGGAGGCGATCGTCGCCTTGATCGTCGGCTGGAGTAAATTGCTGGCCTCGCCGTCAGATGTGTATGTTTGATTCTTGTATGTCCCGGAGAATTTTTGCCAAGCCAGCGTATCTCCACGATAGCGCAACGTCCCTGAAATTGCGCTGATAGGGTCGGGCAGTTGAGGGAAAGAAATCGTTGTGTCATGAACCTCGGAAGTGAGGTCGATCGCCGCTTGGGCAGGGGCATTCACCGGCCCATGATACGTTCCCTCTACCGAGGCATCCCCGTCGATCAATTGAAAAGGAAGAGGGGAAGGCAGCATTTTTAGGATCGGCCCAAGATTTTTAAAAGGAATCCGGTCCACTGCTATTGTTACGTTGGCCTGTGGGTTTGCGAATTGGCTAACTGAGCCGGCGATTGTCAACGGCTGCTCAAAAATTCTTAAGGTCATTTTGTCTGTCGAAATTTGATCAGATTGAAAATCAATTTGGCCTGTCAGATCGTCAATGGAATTAATTTGAGGCACGCCACTGATGTTGGCTTTGGTCAATAGAATTGAGCCGGCGTATTGGGGGGCCGATAATCCTTGCGGACTGATTTTTGCTTTGACGGCAAATTGCGGAGAAGCCGTCACGGTGATTTTTCCCATTTGGCCTTTGCCGTCGGTCAAACGCCCTTCAACGCCGACATCAAGAGATGTTTGGTCATAGCCCAGCGTCAGTTGTGAAAGGGCCAATTGGCCGTTGGCCATTTTATCTTCTCCCATCGTCAACGCGGCATCATTAACCGCCAGTTCACTTTGATAGGCAAATTTATTGTTGTCCCAAGAGGCGAGCACATTGTCCACAACGATATTCCCTGCCAGATGGGTTTGTGGATTAACGGTCAATTGGGTGTTATCGAATACATAGCGGCCTTTGAGTTCAATCTGTTGATCATTTTTAGAGAAAATGACGGTCGAAGGTTTTACGTCCATGTTTAACTCATTGCCGCCAGAAAGGATCAGGCGGCATTGAGGAATTTCGATGGTGCCTTCTCCGGTGGCCTGCGGGCCTTGGCCTTTCAGAGAAAAGTTCAATAAGGAAAGTTGCGGCGTCTCCCATGTTTGATCAGGAGGGAAATCAAGCTTAATTTGTTGGGCTTGGACATCCCCATCGACGGAAAATTGATCGGCCGTGGCCTTCAACGACGCTAAGCGAATGGTCGCTTGGGTGTCAAATGTCAGGCCTTGGGGTTGCGCGAAATGGATCGAAGGAAAATGCAGTGTCCCTTGGCCTTGCCAATCTTGATTTTGTTTTTTCAAGAGAATGTCTTTGGCTTCCAGCGATCCTGCAAAATGTTGATCGAGATAAGTGGCATCGACATGGGCTAATGAAAAATTGCCTTTAAGGGCAACCATGTTTTTTTGATAGCCAATGGTGACATCGGCGCGGGGAATGAACCCGCTGGCAATTTCAAGGCCTTCTTGTTTTGGGAAAAAGGGAATGTAGCGTAATGGGTAAAGATTTTGGACAGAAATTTGGGCCGCCAGTTCGCGATCTTTAAGATCGTATGTCGCCTGTGTTTGGATCATTGTTTCGGTTTGCGGGATTTTGGCCTGAATGTTGGCATTGATTTTTCGAGTCGTTACCCTCATCCCCGCCTGGACATTGATTTCACGGACAGCCTCGATAAAATCGCCGCGCGTTTGATCGTAGATGTCCACGCGGCCGTTTTCCAAGCCCAGTTTAAGGACGATGAATTTAAAAGGACTAGATTTGCCGGAAGGATCGCGGGATTTTAAAAAATCGCTAAAATTCCATGTAGCATCCGGGTAACGGGTCACACGGAGCGTAGGGTTTTTAATTCTCACAAACGGGAGAATGATTTGATGGGATTTAAAGAAATTCGGGAAAGCGAGGTTAAACGAGATCTCATCGATTTGGGCCAAAGGATTTTGGGAAACGTCTTTTTCCTGGATGATGATGTTTTTGATTTTTACGCCTTCCAGGAGATTAAAATCAATAGAGTCAACGGAAACTTGGCGCTCCAGCGCTTGGCTTAGTTTACTGACAAGAAATGCTTTAAATTTCACGGGGAGAAGCACATTGCGGACATAAAAAAAAGCGATGGTTCCTAACAGGATGAACGTAAATAAGATAAAGATGAGGCGTTTTTTCATAAGGCAATATTATACAAGACTTAAGGATCAATTACAAGGCACACATGGCTTCCTAAAACTAGAGTTAGGGGAAAAAGTATTTTTTGCTTTTTCATCGTTATATGTTATATTTTTAACAATAATTCCATTAATAATATTAATCTAATGAATCGATTCCTTCATCCCAAAAGAGATTCTGCTTTATTTCGGGCCTGGGTCAGTGGGCTGATTTTCACTTTTATCTCCACGCTCATGATCCCTCCTGCCAGTTACGCCCAAATTTCATTCAGCCCCGCCGTTGGCGGGACAGGCCTCCCATTGCCGGGGATCATGATTACCCCAAGTGCCGGATTTGTCCCTCCTATGCTTAAAGGGATTAAGATCCATCCGGAAAACCCTTTTTTGTTTGATTTTTACATTGATAGCGGGGATTCGCATCTGCCACAAGACCAGTTTCAGGAGACATCCTATAAGCTCATTAATTATTTTTTGGCTTCTTTAACGGTCCCTGAAAACGATCTTTGGGTCAATTTATCTCCACAGGAAAAAGAGAGGGTTATCCCTGACAAGTTAGGCCTGACCGAAATGGGCCGCGACATGCTGGCCCAGGATTATATCCTTAAGCAATTGATGGCCTCGCTGTTATACCCGGATGACGAAACAGGCAAAAAGTTTTGGGACAAAGTTTACAAGGCCGCTTACGAAAAATACGGCACGACCGAAATTCCCATCAATACATTTAACAAAGTCTGGATCATGCCGGATCGGGTGACTGTTTATGAAAAAGGGGACACGGCTTTTGTTGTGGAAAGTCATTTGAAGGTGATGCTGGAAAAAGATTATGTCGCCAGTCACCAGTCTCCAGTGACCAGTGAAGACCCCGGCGACCGGCGACTAGCGACTAGCGACCCAGAGGAAAAGGATAATCCTTCGGTTTCAACAGAAATATTAAAAGAGATCGTCCTCCCCTTAATTGAATAAAGAAGTGAATGAGGGCGAAAATTTCGCGGCCTTGCGCCAGATTTTCCATTCGCTTGTACTGGCGACGTGGTTTAAGCGTAACCTTAAAGAGAATGTGCTGAATCGCGTCTACGCGGACCAAAACAAAATCATGGGGATTGATTTGGAAGACAAGAACGTCAAACAAGAAATTTATGACCAATACATCGCGGCCTACAAAAAAGGCGTGTACGATTTTATCCGTGAAGACTATGATCCTTACACCAAAGAAACAATCCCGCGCAAATATTTTTCCGGTGGGGTTGTGGCGGCATTGCCCGAGGGGGATTCTGCCATGCTTCAGGATGGAACAACGCACTTGGCGGTGGGAGATCGCTATTATCGTGAAACGGCGGATGCGGCTCAAGTCGCCTTCACCGGGACTGTCCGCAAGATTTCCGCCGGCTTACACCGTGCCAATGAAAAAGCAAAGAATGAAACAACCGATTCAGATGGAGCCATGACGGCGGATTTTTCGAAAGACATTGAAATAACATCGGATGGCGATGGGGGCTATTTCTTCTGGGTGGATGGAATCCGGCAATATTTTTTCTCTCCCGACCAAGTTTTCTTTAAAATTGATTATGACGAGGTTGATGGAAAGAAAGTTTTAACGTCGCTGAAAGATACTGGGTTGATCGCTCATTTGCGGGGATTGCTTGACGCAATAAAAGCAAGAGAGGGAGAAAAAGCAGGGAGTACTGCAGAAACAGATGATGCGATGGTGGCTACCCCTCTTTCATTTGCCGATTACCTCCAGCGAGAAAGTTTTAAAGAATTTTCGCATTTAATGGAGGAGCGTTTGTACCCACCGCTCATCCAGGAGGCGCTGTTGCGGGACCGTTCCCTAAGGCCGGTATTTATGCACGTGTTGACCAATGCT
>JAGVNC010000003.1 GCA_020053475.1 Candidatus Omnitrophota bacterium | reverse complement strand
GGCTTGCCCGTGGATGAATGGCTTTTCGCCCAAAGGGCGTCGAGCGAAGCTCGAAATGTGGAAACAGGTGCCACGGGTTTTACCCGTGGGGTTTCCACCATTAATCCGCAGCTTTCATCATTGGATGAACAATCAGGATTTTTACCGGATTTGTTTTCCACTCATCCCCCGGTGGACCAACGTTTAAAGATTTTGTTAGACATGGCCCATGGTGACGCCAAGGCGTTAGAACAGGCCGTGACCAAGATTGATCAGCGTCCGCGCCAACAAGTCCCACAAGTCAGCGGAGGGACCGGCAATCAGGATCATTGGATGCTTCATAAAGACGGCCAATGGCAAGGGCCGTTTCCTCTTGACAAAATTATTGGATTTGATTGGATCCGCCCTGATACTTGGATTCAGAAAATAGTCGAGGGGAAAGTCAAAATGGCCCAGGAAGAACCTCTGATTAGCCAAAAAGTTTACGGCAAGCAAGCCGATAATGCGCCGTTAACGGCCGACAGTTGTCCGCGTTGCCAACGGCCGTTGGTCGCCGTTGATTACGAAGGTGTCCAGATTGAAAAATGTCCGTTTTGCCAGGGAACGCTTGTAAGCGAGAAAGATGTTCAGCGCCTGATTTTACGTCGGGAGGTTGGATTTTCTGAAAAGATTCAACTCTTAGTTGAGGGGTTTAAAAAACAACAAGAGGCTAATTTTGTCCGTCCGAAAATCGATCCACAAACATTATATCCGTGTGTGAAATGCCGTGATGGCAAGAGCCGCATGCTGCGGATGTTTTACACGGCAGCGTATCCTGTTGAGGTGGACAAATGTGTCCATTGTGGGTCGTTGTGGTTCGATCCCGACGAGTTGGAAGCGCTGCAATATTTAATTGAAAGCAATACCCAGAAAAAATAGAAGATCGTCTAAAGATTATGCCGTTTTCTTTTACACAGATCGAGCAGGAGAAATCAAACGTCATCCATGCGACGATGGCCACATTAGCACTGATCTATTTCATTTTTTTCTATTTGGTGTCAATTCTATTAAGAATGTTTTTCTATAAATGGATGTTGATCGAGATGCCAGAGTCCGGAACAGGGCTGATCAATGTTCACTATCGCGTTGATCTTTTGTCACTGCCCGAAATTATTTTTATTCTTGGGTTGGCCATATTTATTGCTTTTTTCCATTGGAGCATTTCAACGCGCAATCTTGTGCCCCGTGTTTTAAAATTGCTTCGAACACGGCCATTAGATTTGTCTAATGAAAAACATAAACAATTCCAAAATATTCTAGAGGAGCTGTCTGTGGCCACAGGTGGCCATCGATTTGAAGGCCAGGTTATTTCAACCATGGCGGTTAATGCGTTTGCTTTGGCTGATTTTGATGGAAATCAAGTGATTGGTGTCACCGAAGGATTATTGTTAAAATTAAAAAGACCTCAATTAGAAGCTATTATTGGCCATGAGGCCGCTCATCTTATTCGGGGAGACACACTGGATGCGACCATGATGATTTCATTGTTTAACCTTCCAACAGAAGTTTTAAAAGACTTTAGAGAAAACATTGATGATGCAATGGCTATCTCTTTTTCGCGGATCTCCCTCGTAGGGGCGTTTCTGTTCGTGGCGTTGTTTATCCTGGGAATGATTAATAAGACTATTGGCCAGCTGTTGAATATGTTTATTTCTCGACAACGTGAATTTCGTGCGGATGCCATTGCCGTGCGCCTGACACGAGACCCTTTGAGCCTAGCTCAAGCTCTTTTTATTGCCAGCCATCATTGGCGTGGGGCTGGAATTGTTGGTGAGAATTTATCACCTATCTTTTTTGTGAGACCCAAGTACAATCAATTCAAAGAATCAGATAGTTTTTGGGCCGACTTGTTAGCAACTCATCCGCCGATGCAACAACGGTTGAATATTTTATTGGCCATGGCCCATACTAGCGAAGAATTATTAGTCGAAGAATTGGCTAGAGAAGATCAAGAGATTTGGCAGAAATACAATGTGCCGCAGTTGCCAGAGAATCAATGGTGGGTCCGGCAAGATGATGGGAAATGGGTAGGGCCGCTTGAACAAAAAGATATTGCCAGTTTAGATTGGATTGGGCCTCAAACATTGGTTCAAAGGATCGGGGAACTTCCTATTATGACAGCCAGCTGTTTTGGTGAGCTAAAAACTATTGTGGATCCCCGTGGTTTGTCCCCCAGATTAAAAGAAGGCGCGCGATTATTTTGTCCGGAGTGTTACGTTTATCTTAAGAAAGATTTTTATGCAGGCTCATCTGTTTATCATTGCCTTCAGTGCGGGGGGTATTTGAACGAGGAGAAGGTTATGGCCAATATTTTGACAAGTCCTGTGCAAAGTCTTTTTAATGCGGACATTGAGTATCGAAGCCAAATTATTACTCAGGGGAGAAAGATTTTAGATGGGGAGGGGATTAAAGAGCTTTACGGTGATTATGGTCTGGCCTGTCCGCGTTGCCAAAAGTATAATGACAAAATGGTGCGTAAATTTTACAGCAACGCCTACCAGGTGGAAATTGATAAATGTTCCTCTTGCGGATTGATTTGGTTTGAAAAAGGAGAGCTGGAGACCCTTCATTATCTGGCGCAGGGGCATTTATCCTCTAAATAATAAGCTATTGGGTCCCAAAGAATAGAAATTGAAAGAGAAATAGGATTTTAATACTAGCCCTTGACAATAAACGCGTTATCGTGCATAATTACTTTGTAGTAAATTAATGGAGAAGGATCTTGGAACCGTAAGGTGGAAAGATAATCACCTTGCGGCTTTTTATGTAGGACCTTTTGGTTGGCCATTATTTACTCAATACTCGAAAAAGGAGGTAGTAAGTAATGGCTAAAGGAACAGTAAAATGGTTCAATGACCAAAAAGGTTATGGCTTTATCACGCCAGAGTCAGGCAAAGATGTATTTGTGCATCACAGTGCAATTCAAGGTGAAGGCTACAAATCATTAGCCGAAGGTCAAGCAGTTGAGTTTGAAATCACCAAAGGACCCAAAGGTGAACAAGCTCAAAATGTCGTAAAGTTATAAAGAACCCGACAAATCAAAAGGCCCGGTTCTTAAAAAACCGGGCCTTTTTTATTTCTTAAATTTTGTAATTTTTGAAGATTCATAGGGCCAAGGGGAGTCTTTTCCAGTCAATAGATGAGCCTGAGTAAGAGAGTTCAGTTTGATTGAAAGATTTTAGCAAAAAGCTCCTTTCTGCGAGATTGAACAATTTGAGC
>JAGVNC010000049.1 GCA_020053475.1 Candidatus Omnitrophota bacterium | reverse complement strand
TAGAGTCATGCCTCCAAGTATGACTCTCTTGCTCAGAATCTCCTAACATGCTTTTGAAGCTGATTCTGTTCAGGCTCATCTTGCATTGTAATAGACTGCCGGTTGACTTACCCCAAGCTCTGTGATAATATGCCGCTCGATGTACTTGGTTTCTTTAAATATCCCCTGAAATCGCAAAGCGATTTCGGGGACTTAATCCCGGGAAAGCAAAGCTTTCCACGGGACTAGAAGGAACAAGTACGATCCCATTTTCATCTGGGATAAAGCCCCGCCGTTGGCGGGGCAGGGAGAAATGGGATGGAACAATTTTACAGCGCTTTATTAAAATATATTGGGGAAGACGTTAATCGCCAAGGGCTTAAAGACACTCCCCGGCGTGCCGCCAAATCTTTTGAGTACCTGACCAAAGGCTACCGCGAAGATATTGATAAAATCGTTGGGAACGCGATTTTCGATTCTGACAACGATGAGATGATCATCGTCAAGGACATTGAATTATACTCCTTGTGCGAACATCATCTTCTGCCATTTTTCGGTAAATGCCACGTCGGCTACCTCCCCAAAGGGCGGATCATCGGCCTATCAAAGCTCGCGCGCATCGTTGATGTGTTTGCCCGCCGTCTGCAAGTGCAAGAAAACCTAACCAAACAAATCGCTGAAGCTATTTTAAAATATACCGGAGCGAGAGGCGTGGGAGTGGTCATTGAGGCCAAACACTTGTGCATGATGATGCGCGGGGTAGAAAAACAAAACTCCCTGATGAAAACATCCTGCATGCTCGGCACATTCCGCAAAGACAGTTCAACACGTTCCGAATTTCTCAGCCTCATCAATTAAGCATGGAAAAAATAACTTCTCCAGGAACAGCTCTTGTCACCGGCGGTGCCAAACGTTTAGGCAAAGCCATCAGCCTTTTTCTGGCTGATCAGGGGTACACCGTTGGCCTGCATTACAATGGTTCGCGCCATGAGGCTCAAGAAACCGCCAAAGACATTGAACGAAAAGGCGGGCAATGCTTTCTTATTCAAGCCGATTTAAATTCTCAAAAACAGACGCTGCCCATTATCCGAAACGTCGCCAAACAACACCGCGACTTTAACCTTCTGATTAATAACGCCTCGATTTTTGAACCGTCTGATTTGCGGTCAGGATCGCTTGATTTGCTCGACCGTCACTGGAGGGTGAACTGTAAAGCGCCCTACATTCTGTCACGGGAATTTGCCAACATTTGCCGCCGCCCCGGCGGGCAGATCATCAATATCCTTGATACGCACATCACCCAAAACACCACCCAACATTTTTCGTATTTACTCTCGAAAAAATCCCTGGCTTCTTTGACACAGATGTGCGCTGTGGAATTGGCACCGGCCATCCGTGTCAATGCCATCGCGCTGGGGCCATTTTTACCCCCGGAGGGGAAATCCGCGGCGCATCTTGAGCGGTTGGCCCAACGAGTTCCATTGCGGCGAAAAGGGGAATTGTCCGAAATTACATCTTGCGTCAAGTTTCTTTTAGAGAACACGTACATCACCGGACAGATCATTTACAATGACGGCGGGGAACACTTATTATGAATCGTCGCTCGTTACTCGTTTCTAGTCTCTAGAGATCCCCTGAAATCGCTTTGCGATTTCGGGGATTTAATCCCGGGAAGGCAAAGCCTTCCACGGGACGAGCGACTTTTAAAAGGATAATTATGGCTAAAATTCGCATTACTAATCTACGCCTAAGGACTATTATCGGGGCGAATGAATGGGAACGCGACGTGGAGCAAGATATTGTCATCAATGTCGTCATTGATTATGACGCCACGAACGCATCGAAATCGGACAATCTCAAAGACACGATCGACTATAAAACACTGACGAAAAAAATCATTAAACACGTGCAAAGCTCCCGCTATTTTCTCTTAGAAAAATTAGCCGACAAAATCCTCACGTTAGTTTTAGATACGCCTAAAGTCACCGAAGCACTCGTCCGCGTTGATAAACCATTGGCCTTACGATTTGCAGATTCTGTTTCGGTGGAACTAACAAAGAAAAAGCTCACAGCTCGCAGCTCTTAGTTTAAAAACTATGAGCGATGAGCTATCAGCCCTGCCTGCCGGCAGGCAGGTACGAGCTAAATGATGAACACAGTAATTATTGGTTTAGGGTCTAACATTGAAGCTGATCAAAATATTGCTCAGGCAAAATCCCTCCTGAACGAGCAATTTAAGGGATTAAAAGAATCGCAATTCATTCAAACCAAGCCAATCGGCTATTTAGCGCAAGACGATTTTTTGAATGGCGCTGTCCTCGTGGAAACACCACTTAATCTTGAACAGGTCAAAGGCATCCTTCAAGAAATGGAAAAACAATTAGGGAGGGAAGATTCCTCGGTCAAATACGGCCCACGGACAATTGATCTAGACATCATCGTTTGGAACAATCAAGTGATTGATGCAGACTTTTATGAAAGAGAGTTTTTGAAAATGGCTGTCTTGGAGTTATTACCGGAGTTAAAATACTAAGCCCTAAATCCAAAATCCTAAACTCTAAATAAACCCAAAATTCAAAATTCAAAAAGGTTTTGAATTTGTGATTTTGGATTTACTTAGGATTTTGAGTTTAGATGATATGTTAAAAGTGTCAAGCTTTCCTCGAGGACATCTATAATGTCCTTGGACAAAACAAAAAAGGAGGAAAGCATGACACCAAGCACGTATTTACCAGAAGACTACGACCTTTTCGTAGGTCTGGACGTTGATAGGAACAGTTTTTCTTTTACAATCAAAGATCAGCACTGTATGAACAAAAGTAAAAAAATACCCTCGGAGCCGGAGCAATTACATCATTACATGCAAAATCATTTTGCTGAGAAGAAAATTCTGTATGCTTACGAAGCCGGGCCAACGGGATATCATCTGCACGATTACCTGAGAGAACAGAATGAAGATTGTATGGTAATCTCTCCATTGTCTATTCCCGGAGCGCCCAATCAAAAAATAAAGAACAACCGCCTTGACTCCCAAAAGATTGTCGATGAATTGAGAGCCGGCAAACTAACATCCATTCGCGTTCCCCAAGGTCAATACCGTGAATTGCGTCACCTGATCAATCTCAGGGAGAATTATGTCTATAACCGCAAGGCGGCGAAACAAAGAATCAAAGCCTTGTTATTATTCGCTCATTTGGATTATGCCTTAAAAGATATCGAGCAAAACTGGTCTAATTGTTATATTCAAGCTCTTAAAGCATTATCCTGTTCCCCTGCAGAACGGCAAAGATTGGATATGCTTTTGATGGACATTGAATACGCCCGAAAACAAACGCTGCTGATTCTTCGGCAGTTACAGGCGCTTGTTAAAAATTCCAAAGAGCTCCGACAGAATATGAATTATTTAACTTCCCTGCCGGGGATTGGTTTTATTGTTGCCATTACCACCCTGGGCCGAATAGGTGATCCGAGTTATTTAAAGAATGTCAGAGAACTGTCGGCCTTTCTTGGGTTAGTCCCAAGTGAAAAATCTACCGGAGATACTGTTGAACACGGATCAATTACTCATTTAGGTGACCGCCATTTAAGAGCCTTGCTCATTGAAGCATCATGGTCGGCCATACGCAAAGATAAAGAACTCAACCAGTTTTATCATAGAATCAAAAATCGTCATCATCCCAAAATAGGGGCCAGAAAAGCGATCGTCGCTGTTGCTCGCAAATTGACTCACAGGATCTATTGCGTCTTAAAAGAGCAGCGGCCTTACATTGTTCATTAATATGTTTACCAGCTGTGATTGAAATTTGGAACCTTTTCTTGGGGGACGCCTCGACTAAATCCAGAGCTTCGGCTCGTTTGTTAGATAGAGACCCCCGAGAATTTAAACGAAACATCAAACAGTGTGATCCTTTGGGATGCCACGAATAACAGATAGTTCGGGTTTCAATGAACGGCTCTTACTATTCAATCGGATTCACTAATGAAGCTTGACACTTTTACATAACAGGATTTAGAGTTTTTACCATGTTGATCTATTTAATTCTTCTCTTTACCGTCCTACCAGCGCTGGAACTCTACATCTTAATTAAGGTGGGAGGCGTGATTGGCGCTGGGCCAACTATTCTTTTGGTCATTCTGACCGGAACGGTCGGGGCATGGCTTGCCCGGCTTGAAGGATTTAGGGTTCTTAATAAAACTCAACAAAGCCT
Organism: Candidatus Omnitrophota bacterium; assembly: GCA_020053475.1. Lineage (GTDB taxonomy): Bacteria > Omnitrophota > Gorgyraeia > Zapsychrales > Zapsychraceae > JAGVNC01. Next base: position 36,750 of record JAGVNC010000049.1, on the reverse strand, counting down.
CAACCAAGGCGTCTTGCCCAGTAGTGAGCTGCTGGATGGGCTGATGATTTTGGTGGGAGGGATCATGCTCTTAGCGCCAGGGTTTATTACGGATGTCCTGGGGTTGCTGCTTCTGATCCCTTGGACGCGAGCCCTCATCAAACTTCTTGTGCGCCGAAAGCTCGAATCCATGATCCGACAAGGGCAAGTCGTTCAAGTATCGCCGTTTCGCCGAAGAGAAGGGCCTTTTGAAGACATTGATGTGTAAATGTCTAAGTATTTTCCCTTGCAAAAGGAAAATTAATTGATATAAAGGGTTAAAGGGTTAGAGGGATATAGGGTTTGAAAATAAATTTTAGATTTCCCTTTACCCTTAAACCCCTTAACCCTCTACCCCTAAACCCTATTTCACTATGCGTTTTCAAAACAAAATCGTTTTAGTCACTGGATCCACCCGCGGTATTGGCAAAGAGATCGCTTTTGCTTTCGCCAAAGAGGGGGCGACCGCCATTATTATAGGAAGGACGGCTGAAGCTACCGATCGGGTGCGCGATGAGATCATTGATATCGGGTTTGCGGCCGAAAGTTTCGCGTGCGACGTGACAAATCTCGCCAATGTGACAGAAATCGTCAATAAAATTCTTGACAAACATAAGAGGGTTGATATATTAGTTAACAACGCAGGCATCACCAAAGACAATTTACTCCTCCGAATGAGCGAAGATGACTTTCAAAGCGTCATCGATATCAATCTCCGGGGGGTCTTTAATTGCACGAAGATTGTGGCGCGGGCCATGCTCAAAGAAAAGGCCGGCCGGATCATCAACATCTCATCGATCATTGGAATAACAGGGAATGTCGGGCAAGCGAATTACGCGGCCAGTAAAGCCGGGATCATCGGCTTCACCAAATCCGTGGCGCGCGAGTTGGCTTCCCGGGGGATTACCGCCAACGCGGTGGCCCCAGGGTACATCCAGACCGATATGACCGCCCAAATGAAAAGCCAGGTCCAGGAAGAAATTCTCAAGCGCATTCCGCTGGGCAAGTTAGGAACAGCCCAGGACGTAGCCGGTGTGTGTCTATTCTTGGCCTCTGAACAAGCAAGCTACATTACCGGACAAACCCTCATTGTCGACGGGGGCATGGCGATATAAAACAGATTTTTTTAGTAAAGTAAATCAAGGAGGGATTCATGGCAGTCGAAGAAAAAATCAAATCCATCATTGCTGAACAACTCGGCGTCAAAGCTGAAGAAGTCACTCCCGATGCGTCGTTTATCGATGATCTGGGGGCGGATTCGTTAGACACCGTCGAACTCATCATGGCGCTCGAAGAAGAATTCAGCGTAGAAATCCCAGATGAAGACGCGGAAAAGATGACGACCGTCGGTGATGCGATCAAATACATTCAAGAAAAAGCAAAAGCGTAATTATCGCTTATTATAATATAGAGAAATAACATTTAGTGCCTCGGCTAGTTAGTCGGGGCACTTGTACTATCTAGGGCCTTTTGAAAATGACCAAAAGACGCGTCGTCATCACAGGGTTGGGGGTTGTTTCTCCCGTAGGAACAGGCGTAGAAAAATTTTGGAAAGCCCTTTTAGAAGGAAAAAACGGGATTCGCGCCATCACGGATTTTGATGTCAGCCAATTCGATTCGCGCATTGCCGGCACGGTCATTGATTACAACGCCTTAGATCATTTCTCCACTAAAGAAGTCCGGAATCTCGCCCGATTTGTCCAATACGGCTGGGTCGCCAGCAAAGAAGCCCTCGCGAATGCCAAGCTTGATATTAAAAATGTTGATCCAGACCGCGTCGGTGTGTTGGTCGGCTCAGGGATCGGCAGCATTGGCACGACCGAAGCTGAATATCAGAAATATATAGAGAAAGGCCCGAGCCGCATTTCGCCGCACTTCATCCCGAAAGTGATCATTAATGAAGCGGCCGGACAGATTTCAATCCAGTCGGGTGCAAAAGGATTGTGCAGTTGTGTGTCCACCGCGTGCTCAACAGCCACCAACGCCATCGGTGATGCGTTTCGTTTTATTCAATACGGGGATGCCGATGTCATTATCGCCGGCGGAAGCGAAAGCGCCACAACAATCCTGGGGTTGGGCGGATTTTGTGCCCTCAAAGCGTTAAGCCAACGCAACGATGAGCCGCAGCGAGCTTCACGGCCATTTGATAAAGAACGCGACGGGTTTGTCATGGCTGAAGGAGCTGGGATTGCCATTTTAGAAACACTCGACCATGCCCAAAAACGTGGGGCGCCGATTCTTGCGGAAATGGTCGGCTACGGCCGCACGTCCGATGCCTTTCACATCACCGCTCCTGAAGAAAGCGGCAGAGGGGCAGGGAAAGCCATGGAACTTGCTATCAAAGACGCCGGGTTTACGCCAAAAGATATTTCTTACATTAACGCGCACGGAACATCCACGTATCTCAATGATAAAGTCGAAACATTGGCCGTCAAGAATGTGTTTAAAGACCATGCTTATAAAGTCCCGATCAGTTCGACTAAGTCAATGACAGGCCACTTGCTTGGTGCCGCCGGTGGTGTCGAATTTGCGGCGATCGTTTTGGCGGTCCGGGACAATATCATTCCTCCCACGATCAATTATGAAAACCCCGATCCTGAGTGTGACCTCGATTACGTTCCCAACAAGGCGCGCAAAATTACCGTCAATTCCGCGATGTCCAACTCACTGGGCTTTGGCGGCCACAACGCCAGCGTTATCGTCAAGAAATTCCAAAAATAAACTATCTGAATATAAGATTCCTCTTTGCAAAAATCAAGGGTGTGATATACTTTGAAAATTGATAATAGGGTTAGGGCCAAAGGGATAAGGGGGTTAAACCCTTTAGTCCTCTAACCCTTTAACCCTCTAACCCTTTTTTACATATGAAATCATACAAAATTGCTGTGATCCCCGGAGACGGGACAGGGCCGGAAGTCGTTCGCGAAGGATTAAAAGTCCTGCAAGAGGCTTCACAAAAATATGGATTCAAAACCGAAACTGTCAATTTTGATTTCGGCGGAGCGCGCTATTTAAAAACGAAAGAAACGTTGCCTGACTCGGCCATCGGAGAGTTCAAGAAATTTGACGCCATGTTTTTAGGCGCGATCGGCCACCCCGATGTCAAGCCCGGGATTCTTGAAAAGGGAATTTTGCTTCGACTGCGCTTTGATTTGGATCAATACATCAATTTGCGGCCAATCCAGCTTTTCGACGAGCGATTCTGTCCGTTAAAAAACAAAAAGCCCGAAGACATCGATTTTACCGTCGTGCGGGAGAATTCGGAAGGGTTATACAAAGGCCTGGGGGAATTTAAGGACAAAGGAACGCCCAACGAGGTGGCCATCCAAATCTCGCACAATACCCGCAAAGGGGTGGAGCGCTGTTTACGTTACGCCTTTGAATTCACCCAGAAATATGGAAAGAAAAAACAATTAACACTCTGCGGAAAAACAAATGTCTTAACGTTTGCCTGGGATTTGTGGGAACGAACATTTAACGAATTAGCCAAAGAATACAAAGATGTCCAAACAAATTACACGCACGTCGATGCCACGACCATGTGGTTTGTCAAAAACCCGGAATGGTTTGATGTGATCGTGACCGATAACATGTTCGGCGACATCATCACGGATTTAGGCGCGATGATTCAAGGCGGGATGGGCATTGCCGCCGGAGGGAATATTAATCCGAAAGGCGTGTCGATGTTCGAACCCATCGGCGGGTCAGCTCCCAAATATACAGGGAAGAATGTCATTAACCCCCTGGCCGCGATTTGTGCCATGGCGATGTTGTTACGCCAAGTCGGCGAAGCGAAAGCCGCTCAAATGATTGAAACATCCGTCAAAACGATCGTCAAAACGAAACTCAAAGATCTCGCCGCTGGAAAGATGGGGTATTCAACGACAGAGGTTGGAGATCTTGTGGTAAAAAATCTATGAAAAAATATAACGTAGCGATATTAGGGATTCGCGGCGCTGTTGGCCAAGAATTCTACAAAATTCTTAAGCAGCGGCATTTCCCTGTCAATCAATTGAAGTTGTTTTCGACAAGTGACGTCGATGAAACAATCGATGGCATCCCTATTGAGAAGGTCAACGAACATTCCTTCGATGGCATGGATATTGGCCTGTTTTCGCCGGGGGCGGAGATCAGCAAAATCTGGGCGCCGATTGCCGCCAAGGCCGGATGTGTTGTCATTGACAATACCAGCCAATTCCGCATGGATAAAAATGTCCCGTTGGTTGTGCCTGAAGTGAACCCTAATGACATCAAAAAACACAAAGGGATCATCGCCAACCCTAATTGCTCGACAATCCAAATGGTTGTCGCGCTTAAACCGTTGCATGATTACGCCAAAATTAAACGAGTCGTTGTCTCGACGTACCAGTCCGTGTCCGGGGCCGGGGCCGAGGCCATTGAAGAATTGCGTGAGCAGGTGAAAAATCAAGATATGCCAGCCAGAAAATTTCAGTATCAAATTGCTTTTAATCTGATCCCCCAGATCGACGCTGCCCAGCCGAATCATTACACCAAAGAAGAGATGAAGATGGTCAACGAAACGACCAAAATCATGGGGGACAAGTCGATTAAAGTGACCGCGACGTGCGTGCGTGTTCCTGTCTTTTTTGCGCACAGCGAATCGGTCAACATCGAAACGAAGAAAAAACTGACCCGTGCAAAAGCTATCAGCTTACTCAAAAAAGCACCGGGCGTCAAAGTGATCGATGATTTAGCCAAAAGCCAATATCCTCTTCCGCTAGACGCGGCCGGCAAAGATGAGACATTCGTCGGGCGCATCCGCGAAGACGAGTCCATCAAAAATGGGCTCAATCTGTGGATTGTGTCCGACAACATCCGCAAAGGCGCTGCCCTCAATGCGATCCAAATCGCGGAAGAGTTAATTAAAAGAAAACTGATTTAAAGTCGCCGGTCCCGTGGAAGGCTTCGCCTTCCCGGGATTTAATCCCCGAAATCGCAAGCGATTTCAGGGGATCGCCAGTGACCAGGGACAAATTTTCGCACTGGCGACTGTCGACTGGTCACGATCATGTCTATAAATCTCAAACTCACCCTCGAATACGACGGAACGCATTTCAATGGTTGGCAAATCCAACCCAAAGGCCAGCGCACTGTCCAAGGGGAAATCAAAAAAGCGCTCCAGACTATTTTCAAGAAAGATCTAACGGTCATCGGATCCGGACGGACAGACAGCGGTGTGCATGCATTAGGGCAAGTCGCCAATGTGAAAATCCCCAAGGCTATGCCCGTCGAGGAGCTGCACCGCGCGCTCAATGCGTTACTCCCATCGGACATTGCCGTCATCGATGTCAAGAAAGTTTCCGACACATTCCACGCCCAATATTCGGCAAAACAAAAAACATATCGTTATACGATTTCGCACCTTAAAATCCGATCGCCCCTGCATGATCGTTTTGCTCTGCATTATCCGTATCCTCTCAATGTCGCGCTAATGAAAAAGGAAGCCAAATCTCTCGTTGGCCGGCATGATTTTAGATCGTTTCAAGCGGCTGGTTCTTCATTAAAGAAAAAGGCCTCAACTATCCGCACAATCAAATCATTGAAAATTCATCAAAGAGGATTTTTGATTTTTATCGACATCACTGCCGATGGATTTCTCTACAAAATGGTGCGCAACATCGTTGGCTCGCTCTTGGTCGTTGGCGCAGGGAGATTGAAGAGGAAAAGCCTGAAAACGATTCTCTCTCAAAAAGATAGAAAACTTGCGCCCCCCACAGCCAAAGCGCAAGGGCTGTGCTTGGTAAGTGTTAATTATTAATGGGGAAGGGGTTAGCCCTTGACAAGTCCAAAAGATATGTTATCTTTTATTCAGTTAGATTTTTAACCGTTAAAAGGAGAGCATTCATGAAAGTTCCCCACTTAAGATTTTTCTTCTTTGTTCTTGCTCTTGTTTCAAGCTTTTCAGTCAGTGTAGCGCACGCCGCCGAACTCTGGAATTATATCGTTCATGATGGAAGAATCGATACCGCAGCCTACATCCCAAGCCGTAACCCTGCCGCATACCCTAATATGGTTGTGGTGGGAGTTGTCTATCCCGGCGAAGGAAACCAGAGTGACATCGTCCAAGCCGTCAGTTTAAATGCAGCCACAGGCGACGTCCTTTGGACAAAAGATTTAATTGGTGAAGGAAACATTGATACATTTGTGATTTCCGTGCAGAAAGTTACTGATACAAATAGCGACAGCGTCAATGATGTCGTTTTTAATTATCGAGATGCAGCAGATCTTATTCCTCCCGGCCAAGTTTATTCGTATGTCCTAAACGGAAACAATGGGAATGAAATCGGCTTTAGCGTTCAAACGCACAATTCAATCACTGAGCCAGCTGGTTATTTTCAACCCATTGAGGGCGACTTTGATGGCAATGGCAAAATGGATAACTTACTTTTCCGAACAGTTAATGCCGGCACGTTAGCTGTTATTTCAGCTGTTGACCCAGGTCCAGCTGCCGTTCCAGTTCAATAAGCCCCATCGAAGGGAACTCGAAAAAGGACAGATGTCTTTGAAATTACATCTGTCCCTTTTTCTTTCCACAAAATAAATCGTTGACAATTTATTCCAGAATGCTATACTTTCACTCCGTTATCGCATTTAGAGAAATCTTATGACTCAGAAAAAAGTTACAGATAAAAACAGCCAAAAAACATTTTTTACGCGAGCCGAAGACGTTGAGCGCCAATGCTTTGTCATTGACGCGAAGGACAAAGTCTTAGGGCGTGTCGCCACCAAAGCGGCCCACATTTTGCGCGGCAAGCATAAAGTGACGTATACTCCGCATATTGATAATGGAGACATGGTCGTGATCATTAACGCGGAAAAAATCAAGGTCACTGGGCGCAAATTAGAGCAAAAAGAATACGGGCGCCATTCCGGATATCCTGGCGGAAAGAAATTGATCCCTTTGGCTGTGATGCTTAAAAACAGACCCGAGCAAGTCATGAAGCTGGCCGTCAATCGCATGATCCCTTCGGGGCCTTTGGGGAACCAACTTCGAGGGAAATTACGCGTGTATGCGGGAGATCAACATCCGCATATCGCCCAAAAACCCGTTGTTGTTGAAGTTTAGTCGCTTGCCTTTCGTCTCTAGTCGCTAGCTGGCGACGAGAGACAAGAGACGAGAGACTAAATTAAAGGATAATAAATGGTTGAAATCGTAAAATATGGAGCAACAGGTCGACGCAAAAGTTCAATTGCCCGAGTGAATTTATCTCCCGGCACAGGACTGATTTGTGTGAATAAACGAGGATTTGAAGATTATTTTCCGCGTGAAACGGACAGGATTATTATTCTGGAACCCTTAAAATTGACCAACACATTAGATAAATTTGATATTGACGCTAAAATCACTGGCGGTGGAAGCACTGGTCAAGCCGGCGCTTTTCGTTTAGGGTTATCTCGTGCGCTGATTATCTGTGAAGCATCCAACAAGCCTCTTCTGAAGAAAGCTGACCTTTTAAGGCGTGATCCTAGAATGAAGGAAAGGAAAAAGCCGGGACAAAAGGGAGCAAGGAAGAAATTCCAGTGGGTCAAGCGTTAACCTAAAGAATATAGCCGAAGTAAGGAATTTAAACCTATCTCCCTCTACAAAAGAGTTGACGAGATAGGTTTTTTATTTTAATATAAACCTTTATATTCCTTAGATTTAGAGACCAAAAATTATGAAAAAAGTCGGGATTGTTGGGATCAGCGGATACTCCGGGCACACCGCATTAAAAATCCTCTTAAAGCATCCGGGAGTGCGTGTTACGTATGTCAGCGCCAATAATACACAGGGGAAAGTTGATGACATTTGGCCTGACCTTAAAGGACAAACTGCGCTAAAATGCACGCCCTTTGATTTGGACAAAGCTACCACGTCCTGTGAAGTCATCTTATTAGCTGTGCCGCATACGATCGCCATGCAATTGGCGCCGGATCTTTTGAAAGCCGGTTTAGCCGTGATTGATTTTAGCGGCGATTATCGGCTCAAAGATCCTGAGCAATATCAACAGTGGTACATCGAAGAACACGTTGATAAAAAAAATCTCAAAAAAGCCGTGTATGGGCTTCCCGAATTGTATCGTGAAGAGATTAAGAAAGCCAAGCTCGTCTCAAACCCCGGATGTTACCCAACGGCAGCGTTGTTGGCTTTAGCGCCGATCGGCGCGACCCAGGGCAAAAAGATTACTTCGATTATCATCGATGCCAAATCGGGCGTGAGCGGGGCAGGGCGCAAAACAGTGACGAGCATGATGTTTTGTGAAGTGAACGGGAACTTTAAAGCGTACAAAGTATTGAACCATCAGCATGCGCCGGAAATCGATTTATACTTATCGCAAGTCACCGGCAAACCGATCTCGGTCAATTTTGTGCCGCATCTATTGCCGATCAATAATGGGATTTTAGAGACAATTTACGTGTCGTTGAAGGAAAAGACGACTGCCGAAGCGGTCCATCAGATTTACAAGAAATTTTATAAAACCGAACCGTTTGTTCGCCTGTTAAATATCGGCCAGCAACCCGAGATCAAACATGTCGTTGGGACGAATTATTGCGATATTGCTGTCAGCGTGAGCCAAAATGGAAAACTTTTGGTTATAACTTCGGTCATTGATAATTTATTAAAAGGCGCGGCGGGACAAGCCGTGCAGAATATGAATCTCATGTGCGGTTTTCCAGAGACACAGGGGCTTAAATAATAAAATCCGAAATTCGAAGTACGAAGCACGAAACAAATTCAAAATTTTAAATTTAAATATTGTTTCGGATTTCCCCGGCCCGCGGCTTTTAGCCGCGAAGCGGCGGGGCGGGCGAATTTCGTGCTTCGAATTTACCAGGAAAATTTTTATGAAAACAATCAAAGGCGGGATAACAACACCTCTTGGCTTTAAGGCAAACGGCATTGCCAGCGGCATCAAGCGTTCCGGCAAACTGGATTTAGGGCTTATTTTCAGTGAGCGCCCAGCGACGGCCTCAGGGGTTTTCACAAAAAATTCCGTCAAAGCAGCGCCCTTATTGATCAGTCAGAAAAATTTGCGCCATCACAAAGCGCAAGCGGTTGTCGTTAACAGCGGGAACGCCAATTGTTTTACCGGAAGTTTTGGCTATTTATACGCGGAAAAAACAACCGAGCTCTTTGGCAAACTATTAAACGTCCAACCCCAGCATATTGTCGTGGCGTCGACGGGGATCATCGGCAAACCATTGCCGTATTTGAAAATCAAGGCAGCCAGCCAAAAACTCGTCAAAGGATTAGCCAATACGCAAGACGCCGGACGCAAAACCGCCAAAGCGATTTTGACGACGGACTTAAAAACCAAAGAGGCTTGCGTCCGATGCACGCTCGATGGGAGAAAAGTATTAATCGCCGGATGCGCCAAAGGGTCAGGCATGATCGCGCCCAACATGGCGACGATGTTAGGGTTCATCACGACCGACGCGGCGATCAGCGGCGGGATGCTCCAGGCGGCATTACGTCAGGCCAACGAAGAAACGTTTAACCGGATTACCATCGATGGGTGCATGAGCACCAATGACATGGTGGTTGTCATGGCGAACGGTTTGGCTGGCAATAAACCCATGACCATGCCCGGCAAAGATTATCAGGGGTTCTTAAAGGCTTTGAAATTCGTCTGCCTGGATTTGGCCAAAAAAATTGTGGTTGATGGCGAAGGAGCGACGAAATTAATTGAGATTCGCGTCACTGGTGCTAAGAGCGAGAGCCAAGCCAAAACAGTTGGCCTGCAAATCGGCAATTCCGTTCTCGTGAAGACTGCGGCTTTCGGAAGCAATCCCAATTGGGGGCGTGTGGCCGCGGCCGTTGGATCATTGGCCATCAAGAAAGTGACGGAAGACCATTTGAAAATCAAGTTTAGTTCCTTTGCCAAGAAACATATTGTCATTCATGTGGATTTAAATATCGGCAGACATCAATCGGTCGTTTACACGTCGGATTTATCGTACGAATACGTCCGGATTAACGCCGAATACAATTAAGAAAGCGAGTTCATTGATGGAAGAGTTTATTCAAAAAGCAAATATCCTGATCGAAGCGATTCCCTACATCCATGCTTTCCGCCAGAAAGTGTTCGTCATTAAATACGGCGGAAGTATCCTGGATAATGACACGATCCGCCGTAATGTGCTTGAAGATATTGTGTTCTTAAGTTACGTCGGGATCCGGACCATCCTCGTCCACGGCGGCGGGCCGCACATCAGCACGCGCCTCAAAGAAGAGGGGATCAAAAGCGAATTTCACGAAGGGATCCGGGTGACGGACAAAGAAACGCTGGCGATCGTTAGCGAAGAGTTAGGGAAACTCAACAGACGGATTGTCAAAGAAATCAAGGAACTCAAAGGCGACGTGACAGGATTATCCGGCGAGGAAAACATTATTTATGTGGAGAAACGTAAAGCGGCCAAAGACCTTGGCTTTGTGGGAAGCATTACATCGATCAACCGCCAGGCGCTGGAAAAACATTTAAAGCGCGGGTATATCACGGTCGTGTCCCCGATGGGCGTGTCCGAAGAAAAACAGTTACACAACATTAACGCGGATGAAGTGGCGAGTGCCATTGCGAATTCCATGGAAGCGGAAAAATTGGTTTTATTGACGAACGTCCAGGGTGTCATGCGCAATCCCGAAGATGCAGAATCGATGATTTCAACATTGACTATTGCGGAAGTGGAGGACCTCATCAAGCTAAACGTGATTCATGGCGGAATGATCCCCAAAGTCAGATCGTGTACCGAAGCGTTGCTGGGCGGGGTCCAAAAAACCCACATTGTTGACGCGCGCATTCAGCACGCGTTGTTGCTGGAATTCTTTACGAACCGCGGGATTGGGACACAGATATTAAAAGGATAATTAGTTGGTAGCTCGGAGTTCGTAGACAGATTTAGTTTTTACTACGAACCACGAACTACGAACTATGAACTATATGAAAAAAGCAGAAATTTTTAAAGCCTACGACGATTATATCCTGTCCACCTACACGCGGACGCCGGTGATTTTTGTCAAAGGCAAGGGGATGAAACTCATTGATATCGATGGAAAAGAATATTTGGATTTCTTTCCCGGATGGGGTGTCAATAACGTCGGGCATTGCCATGTCAAGGTGATGTCGGCGGTACGCGACCAAATCGATAAGCTGATTCATCTCCCGAATAATTTTTATCACCCCCAGCAAGCAAAATTGGCCAAAGAAATCATTCGCTGGTCTTTTGCCGGCAAAGTGTTCTTTGGCAATAGTGGATCTGAAGCGACGGAGGGCGCAATCAAATTAGCCCGGGCGTATGGCCAAAAGACCAAACGGTTTGAGATTATCACCATGAAGAACTCCTTTCATGGCCGGACGTTAGGCGCGCTCGCCGCGACAGGGCAAGCCAAATATCAACAAGGGTTTGATCCGTTGCCCACGGGATTTATTCATGTCTCTTTTAACGATATCGATGCGCTTAAAAAAGCGATCACGGATCAAACGATCGCCATCATGATGGAATTGATCCAAGGAGAGGGGGGACTGAATGTGGCCCAAGAGGCTTACGTGAAAGAAATCCGCCGCATTTGCGATGAGAAAGATATTCTTCTGATTTTTGATGAAGTCCAGACGGGGATGGGACGCACGGGAGAAATGTTTTGCTTTAACCATTACGGCGTTGAACCGGATTTAATGACGTTAGCCAAAGCCTTAGGCGGCGGACTTCCGATCGGGGCGTTGGTTGTCAAAGACAAATTTACCGATGTGCTAAAGCCAGGGATGCATGCCTCGACATTCGGGGGGAGCCCTTTGGTATGCAAAGCCTCCTTGGGTGTTTTTAAAGCACTGACGGGTGATAAAATGCTTAGAAACACAAAAGTCATGGGCCAATACCTGCGTGAAAAACTCAATGACCTGAAAAAGAAGTATTCTTTGATCAAAGACGTCCGCGGCTTAGGGCTGATGATTGGCGTTGAACTCAATATCGAAGGGAAAAATATTTTTGAAAAGTGTTTAGCGCACGGCTTGATCATCAATTGCACGCAAGGCAATGTATTACGTCTGATGCCGGCGCTCAATGTGACCAAAAAACAAGTAGATAAGGCAATATACATTCTAGAAAAAAGCCTAAAAGAAATCCGAGGATAGAGTGATCAGTGCTCAGTGGTCAGAAAAATAATTCTGATCACTGGCCACTGACCGCTGACCACTGAAAAATGAAACGTGATCTAATTAATTTACAAGATTTTTCAAGCGACGAAATCGCCGAACTTCTGGAACTCACGCAGAAGATGAAGAATAATCCGTCCGCCTACAACCAGGCGCTCAAAGGCAAGACCGTCGGGCTGATTTTTCAAAAACCGTCGAACCGCACCCGCGTCTCCTTTGAGGTCGGCGTGTGGGAATTGGGCGGCTACTGCGTCTATCTTGGGCCGGAAGAAATTAATTTGGGCGTGCGCGAATCCACATCGGACGTTTCCAAGACATTGTCCCGTTATTTGGATGCGATTGTTGCCCGCACCCATCGCCATCAAGATATCATTGATTTAGCCAAATCGGCGACGATCCCGGTCATCAATGGATTGTCGGACCTGTTTCATCCTTGTCAGGCGCTGGCGGACCTTTTTTCGATCAAAGAAAAATTTCAGGAACTTAAAGGCCTCACATTGGCGTACATCGGAGATGGCAACAACGTGTGCCTGTCATTGTTATTAGGATGCTCGAAGATGGGCATCAACATTCATGTGGCCACGCCCAAAGGGTACGAGCCCCAAAATGATGTGGTTGAAGCAGCCGCCGGTTATGCCGAAGAATCAGGGTCCATTCTTTCTGTTTCGCACAACGCGCAAAAAGCCGCCCAGAACTCCAATATTATTTACACGGACACCTGGGTGAGCATGGGGCAGGAAGCCGAAAGCAAACAGCGGTTACATGATTTTAAGAACTATCAAATCAATAATGAACTTGTCCGGCTCGCGAACCCGGATTTTATTTTTATGCACTGCCTGCCGGCGCACCGCGGGCAAGAAGTCACCGAGGAAGTCATTGACGGGGGGCATTCCATTGTGTTTGACCAGGCAGAGAACCGCCTGCACATCCAGAAAGCGATATTGTTAGAGCTATTAAAAAGTTCGTAGTGGGGAGTTCGTCCCGTGGAAGGCGAAGCCTTCCCGGGATTAAATCCCCGAAATCGCAAAGCGATTTCAGGGAATAGTTCGGAGGAAAAGCGTTCTTTCTACGAACTACCCACTACGAACTCTCAACTCATAAAAGAGGTCCATGAAATGAAGAAAGTTGTCTTAGCATATTCAGGCGGACTTGACACATCCTGCGCCATTCCCTGGCTTAAAGATAAAGGCTACGACGTCATTGCCTTTTTAGCCAATGTCGGGCAAGGGGGCCAGGAAGATTTCAAAGCCATCGAAAAACGCGCGCTGCAAACGGGGGCGTCCAAAGTCCACATTGTCGACCTGCAAAAAGAATTTGTCGATGATTACGTCTTCAAGGCGTTACGGGCGGGCGCGGTTTATGAAAATAAATATTATTTAGCCACGGCTTTGTCGCGGCCCTTGATTGCCAAACATCAAGTGATCGTTGCAAAAAAAGAAAAAGCGATGGCTGTCGCTCACGGATGCACAGGCAAAGGCAATGACCAGGTCCGGTTTGAGGTGACGGCCCGGTTGATTGATCCGAGCTTAGAGATTATCGCGCCCTTGCGGATTTGGGAATTCAAAACACGCGATGCCGAGATCGAATATTTAGAAAAAAAAGGCATTAAGATGGATGTCACTAAAAAAAGCCCGTACAGTGTTGATTTGAATTTATTCGGGCGAAGCATTGAGTCAGGAATTTTGGAAGATCCGTGGGCTGAGCCGCCGGAAGAAATTTATAAACTGACGGTTGATCCGGCAAAAGCTCCTGATAAGCCAACATACATCGAACTAGAATTTTTAAATGGGTTTCCGATGAAAATCAACGGCAAGCAACATTCATCCGTTGACATGATTCATCAACTCAATGAAATCGCCGGGGGTAATGGCGTCGGCCGCGTTGACATGATCGAGAATCGACTCGTGGGAATCAAATCGCGTGAGATTTATGAAAATCCGGCGGCCACGGTGTTGCACACGGCCCGGCAGGAGTTGGAAGCGCTTGTCTTAGATCGCGAGACATTGCATTACAAGCAACCCTTGTCGCAAAAATATGCGGAATTGGTGTATTACGGCCTTTGGGAAACGCCTCTGAAAAAACAACTCGACGAATATTTCAACCAATTGCAGGAACGCGTGAGTGGGACTATCCGCTTGAAACTTTACAAAGGCAATTGTGTGGCGGTCGGACGACAATCTAAATTCTCCCGTTACAATCAAAAATTGGCGACGTACGGGAAAGGCGACATCTTTGACCAAAAACTCGCCGATGGATTTATCAAATTGTGGGGCATGCCGTATTAGTAACTAGTCGCCAGTCGCCAGTCGCCAGTGGCCAGTCACCGGTCGCCGGCGGCTGTTGACCAAAAAGGATTAACCTATGACTAAACTGTGGGGTGGACGATTCAGCAAGCAAACGCATAAACTCGTTGAAGAGTTTACGAAGTCGATCCACTTTGACCAAAAATTGGCAAAGTATGATTGCCTGGGATCGTTAGCCCATATCGCGATCCTAAAAAAAGCCGGGCTTTTGACCAACCAAGAACACAGTAAATTGGCAACGGCGCTACGAAGCATTGCAAAAACAATTGAGGACAGATCCTTCTTTAAAAATATCGATTCTTCTTTTGAAGACATTCATTCCTATATTCAGCATTTGGTCGAGAAGAAAGCAGGAAAGGCCGGTCTTAAACTTCACACATGCCGTTCACGGAATGACCAAATCGTTTTAGACATGAAACTTTTTTGTTTGGATGAGCTGAAAATAACCCAAACGATGTTAAAAAATTTTTCAGAGAGCTTGAAAGCATTAGCAGGAAAGAATAAAGGCATTTGCTTACCTGGACTCACGCACTTACAACATGCAATGATTATCAGCTTGAGCGATTATTTGGGTGCCTATCAGGAAATGCTGGCCCGCGACCATCAGCGCCTTCAACAGATCCATGACAACATTCGTTTAACGTTTGGGTCAGGGGCTATTGCCGGAACATCGATTTCAGCGTCGGCTTATTATTTTACATCTTCGGATCTACCTAAAGCGATTGACCCAACGGCTAATTCAATTGACGTCGTTAGTGATCGGGACTTTATCATCGAAACGTTAAGTGGGCTGGCTGTGATTGGGATGCATTTGTCGCGATTGGCCGAAGACGTGATCTTGTGGGCGTCCAAAGAATTTGATTTTATCGATATCGATGATGCATTTTGCACAGGAAGCTCCTTGATGCCGCAGAAAAAGAATCCCGATGTCTTGGAATTGGTCCGTGGCTACAGCGGCCGACTTTACGGCAATCTAGTCAATGTCCTTGTGATGATGAAGGGGCTTCCGTTAAGCTACAACCGCGACATGCAGTTGGATAAAGAGCCCTTATTTGATTCTTTTGAAATTATTCAAAAAGAACTGGCTGTGCTCACAGAGTTATTTAAAAATGTTACGTTCAAAAAAGAAAACATTGCCAAACAGATCGATGATGAATCTTTGTACGCCACTGATTTATCGGATTATCTGGTCCAAAAAGGCGTTGCGTTTAAAGAAGCTCATGCGATTATCGGCAAATTAATCCAACATAAATATCAAAGCGGCCAAGAATTGCGCACAATGGACGATCAAGAGTTAAAAACGTTCCATCCCTTGCTGAATTCAAGAATGATTAACAAGATTATTGATCCGGAATATTCGGTCAAATCAAAAAAATCGATAAAAAGATAGTAGTTCAGAGTTCGTAGGTCGGAGTAAAAGCAATTTTTCTACGAACTATCCCCTGAAATCGCTTTGCGATTTCGGGGATTCAATCCCGGGAAGGCTTTGCCTTCCACGGGACCAACTACGAACTCATAACTCATATGCATGACTTCCAATTTAAAAACGGGGAGTTGTACTGCGAAGACGTGAAGGTCACGGATGTGGTCCAGAGCGTGGGCACGCCGCTTTATCTCTACAGCCATCACACGCTTGTCGACCATTTCACCAAGATCAAGAAGGCTTTTGCGAAGATCAATCCACTCATTTGTTTTGCCATGAAAGCGAATGACAATCTCGCTGTTTTGAAAACATTGGCCGACCAAGGCGCTGGGTTCGATATTGTCTCCTTAGGCGAACTGAAAAAAGCGCTGATGGTCAACGCTGACCCGAAAAAAATTGTTTTTGCCTCCGTAGGGAAAACCGCTGAGGAAATCAGCGAAGCGGTCAAAATAGGGATTCTTTTCTTTAACGTCGAGTCTTTGCCCGAACTGGATGAAATCAATCGCGTGGCGAAAGCCATGAATAAGAAGCCGCAAGTGGCCTTACGGATTAATCCGGATGTGGAGGCAGCGACGCATGCCAAAATTACGACAGGGACGCTTAAAAATAAATTCGGGATTGACCTGACCACAGCCAAAGACATTATGAAAAATCGCGCCCGCTATCCGCATCTGGATTTCTGCGGGTTGCACGTGCATATCGGTTCGCAAATCCTGACGCGCGAACCATTCGTCAAGGCGCTCAAAAAAGTCCTTGGGTTTATTGAAACGTTAAAAGCCGCAGGAATTCATTTAAAATATTTGGACATCGGCGGCGGTCTGGCGGCAGTCTATAAAGATGAAAAGCCGCAAACCGCTCAGGAATTTGCCGACGCGATTTTGCCGTATCTCGAGAAAACAGGGCTTAAGATCATCATGGAGCCGGGACGATTCATCACGGCCAATGCAGGGATTTTTGTGACCAAAGTGCTGTATCTAAAAGATAACGGCATTAAGAAATTCCTGATTGTCGATGGCGGGATGAACGATTTGATCCGTCCGGCACTTTACGACGCGTATCATGAAATTGTGCCGGTGAAAAGGCCGAAGACTAAGACTAAAACGGCGAAAGTGGATGTCGTTGGCCCGATTTGCGAAAGCGGTGATTACTTTGCCAAAGAACGCGAATTGCCCCAGATGAATCAAGGCGACCTTTTAGCGATTATGACCGCTGGCGCATACGGGTATGTGATGGCGAGCAATTACAACGTCCGCGGCCGTCCGCCGGAAGTCATCGTCAAAGGTAATCAATTTGAGGTTACCAAAAAACGGGAAACGTTTGAAGACTTGGTCCGGGGCGAAACAATACCGGCGTTTCTAAAATAATGAGAACTCTTATTTTCCTTTTTGCATTCTTTTTGGGATCTACGAATATTTCATTTGCCGGCGCTTCTCCTGAACATGTTTTTAGTGATGAAGAACTCCTAAGAAACAAAGTTTACAATATCATTGTCGCTGAAGTTATTGAAGTTGATGATAAAGAAGCTAAAAACTCAAATCCTCCCAAAGTTGTTTTATCCGTCAGCCAAGTATTAAGGGGAAACTGGGGACATCAAACAATAAATGCAGTGTGGCTTCCTATTCCTCACGACATAGATTATGGTGGTGGTGACGCAAAGCAGCGACTTGAAGAATGGGAATCCATCCCAATGATTGGACCAAAGACAGGGGAGAAAATGATCCTTGCTGGTAAATTCCACGATCTTGAAGAATCATCGCCTAGGCTATTTTTTGTTTCTCCTAGATTGCAGTTTCCTTATTCTGAAGAAAAGAAGCAATGGATTTTAAATATTCTTAACACTCAGGATCAACAATGAATAAAAAAATCTCATTTACTAAAATGGCCGGAGCCGGCAACGATTTTATCGTGATTGATGCTCCTCAAAAATCAATCGATCTTAAAAAATTGACGATCCAGGTATGCGATCGTTCAACAGGCCTTGGGGCGGACGGAGTATTGATTTTAGACAAGTCCAAAAAAGCCGATTACAAAATGCGCATCATCAATGCCGATGGCAGCGAAGCAGAGATGTGCGGGAATGGGGCCCGTTGCATGGCCGCCTACATCGTTGCGGACAAAAAACCGAAGAAAAAATTATTTACCATGGAAACATTGGCCGGCATTGTCGAAGGTGAAGCTAAAGGGGAGGTCGCTAATGTTCATTTGAGCGACCCAAAGGATTATCGAGCCGATGTTGCCGTGACCGTCAATGACCGCGACATGCATGTCAGTTATATCGATACCGGGGTACCACACACAATCGTTTTTGTTGATGGCCTGGCTAACATCGACGTGTCAAACATCGGTCCGTTGATCCGTTATCACGAAGTGTTTAAACCGCGCGGGACAAATGTCAATTTTGTTGAACAGATGAAGGAAGGGCTCGTCCATGCCCGAACGTACGAACGCGGTGTCGAGGATGAAACCAGGGCCTGCGGGACAGGAAGTGTCGCGAGCGCGATTGTGAGCTTCTTAAAAGCCAATCCTAAAGTCCACAATAAAACAAAAGCGCGGATGAACGTCAAGACGTCCGGCGGCGAAATATTAGAAGTGACTTTTGATATTGTCGGTGATAAAATCACCAATGTCTGGCTCAAAGGAAGTGCGAAGTTTGTGGCGCGGGGGGAGTATTACTATTAGTCGCTAGTCTTCTCGTCTCTGGTCGCTAGTAAACTTCGAGCGACAAGAGATCCCCTGAAATCGCTTTGCGATTTCGGGGATTAAATCCCGAGAAGGCGAAGCCTTCCACGGGACAAGCGACGAGCGACTTATAAAAGGAGAAAGAATGTTTAAAGGATCAATCGTAGCCATAGTGACGCCTTTCAAAGACGGCAAAGTCGATGAGTCCAAGCTCAAAGAGCTTGTTGAATTCCAAATCAAAAATGGGACTAACGGGATTGTTCCCTGCGGAACAACCGGAGAGTCCCCGACTCTGGACAATGACGAACACCACAAAGTCATTGAAATTTGCATCCAAGCATCGGCCAAACGCGTTCCCATCATCGCCGGGACAGGATCAAATTCAACCGCCGAAGCCGTGTCTTTGACAAAACATGCAGCCCAAGCCGGCGCTGACGCCACACTGGTCGTAACGCCTTATTACAACAAACCAACCCAGCGCGGACTGTATCTTCATTTCAAAGCTGTGGCCGACAGCGTGAAAATCCCTATTATCCTTTATAACATTGAAGGAAGAACAGGAAGAAACATCGAAACGCCAACCGTTGCCAAATTGCACAAAGACTGTAAAAACATTGTTGGCGTTAAAGAGGCTTCGGGTTCCTTAACCCAGGCCAAGGCTGTCAAAGAAGCCTGTGGCAAAGATTTCATTCTTCTTTCCGGAGACGATGCCCTCACATTGCCGATGATGGAGCTGGGAGGGGTCGGAGTTATTTCGGTCGTGGCCAACATTGTCCCCCAAGATGTCGCAACCATGGTGAAGGCTTTTGAGACGGGCAACAAAGCAAAAGCCAACCAAATCAATGATAAATTAAAACCTCTGATTGCGGCCATGTTTATTGAGACGAACCCCATTCCAGTCAAAACGGCGATGGAAATTTTAGGAATATGTCCCGGGACATTACGGCTCCCGTTGTGCGAAATGGCGCCGGAGAATAAGGAAAAATTAAAGACCGCGTTAGAAAATTATGGACTCTTGGCCACCGTGAAAGGCTCTCGATGATCCGTTTAGCCGTCAGCGGCGCGCAGGGGCGCATGGGCAATACCATCACCCATTTATCTTTTAAGAATCCCGACGTTTTCAAAATCACCGCGTTGCTGGAACATAAAAATCACCCTAAGCTGAATGAGAAAATTGCCGGGCTGCCGATTTCCTCCGACAACAATTCCATCAAGGGAAGTGATGTGTTGATTGAGTTTACGCTGCCCGAATCAACACTTGAGAATCTCGCTGCTTGCGTTAAGCATAATGTAAAAATGGTCATTGGGACGACAGGGCTTACCCCCCCACAACGTGAAAAAATCGTTGAAGCGTCTAAAAAAATCCCCATCGTCTGTTCTTCGAATATGTCGATCGGCGTGAATGTCCTTTTTAAATTAATCGAAATCGCCTCAAAAAATCTTAAAGGCATTGAAGACATCTCGATCGGCGAGACGCATCACATCCACAAAAAAGATTCTCCTTCGGGAACAGCCAAGACGATGCACGACATTGCTCTTCAATGTTCACCAACGCCGCCGCATTTCGATCAAGATAAAATCAAGCGCGAAGGGGAAGTCATCGGGTATCACGAGATTACATTTGAAACGGACTTTGATACATTAAAGATCATTCATAATGCCAAAGACCGCGGCATGTTTGCGAAGGGCGCTCTTGAAGCTGCCATTTTTTTGCAAACAAAGAAGAATGGGTTATACACCATGCACGACGTCTTAGGATTTAACAAATAGAAAGGATTTTTATGTCCACAGGCACCGAATCCAACACATTTTCGATTGATTTCTCCGAGAGGCTCAAAGCCTTGCCGCCATATCTTTTTATCGAAATCGATAAAGCCAAGCGCGCCGCCATTGCCGCCGGCCGCGACGTGATTAATCTGGGCGTTGGTGATCCGGACCAGCCGACGCATCCGCATATTATTGACGCGATGAAAAAGGCGCTGGATAATCCCGACAATCATCATTACGCATTGGATGCCGGGCTGCCAGCACTGCGCCAAGAAATCGCGAAGTGGTTTCAGGGGCGGTTTCAAGTAACGCTGAATCCTGATACAGAAATTTATCCGTTAATCGGCTCCAAAGAGGGGCTGGCCCATCTACCTTTAGGAATCATCAATCCCAAAGATAAAGTGTTATTGACTGAACCAGCCTATCCGGCGTACCGTCCGGCTGTTGAATTTGCCTCCGGCAAGGTCGTTTATTTTCCGCTCAAAGCAAGCAGTGAATTTTTGCCCGACGTTAAAAAAATCGCGTCAATGAAGGATTTTAAAGCCATCATTATCAACTACCCTAACAATCCGACAGCCGCGACGGCGAATAAGCCATTTTACGCGGAGCTCGTTACATTGGCCCGCGAAAAAGGATTTATCATTGTTTCTGACATGGCGTATTCGGAAGTTTACTACGACGGCGTCAAACCACCCAGCATTCTGGAAATCGACGGGGCCAAAGACGTGGCCATCGAATTTCATTCCTTGTCTAAAACATATTTCATGACCGGCTGGCGCATCGGCTGGGCGTGCGGAAATCCGACGTTGATTCAGGCGCTGGCAAAAGTCAAATCGAATTTTGATTCAGGCGTGTTTCAGGCGATCCAGGTCGCGGGGATTGCGGCTTTACAAAGTCCACCGGACTTGATCGAAGATATGCGTAGCGCCTATCAGGAACGACGGGATTATTTTATTAATGGACTGCGCAGTTTGGGATGGAAAGTCCCGCCGCCCAAAGCCACATTTTATGTTTGGGCGAAAATTCCTAAAGGGTTTTCCAATTCCATGGAAACAGCGAAAGCCTTCTTGGACAAAGCTGATATTGTGGCCACTCCGGGGTTGGGCTTCGGCGGCGCCGGAGAGGGATTCATCCGCATGACGCTCACAGTTTCCAAGGAACGGATCAATCAGGCGATCGACCGCCTACGCAAAATTCTTTAACAAGGCAACGCAAATCTCATGGCCATTGCCTTTTTGGGATTAGGATCAAATTTAGCTGACCGCGAACAAAACATCCACGAAGCCATGCGCCTGCTTGAAGAAAAAGGAATCCATATCATCAAAGAATCTTCCGTGGTTGAAACCGAACCTGTCGGCGGCCCGCCGCAAGGCAAATACCTCAACTGTGTCGTCAAAGTTGAAACCCCATATCCGCCCCTTGATCTATTAACCCATCTTCACGACATCGAAAAAATATTAGGGCGCGTCCGCACGATCAAAAATGCCCCGCGCACCATTGACCTCGATATTTTGCTTTACGAAAACATGACCCTAAACACAACGGATTTAATTGTTCCTCATCCCCGAATGATGGAGAGAGAATTTGTTTTAAAACCTTTAGCCGAGATTGCTCCGGACGTTGCGGCTAAACTTAGGAAAACTTCGCGAAACAAATAACCTCATTATGCGCATTATTCATTCTGTTAAGCAGATGCAAAATTTCAGTCAGCGAGCCCATCAAGCAGGGAAAACAATTGGCTTTGTCCCGACGATGGGGGCGCTACATGCAGGGCATGCATCACTCCTGCGAAAATGTCAGCAAGAGAATGACATTAGTGTCTTAAGCATTTTTGTCAACCCGGCACAATTCGGCCCGAACGAAGATTTTCACAAATATCCGCGCCCTGTTAAAAAAGATGTTTTATTGGCAAAAAAAGAAAAAGTTGATATAATACTGAATCCGTCGGTCGACCAGATGTACCCCGGCGCTGAAATGCCCTCGTTAAAAAACAAAGCAAAGAAGGCATTTCAGCCGGGACTTCGCCCGACGGGTTATTTGACATCCGTTCATTTAGGCGAAATCACCGAAAGGCTGTGCGGGAAATCCCGCCCGGGGCATTTTGATGGGGTGGCGACGGTCGTCGCCAAGCTGCTCAACATTGTTTCACCCGACACGCTTTACTTGGGAGAAAAAGACGCGCAGCAAGTGGTCGTCCTTAAACGCATGATCCAGGATTTGAATTTCTCCGTTAATGTTAAAGTTTGTCCGACCATCCGGGAACTAAATGGATTGGCCTTAAGTTCGCGCAATCAGTATTTAACGGATGAACAACGTCGTCAATCTTCTGTTCTCTACCAGGCTTTACAAATGGCCCGCAAGGCCATCAAGGCAGGTGAACGCAGCGCGGCCAAGATTGAACGTATGATGGCCGCTCATATCCGCCGAGTTAAACCGACAGCGATTGAATATATTCACTGTGTTCATCCGCAGACATTATCTCCCATGAAAGCGTTAACAGGGACTATTCTTATTGTTCTGGCGGTAAAAATAGGAAACGCACGACTCATTGATAACATCACCGTCACATTAAGATGAAATCCCCTCATTATAAAGTTAAAATTGGTATTGTTGGATGCGGGGCCATTGGCTCACGCATGGCCAAAGGCATCGCGCAAGATTTCACTAAAGACTGCCGTGTCACCGGGCTTTACGATATTGATATGATGAAAGCACGCAATCTCGCCCAAAAGCTCAGGCTCAACAATGTTTTAATGCCCAATTTAAAATCATTGATCCAGCATAGCGATTGTGTCGTCGAAGCGGTGAATGCCCCGGATATCCGTCCCATCGTTGAGCAAGCGCTGAAAGCCAAAAAAACCGTTTTGTCGATGAGCGTGGGCAAAATTTTTCAAGCCCCGGAGCTATTTGAATTGGCCAAAAAAAATAAATGCTACATTTTGCTGCCTTCCGGCGCTGTAGCCGGAATTGACGCGATTAAGGCGGCCAGTTTAGCGAAAATCCGCAAGATCACGTTGACAACCCGCAAGCCGTTAGTTGGGTTTCGAAAAAATTCTTTTCTTAGCCGAAATGGTTTTCACTTCAACAAAATCAAAAAAGAGACGCTTCTGTTTAAAGGCAATGTCACCGAAGCCTTAACCCGTTTTCCCTTGAATATTAACGTCGCGGCCACATTGGCCCTGGCGTGCGGAAGCCCTAAAAAACTACAAATTCGCATTTTCACATCACCTCATTATAAAAGAAATTCCCACGAGATAGAAGTGGTCGGAGATTTTGGGACAATTACGACCAAAACAGATAATATCGTCTGTCCGGACAATCCCAAAACAAGTTACTTGGCTGTCCTTTCCGGACTTCAAACGTTAAAGCAGTACTGTACAGGCATTTTGATTGGGACTTAATTCATAACAATCGTAAAAGGAGGTGATTACATGGCTGAGAAAGTTGCTAAAGTAGGAATCAAGAAAGCAAAGGGATACCTTTACTTTGTTGATAAGAAAGGCGACGTTTCTTGTGCAAAGATGGCCCGTGGAAGCAAAAAAGGGGGAAGCCCTAAGAAAGTTGCTAAGGTCGGCATAAAGAAGAAAAGCGGTTATTTATACTTTATCGATAAAAAGGGAGACATCTCCTGCGCAAAGATGGTTCGCGGCGGTAAAAAGAAGGGCAAAAGAAGATAATTTTTTTGCTCTTTTGATTCAACCCATTCGACGCGCCCCGGGCTTTGGCCCGGGGTTTGCTCAGGGTTGACATAAATAACGGCCCCTGGGCGACTTTATTGACGACCAGGGGTCGTTTATTTAAAATCTTGGATTTTGAACGCGCGTTCAAAATTAGCCCCGTAGTCCAATTGCGCACGCGCGTGCGCAATTGATATAAACTGAATTGCGGTTCAGTCAATCGTTTAAGATAAACGATGCCCGCGTCGTTGATGGTTAATCGTTGAACGCCATCAATGAAGACGTTTAACGAAGCGGGTATCGTTAACTTCTAACGCCTGACAATATTTATGGAAACATCCTATCTCACCATTCGCGGGGCCAAGGAACACAATCTTAAGAACATTAGCCTTAAGATTCCCCGCAATCAATTTGTCGTTATCACGGGTTTAAGCGGTTCGGGAAAATCTTCGCTTGCTTTCGATACGATTTACGCCGAGGGGCAACGCCGCTACGTGGAGAGCCTGTCTGCGTACGCGCGCCAATTTTTGGAACAACTTCAAAAGCCGGAGGTGGAATCGATCGAAGGGCTTTCCCCGACGATTTCCATCGGACAAAAAACTACCAGCCGCAATCCGCGCTCCACGGTCGCCACTCAAACGGAAATTTACGATTACCTGCGCCTTTTATTCGCCCGCGCCGGGACCCCTCATTGCTATCATTGCGGCAAGAAAATTGAACGCCAGAGCGTGGAAGAAATTGCTCAACAATTGATGCAACTCCCGGAAGGGACTCCGGTCGTGCTTTTAGCGCCTTTTGTCCGCGGCCGAAAGGGAGAGTATCGGCATGTCCGCCAGGACGTGGCCAAGGCCGGCTTTGTTCGTTTGCGAGTGGACGGCAAAATTTATGAAGTCAGCGAATCGTTTAAATTAGATAAATATAAAGTCCATCACATCGAGATTGTGATTGACCGGCTGACCATCAAGCCAACGATCAAAAAACGGCTGACCGATTCTCTGGAAACGGCGCTGAAGATCGGCCAAGGGTTGGTCATGGCCAATTTCGACAATAAATTTCCGGAGAAGATTTTTAGCGAAACATTCGCCTGCATTGAGTGCGGCATCAATATCCTCGAGATCGAACCACGGATCTTTTCGTTCAATTCTCCTTACGGAGCATGCCCGACGTGTAACGGCCTGGGGACCAAAATGGAAATCGACCCCGAACTCCTTGTCCCGGATCCGGCAAAACAATGGATCAATGCCATTGCCCCGGCGAAAAAGGGCCGCAGGGGATATTTGATGTACTACCGGGCCCTCATGCGGGAATTGGCGCATGAATATCGAGTGGACCCTCATGAGCCCATGGAGTCGCTGAATGCCAAATTGAAAAAAATTATTTTTTACGGTTCCTCGGACATGGTTTGGGGCAAGCCTTATGAAGGCGTCATCCCTTATTTAGAACGGATGTTTCGCGAAACAGATAATGATTGGCTCAAAGACGAAGTGTCACAGTATATGTCCGTCTCGCCTTGCCCCGGGTGCAAAGGCGAACGGCTTAAGAAAGAATCTTTGTCCGTTAAAATTAATAACCATAACATTGCCCAAACGACAGCTTTGTCGATCACTGAAGCCAAACATTTTTTTACGCATCTTCAACTGACGGCCGAACAGAAAACCATCAGCGCTCAAATTCTTAAGGAGATTGTCCGTCGCCTTGATTTCTGTATCAATGTCGGGCTGGAATACCTGACGCTAAACCGCAAGAGCGCCACGCTTTCCGGCGGGGAAGCCGAACGGATCCGTCTAGCCACGCAAGTCGGGTCAGGATTGGTAGGCGTGATCTATATCCTCGATGAACCAAGTATCGGGTTGCATCAAAAAGATAACGAACGGTTGCTCTCGACACTGCACGCGTTAAGAGATTTAGGCAACACCCTGATTGTCGTTGAACACGATGAGGACACGATCCGTAAAGCTGATTATGTGATTGATTTAGGGCCAGGCGCCGGGGAATTTGGGGGAGAGGTGATTTACGCCGGGAAGGTTGAGGGGATCCTTAAAGATAAACATTCGCTGACCGGCCAATATTTAAGCGGGGAGCTCAAAATCCCTTTGCCGGCCCAGCGGCGTCCTATTCAGGGAACCAAACAACTTCAAATCGTCGGCGCCCAGGAACACAATCTCAAAAAAATCGATGTCACCATTCCCTTAGGAACGTTTGTCTGCGTGACCGGTGTTTCAGGGTCAGGGAAATCGACCCTCGTCAACGATACCCTTTACAAGGCGTTCGCGCAGAAATTGTATCATTCCCGGGAAAAACCGGGGAAGTTTGCAAAAATGGTGGGGATTGACCATATTGACAAGATCATCGAGGTCGACCAATCGCCGATCGGGCGTACCCCGCGCTCCAACCCAGCGACGTACACCGGCGTCTTTGGCCCGATTCGGGACTTGTTTAGCCAGTTGCCACAATCCAAGATGCGCGGCTACAAACCGGGACGGTTTAGTTTTAACGTCAAGGGAGGACGCTGCGAAGCCTGTAAGGGGGATGGGATCCGTAAAATCGAAATGCATTTCTTGCCGGATGTTTACGTCGAATGCGAAGTATGCCTCGGGCGACGCTTTACCGAGCAGACATTGGAAGTCGAATTTAAAGGCAAAAATATTGCGGACGTCCTTGGGTTATCCGTCCTCGAGGGGATCACGCTGTTCTCTAATATCCCCCGCATCCACACGGTCCTGCAAACCCTTAAGGACGTCGGGTTAGGGTACATCAAGTTAGGCCAGCAGGCCACGACATTGTCCGGCGGCGAGGCCCAGCGCGTTAAACTAGCCAGTGAATTATGCAAACAGGCAACAGGACGGACATTGTATATTCTCGATGAGCCCACCACAGGATTGCATTTTGCCGACGTGGATAAACTGCTTAGCGTCCTTCAGCGCTTGGTAGACCGGGGCAATACGGTTTTAGTCATCGAGCATAATATGGAAATCATCAAAAATGCCGATTACATTATCGATTTGGGGCCGGAAGGCGGAGAAAAAGGCGGGGAGATCATCTTTGCCGGTCCTCCGGAAGGATTAATCAAGCATCAAGCCTCGTATACGGGCCAGTATTTAAAGCATTTTCTTCCCTAATCCCAGATTGACAATATGGTTATTATGTGGTAAATTTATGGTAAATACATGGTTTTAAATACGGGAGGAACAATATGACAATTTTAGCCAGTGAGATATTTGCAAATTTTCCTAGCCAAGATTATTTATCCTTTTTCGAAAACGATAAACCTAAGTACAATCGAATTGTAGAATTTCTTGAATTTAATAAAATGGATGTTTCAAAGGCGACAGAAGTGCCTCAATCTTCTGTGAGGTACGATGAAGACATCCCCAAAAAACTTCATGAGCGTATTCGAGAATGGGCCATCCTTTTAAATCTAGTTGCCGAACATTTTAAAGGGGATGCTGCAAAAACAGCATTGTGGTTCACCACGCCCAATCCTCTTTTGGGCAACATAACTCCACGTGATATGATTCGGTTCGGAAGGTACAAAAAATTATTTAAGTTTATTTTTAATGCCTTAGCCGAGAATAAACGGTAAGCCTCATGACTCGGCGCAGGCGGCACATCCGTCATATCCAACCGAAATTCCAACATAAAGCCCACTCACCATTTATTTTATTGGATCAGTTTTCTATTGCGGATATCAATAAGTGGACCGTCTTAAAAGATCAATTTTTAAAATATCATTGGGACTACTATAAAGAACTTGCCTATCAGCGCTCTCAAATTATCGATGAAATTAAAAAATCGCTTCTCGAAGCGACTCAAAAGACCTTCGAGTTTAAACAATGGCAACGAGCATTAAAATACAAATATGCCCTTGAGCCATTTTCCGTTGCGGGTAGCCTCTGCGATCCGGCGGGTGGTCGTTTTAACATTGGAGATATTAATCCTTCACAATTTCCCTCTTTCCCGGGGCTTTACTTAGCCGCTGATAAGAATACCGCTCTTCAGGAATTGTTGTGTCAAAAAATTGATCAAAAAACCAATCCCTTAGATTTTGCTCTCACAGATCCAACATCTGTTGCGAATGTTTCCTTGAGCGGCTCTCTGAACTCCATCATCAACCTTAGGGAGCCGGAAAAACTTCAACCTTTTATTAACTTAATAAAAGGCTTCTCAATCCCAGACTCCCTGAAGAAAGATGCTAAAAAGATTGGAGAGCAAGAGCCCGAACTGATTAAAACGGTTTCTAAGCTGATCGATGTATTATTAGACCCTAATTGGCGTCTTTGGCCAATGCAATTTGATGTTCCAATCGCCTCACAAATTTTTGGTCAAATGGTTGTTGAAGCTGGAATCGAAGGCATTCTCTATCCCTCAAAATTTACCAACAATGATTGTCTTGCTATTTTCCCGCAAAATTTTGATGAAGCTTCGGGTTCGTTCATTCAGCTAGATGACGAAGCACCCAAAGAAGCTAAAATCCGTCTATTAAATTATAAAAGCTGGAACAAAATTCAAGAAATAACGGAATAGAAATTTTTAATCAAATTGAATCGCCTGAAGTCTCCTTTCATTGAAAAAAGAAGCAAACCTGTTATAATAATCGCCATGCTCAAAAAATCAATTTTCATCAAAAAAGCCGTGTGCCTTATTTTATTGTGTTGCTTTGTTGCGGCTTCGCTTCCTGTGCGCGCCTTGGCGCAAGGGGATGAACAAGAGTTGTTTCTGGTCGCTCAGAAAGCGTTTGATGATGGGTTTTACGACGTGGCGACCCGTTACATCACGCAATTCCTAGAGCAATTCCCTCAATCCGAGAAAAAAATTGAGATCAACCTATTGTTAGGCCAATGTTATTTTTTCAAAGGCCAATATTTGAAAGCTTACGAAATTTTCCAAAGCCTCCTGGCCTTTGACGAGTTAAAAGACGCCACATTGTTTTGGTTAGGGGAAACATACTTGAAAGGGTCTGATTACAAGCAATCTCAGCAATATTATCAAGAATTGATCAAACTCTACCCCGATTCCGCGTATGTCCCTCAGGCATATTATTCGTTAGGGTGGGTGTTTTATGAACAGAGTCAATTCGATCAAGCGTTTGATGCATTTGCTGCCCTCCTCAAGAAATTTCCCATCCATCAATTGAGTGAAGATGCCGCGTTTAAGTTAGGGGAAATCCAATACAACCAACGAAATTATGAATCGGCCATTAAGTACTTTCAAGAATACTTGAGCAAATATCCGCAAACAAGCCGCCAAGCGGAAGCCTATTTTTATATCGCTGAATCTTATTATTATTTAGAGAAATATTTGGAAGCCATCGGCTATTACGCGCAGGCGGCGGAAAAATCCCTGGACAGTAAAGTGGTGTTTATGGCCAATGTCAGCTTGGGCTGGTCTTATCTGAAGTTGGAAAAGTTTGATTTGTCCCAGCAGTATTTTGATAAAGCCCTGGCCTTTGCCCAGGAAAAGGGAATCTTGACCGATGACGTTTATTTAGGCCAAGCCAGCCTTTACTCCGAGCGGGGAGAGAACACTAAAGCCATTGAGGCTTATGATCAGATGATTCAGACATTCCCGAATAGCCCCAGGATGGCGGAGGCCCGTCTGGGGAAAGCCAATATTGCCTTTTTGTTGAAACAATACGACAATGCCATTAGCGAATTTCGGGCGATCATCGATGGATTTGCCACCAATGAACAAAAGCAGGAGGCCGTGGAAAAAGCGTATTTCGGACTAGCCTGGTCTTATTTAAAGAAAGGGGACATCGACGAATCCGTCAATGTCTTTAGCGCCATCAAAGATAAGGCCCAAAATAAAACGGTTAAAATCAGCGCGCTGACGCAAATCGGCGATGCCTATCAAGACGTCAATCAACCCGAAAAAGCTATTGAGATCTACGACCAAATTTTGCGCGATTATCCCGATAGTGCTTACACCGATTACGTCCAGTACCGTCAAGGAATTGCGTTATTAAAACTGAATAAAGTCGAAATGGCCACATTATCGTTCCAAAGCTTGCGCAGCAATTTCCCGGGGAGCCGCTACATCAACGACACCAATTATTATTTGGCCGTGGCTTATTTTAAAAAGGGCGACTGGGCATCTGCCAAACAACAAATCGAAGCGTTCATGAAAAACCTCACCCAGGGCAGTGAATTTTTGGCTGAGGCCACCTACATCCTCGCCCTTTCGGATTTTAATCTTAAAGACTATGAAAACGCCCTCAAGCGCTTCGAGGACTTGATGAAAAATTACCCTGATCGCCCGGCCATTGTTAAGAGCGCGGACATGAACATGGCCAAATGTTTATACAAACTAGGGAAAGTCCCCGAGGCGCTCAAGCGATTTAAACTCCTGGTCAATCAATACCCCCAGACGGAAATCGCGCAGGAATCCCTGATTTGGTTGGGGGACCATTTCTTGGCATCTTCGGAATTCTCCCAGGCGGCCGCTTATTATGAAAAATTTATTGAAGACTTTCCCGGCGGCGACCAAGTCAATTTGGTCCGCTACCAGCTGGCCCAGGCCTACCAAGCCCGGCAAGATTACGACAAAGCGATCAATGTCCTCAAAGACATTAACGCGCAGGGCGACCAAGAATTGTTCGTCAAGGCCAAATTGGCTGTCGCCGATATTTTTTCGCGCGAACTAGACGGAGCTTCCGCCATGAAGACCTATCAAAACATCCTGGCGACAGCCCCTGAATTTAAACGCGATGCTTACATCAAGATCGCCGACGTTTATAAGGATGAAAAGGACTTCACCCAAGCAATCGATGCGTATCACAAAGCGCTGGAATCCCCGAAAGGGTTAGGCCAACGCAGCAACGCCGAAGTCCAATTTCTCATCGGGGACAGTTATCATTTGTTCAACAATCCCGAACAAGCCATCGAAGAATATTTAAAAATCCCTTATGTGTATCCCAATGACACGCCTTGGGTGATTAAATCTTACCTCCAAGTGGCCCGGATTTTTGAAAACCAAGAAAAGTGGGAGGACGCCACAACAATTTATAATAAAATTTTAACCTACCAGACCGATGAAGCCAAGTTCGCCCAAGAGCGGCTTGATTGGATCAACGAAAACAATTTAAATTTATCAAAACCTTAATGTAAACCCATTTTGATGAGCCTGCCGGTCACCGCCGTTGGCGGGATCCCGCTGCAAGCGGTGACCGGCAGGCAGGGAGAAAATGATGGATAGTTTGGGGGGAATGAATGCCTGGAGGATGATTTGGGCCGGTGGGCCGATCATGATTCCGATCCTATTATGTTCGTTGTTTGCGTTGGGGATTATGATTGAAAAGTTTTTTTTCTTCCATCAGATCGAGACAAATGTTTCACAATTCAAAAAAGAAATTTTCGAACATCTTCAAAAAAACCGTTTGAAAGAAGCCGTTCAGTTATGCGATGCCAATCCTTCGCCGGTCGCTAAAATCTTTCAGGCGGGCCTGATGAAACAAGGGGCATCGAAGGAAGAGATTAAAGAAGCCTTGCAAGACGCCAGTTTGTTTGAAATCCCCAAATTGGAAAGCCGCTTAAATGTTTTGGCCACGATTGCGAACATGGCGCCTTTGCTGGGTCTTTTAGGAACCGTTGTGGGGATGATCAGCTGTTTTCACACAATCCAGATGCGTACTGCTGACCTTAATCCCGTCACTCCCGGGGATCTGGCCGGAGGGATCAGCGTGGCGCTCCTGACAACCCTGGGTGGACTCTTGGTGGCGATCCCGGCGTACATCGCTTATCATTATTTTGTTCATCGCGTCAACACGTTGGTTTTAGAGATGGAGCGGGGCGCCACAGAACTCGTCCATTTCATGAGCCAGATGATGGACGTGTCTTCTTAACATAAGGAGCCCCTGAAGTGCGTTTTCAACGCGACAACAAGCTGGAAACCGGGCTGAAACACATTCACCTCGTTTCATTTCTTAACATTCTTTTTTTATTACTCTTATTTTTTGTCCTGACATCTTCGTTGACATCACCCTTAAGCATTGGCATTAGGCTCCCCAAAGCTGTTACCAGCGATCTTCTCAACGAAGATCATTTTGTGATTACCCTGACAAGCGAAAACATTCTTTATCTCAATGATCACGTCGTTACCCAAAAAGAATTAACTCACCAGCTGCAAACGGTGCCCCGCCGGGATTTAACCATTCTGATCAAGGCAGACCGGCGCGCCTCCGTCGGGAGGATTGTCGATGTTTGGAATCTTTGCCGACGGTTAGGCATTGAACGGATCAACATTGCAACCAACTAGGAGAAGATGGATGATATTGCCCCGGACATTCACTAACCCCGCTGTTTCACAGGGGATTGCCTGGTCTGCCGCGGCTCATGTCCTGATCCTGTTTGCTTTAAGTTTGACCGTTCCCGTGCAGGCAATATCTTCCAATCCTCAATTTACATTTCTAGGGAGTATTTTAAAAATACAAGAGCTGACACCTGTTGCGTTTAAAAAAACAGAGAGCCACCCTTTAAATTTTTATAGCTTTGAAGAAAATGGCCATTTGTCCCAACAATCTCCGTATCGAGATCTGCGAACAACCAAACCTCCTTCGGCGATGGCCAGTAGCCAGCAGAAAAAAACATTCAAATCAACATTTTTGCCCCAAGAAGCAGCTCAATATCAGAATGAAGAAGACTTAGGCATTGATGTCCAATTGCCTGTGTATCAATCGATTAGGACAAGAACAAATGATTAAAATAGACATTGGAATGGCGCTAGGCCTTTATTTATCTTTCTCAATAGTCCTTGTCTTTGCATTTTGGATATTTTATACTAACTCTAGGCATACCAATACCATCAGCCAAATTTATCATTTGCAGCGATGCGCGTATTGCACCTATTTATTCTTTAATATTCAAGGCAAGGATATCGAGATATGCCCCCACTGTAAAAGCTATATTACCTCCGACCAGCTGGTGACGATTATCCCGGCAAGACCGAAGGATGGACAGTAGATATGTTGCGACAATTAAAGAACAATGAAAAAGGGGTTGTGTTTGTTACGGTTCTCATGATTATCCTTGTCATGATGGTGTTAGCCATCAGCGTTATTAGCATCAATGTAAGCCAGGTCATGACTTCTGAGAATGAGGTACGCCGCCAGCAAGCCGAAACGCTCGCCATGGGAGCGTTGGCTTATACATTTGCCGATCAACTCTCCGGATCTCCCGTCAATCAATTTTACACAATTGAGGAATTAGACGGGCTTTCTTTCAATGTCTTTGTTAATCTTGCCAATACCCCGACGGGCCCATTAGGAACAAGCAATTTAGACATTACTGTTTCTTATTAAATCTCTCTTAACGTCCTCCCAGTCAAATACTTATAAATTGTTTTGACAAAGTAAGTCTATTATAGTGTAATTAAGTATAGATAAGTCCACAGAAAATCATTGTAATGCATTATAAACTATGAAAAATTTGATGGATGTCGATGATTTAGCCAGATATCTTAAACTGCAAAAGCAGACGATCTACAATTGGCTCAATCAACGAAAAATTTCCGGGATCAAATTGGGAGGCGTTTGGCGCTTCGATAAACATGAAATTGACAAATGGTTGCGTTCTCAATCACAAAAAGTACGCAGCGAAAAACCTTCATCATAACCTATGGGCGATAAAAAATTAGGCGTTTACTGGGGCAACGACAGCCTTTACTTCCTCGAATGCGCGGGGACAGAGCCTGTCCAACCATTCAACATTCCGTTTACAAGCCAGAACACGCGCAAACAACCAGGCGACACTTATGCCCCTGACGGGACGCAGATGTCGAACAATATCCAAGAATATTGTTCCCGGCACCGTATTTCTTCCATGCCCGTTTATTTAGGCTTACCGACGAAAGAAATTATCTTCCGGTCCTTTATTATCCCCTGGATGCAGTCCAATGAAATCAAAGGGGTCGTTGACTTCGAGTCAAGCAAGTATATTCCATTCGCCATCGAGGACCTCGTCTATTCTTATCATCCCATTATCATTACGCAAGACGGAGTGAAACGCATCCGCATCATTTTTGTGGCCATCAAAAAAGAAGCCTTAAATGCGTATATCGCCACATTTGAACAAGCCGGGCTTACGATGGAATTTATCGAGCCCGCGACGATGAGCCTTATCCGTGGGTTGACATTCCACAATTTTCTTCCGCAAGAGCAAACGGCGGCCATTATCACCAAAGAAGGGATGGGGGGGAAAATCATCATCATCGACAAAGGGATCCCCCAGTTTGTCCGTGAATTTTATTTAAAATCGGCGGGAGGAAGCGATGACCTTGATGACCAAATGCTCATGACGAGGCTTTTTAATGAAATCCGTATCTCTCTGGATTATTTTAGCCGCCAGGACAGCTTTTTAGAGGTCAAACAAATCGTTTTTGTCGCCAAGGCCAAGGAGGCCGAATTGGCCCAGTCCCTCGAAAAAGAAATAGGCTTAAGCGTCCAATTTATTAACACGCAGGCTTTGCTCAACTTAAATGAAACGGAAGATCTTAATTATGTGAATTGTTTTGGGGCAACGCTGCAAGAAGATGTAAACTCGCCGGCTGTTTTTAATTTATCTCCGCAAAAACCGAAATCATTTAAATTCCGGGGTTCGGCATCCACCAAAAAATTAAATTATAAAACCGTGGCTGGGGTGGTCCTGGTCTGTGCCGGGATTTTATCCATGGTTTTACTCAACACTAACCAGTTTGTCACAAAGCCTACTGCCCAAAAAGAAGACCTAGAAATACAGCTTGGGGTTGACAAGGGTGCCTCCACCCAGAAATTGACGGAAAAAACCGCTGCGTTAAAGAAAAAACTGGAAGGCTTTGCAAATGTACGGCTTTCTAGCAATGTCACTTTTTTTTTGGCGGTGCTGCCTAAGATGCTTCCCGAAGGGACATGGATTGAAAATTTAGAAGTCACTTATGAAAGAAAAATAGAAGAGAAACCGACGCCCGTGATCACCATTTCCGGTTTTGTTTATCTAGAAAATGTTGGGGAACAATTCCGCGTTGTCCATAAATTTGTACGCAATATAAAAAATAATCAAGACTTTGCCAAACATTTTGAAAGTATCGAACTGGACACGTCCAGCACCCAACGAATGAATGATTACATCGTCACTTCTTTTAAAATATTGTGTCAATAAGGACAAGCCATGGATTTTAGCAAATTATCTCAAATAGACATCAAAGACCTCAAGAATATCAATGTGGCGCAGATCAAGGAAATCCTGCAGAGCCGGCTGGATATCCTGTTGAGCGTGGCCCTGATCGCCGGTACTATTTTGGCCACAACCTACATTTACACCTCTCAGCAAAACAAGGCCCAACGGTTAAACAACGATGTCCGAATGATGTCCGAAACGCTGGATGCCGTCAAAATTAATAAGGAAG
Organism: Candidatus Omnitrophota bacterium; assembly: GCA_020053475.1. GTDB lineage: Bacteria > Omnitrophota > Gorgyraeia > Zapsychrales > Zapsychraceae > JAGVNC01. The sequence goes on along the minus strand of JAGVNC010000049.1, from coordinate 1,358 downwards.
CGCAGAAAAAATTTGATGATTTCCTGGCAATAGTCCCTAAATCCATTGAATATGATGATTTAGTCGAACTCCTTTCTGAATTTGCTGTTGACCACAATGTGCGGATTTTATCTTTTTCCCCGGCCCAGGAAAAAACCACGGATTTTGTTGTCATCACCAGTGTTAATGTCGATGTTTCTTCGGAAGAATTTAAAGATATTGTTTTGTTTTTAAAAGGCATTGAAGACGCTCCTTACACATTACGCGTCGATAAATTTTCAGCATCCATGGCGACGCCTGCGTTCCAACAGCGCGGGGGGCCGGCGCCCGAGAGCAATAAAATCGAGGCTGAGATTACGATCGCCTCGATCAAATTAAAAAAAGAATTGGACGCCTCTGTTGATCCCAATAAATCACAAAAATAATGATGAATAAATCCTTTGCCCATTTAATCATAACCTTCATGTTCCTGGGGATTGTTTCCGCTCCCGCAGCCCAAGAAGCGGATTCTAACAATTTAGATGCCTATCTGGAATCTTTTCCGGCACAAAATCCGTTTAAGCCGCTTTTACCTAAGAAGATTGTTGAACCGCCACGGGTTGTCGAACCGCCGAAATTTGCCGAGCCGAAATCGGCACCCCGCCAGGTAAAACCACAATCACCATTTGGGACACCTGATGAACCCGCGAATAAAATGGCTTTACCGACATTGGTCATTACGGGGATTATTTGGAACAGTGATCGGCCGCAGGCCATTATTAACGGCGCAGTGGTCAATGAGGGAGATACCGTTGCAGAAATTAAAATTGTTGCTATTCGAAAAACAGGAATTGATATAATATACCAAGGTCAGGCCATGACATTAACCCCTTAAAAGAGGGGAGTTCATCGTTCGCAGTTCGTAGAAAAAATACTCCCAACTACGAACTCCCGGCTATGAACTTAAAATAGGAGTCGTCCATGAATAAAATTTTTCGTGTATTGCTGATAGCCTTGATTGGTTTATGTGCCCACATAAGCTTTCTGGCTCCTCCCGGAGCAGGGCTAGAGCTCGACACATCATCGGTATTTCTTTATCCCGAATTTCAGAAAACGATTTCCATGGATTTTAAAAACGCTCAGCTGAATGATGTTTTAAAAGTTTTCTCGCAGCAGTCCGGGATGAATTTTATTGCAGGCACCGATGCCGCCTCCTTAAGCATCAATCTTTACTTGGATAATGTCCCTGTTGATGAAGCGCTAGAGCGCATCCTTTCCGCCAATAATCTGACCTATGAACTTAAACCCGGGAGCAATATTTTTGTGGTGAAACGGCTGGATGTGCCGGCCAAAAATTTAATTACGCGTGTTTATCGCCTTAAAAATGCCAGCGTCGGAAC
>JAGVNC010000058.1 GCA_020053475.1 Candidatus Omnitrophota bacterium | reverse complement strand
CTTGTCAAACCGCTTCTTCTTGCCATTTTCTCCCACCATCGGACACCTCCTTCTGAGCCGGTATTATGCTAATACCAACTCTTCAAAGTGTCCACTTTTCCGGGGGAAGATCAGTTTCTTGTAATCGCAGAATGTTCCTGTTATCTTCGCTACTTGTTCCTGTTTGGTCATCTCCTATCTCCTTCTTTGTTCAAATTAATCTCAATGGAAGATCAAGATATAATCCTGACCAATTTTATTAAACCGTTTAAAAAATTTAGACATAACTTTCTTTATTTCAATACATCGATGATGTAATCAATATCCTCGCGCGATAACCCAACGCTGCAGGGAAGATTTAACGTGACTTGAACGAGCTTCAAGGCATTCTCAATGTGACAGGCTTGGCTCTTCTTATAAAGCTTCTGTAAATGATTCAAATGCCACACCGGCCGTACCCTGACTTGGTGTTGATGAAATCGCTTTAGGATCTCATCACGGTCATGGCCGTATATTTTAGAATTAATTTGCAAGGCATACATCCAGTAATTATTATCTGCATACGACGGCACGGGAGCGATCTGCAGGCCGTCCATCGGCTGGATGGCTCTTTGATAATACTCGTAATTTTCTTTTTTAATACGGATCGCTTCCGGCAAACATTCCAACTGAGCCACGCCTACAGCGGCCTGGATGTTGCTCAAGCGGTAATTAAAACCAACCTCATCATGGATGTAATAAATGTCGTCGTCTTTGGCTTGGGCGATCAAATATCTAGCCTTATTGGCATCGCTGGCATTATCCGTGACAATCATCCCTCCGCCACCGGCAGTCACAATTTTATTTCCGTTAAACGAAAAACAACCGATGTCCCCGATGGTCCCTGTATGCCTCCCCTTATATTTCCCTTCTCGGTAATATGTCCCCAAGCTTTCTGTCGCGTCTTCAACAATTTTTATATTTCTTTCTCGACAGAAACTCTCTAATTCATGGAAATCGACAGCATTGCCGAAAACGTGAACAAGAATGATGGCACGCATTCTTCTCTTTGTCCTTTGATTAATGCTCATCCCCTTTTCATATTTTGTTTCTTGACGAATAAATTCAATGGTTTTTGGGATGTCAATATTGTAATAATCATCACAATCCATGAAAACAGGATGTGCCTGAAGATATTTAACCGCATTGATCGGCGCGATAAACGTTAACGTCGGGACAATCACTTCATCCTCGGGCTCAACCCCCATGAGTTGTAAGGCAATGTGCAACGCGGCGGTCCCTGAGGATGTCGCCACAGCATGCTTTGCCTTTGTCAGAGAACAGATATTTTGCTCAAGGCGATCCAGATATTTGCCAGCCGAAGAAACCCATCCCGAATCTAAACAATCTTTGACATACTCCCACTCTTTGCCTCGGAAACAGGGCACGGATAAAGGAATTTCTATAGATATCGTCGTATTTTCTTTCTTCAATTGATCGGCCTCTTAAACGTTTTTTCAAGATGAATACAATTCAAAATAGGCATCCCCGCGTTCAATTAATTCTTTGTGAGCGCCTTCTTCCACCACTTGCCCCTTATTCAACACAATAATCTTGTCGGCCGCCTGAACGGTGGACAATCGATGGGCAATAATCACAACTGTCATAAACTGGGTGATCTTATTAATCGCTTCACGAACTAATTTCTCGGAAATGTTATCTAATGAGCTTGTTGCTTCATCAAAAATAATGATCTCCGGCCGTCGCAGTAAGACACGAGCAATGGCAATCCGTTGACGTTGCCCACCCGATAATCTTAACCCCGCATCCCCAACAATCGTTTGATACCCTTTTTCCGTTTGGATGATAAATTCATGGGCTTGGGCTAATTGTGCGGCCTCTTCAATTTGTTGTTGAGTGTATTGTGTGTTCCCAAAGCGGATATTCTCCTCAATTGTCCCATTGAAGGAAAAATTTTCCTGGCTAACGTAGCCTATTTTATTGAGATAAGAATCTAAAATAAAATCTTGGATATTGCACCCATCGATCAAAATGTTCCCTTGGGAAGGCTCATAAAAACGCAAAAGCAAATTCACAATGGTTGTCTTCCCCGATCCTGACGGGCCGACAATCGCCGTCATCTTATTTTTGGGAATTGAAAAAGAAATGGCCTTTAGAAGGTTCTCTTCCATCCCTGGATACTTAAACTCCACGTCCTTGAACACAAACTCTCGTTGAAATGCATCCAGTTGTTTGTCGCCCTGATCGACCGACCGCGGCATTCTTTCGAGAATATCGTAAACGATCTTCGCGTCAGGGATAAAACGGGCGATGTTGACAACGTCGTTTCCCACGACGTTTAAATAAGGCATCAACCGGCTCGCCACCGCGACAAACGTTGCCAACACGGGGATTAATTGTAAAAAATCGGAAGGCAATCGCAAACTAAAAATGAACCCGACGACACCGATTAACACAAAGAAGATCAATTTGATAAAATTCTCGGGAAGAGCGCGACCCACCATGACTTGAAAGTTATAGTTAACACTTCGGCCCACGGCGTCATCGTATTTTTTCTTCCAATAAGGATTGGCCACGAGCGCCTTGATTGTTTTGATCCCGTTGACGTACTCATTGAGAAGGATGTTCTTCTTTGTATCTTCCATGACCGATAACCGTGCCGCCGGATTGACGATCTTTTGAATGAGCCGTTTAATAAAGAACACATAAATAAGGCCGATTCCTATGACCACCAATGTCCCTTGCCATGCTAGGATAAACAGTAAAATAGTAAAAAAGATTGCTGACACAAGATTGCTGGCAATACGGATGACAAACAAAATATTCTGGGCGACTCCCCGGGGGGCGATCGTGCCCGCATAAATCAATTGGCCTTGCTGATTATTTAAATAATAAGAATAAGGCGCCTGGATGAATTTCTCGAAAATTTCTTTTTGATTGGTCGAAACAATTTGAGCGATCAACCGGCACATTGAATAATTAAACATGAGCTTAACCGCTGTCGCGAGAACAGTGATCAAAATAAGAAAAACGCATGAGGCCATGAAGAGATTTTGGATCCCCAAAGCCCCGATGATTTTATTTAACACGTGTAATGTTTTGCTTTCATTCCCTAAATTTAATCCATGATTAATGATGGGGTACAAAGCGGCCAAATTCAGCGATTCTAGAAAGCTTGCCGCGATCATCGTCAAGAAGACCACGGCCGTGGCTTTCTGATGGGATCGGAAAAAATAACTAATAATGGTCAGCTCTTGGCGAATGGCTTTTAACGCTTTCATCAGATCGACTCCTCTAACCTTGGCGAACCATGATATTTCAATAGCCTCTCGGTCGCTTCTTTCTGTGAATATCTTCCGGCCGTTAAAACCGTTTCAATATCTCTTCCTTGTTGCCGGGCGTAAACGATCAATTGATCGAGATGACGAAAATCGATATGGCCTGTCGCTTCATTGTAGGGATAACGAAAATGATAGCTAAATTGCTCGTCGCGGACGGTGGCCTCATAATATTCCCTGTACAACGATTCTGTAAAGACTTCCTGTCGAGGTGTTCCTCCCAAGAAAGGCCAAATCTGTCCGGCAATCTGTTGAGGCGATGTGAGCCCGGCAAGCTTTAACACGGAAGGCATCAAATCAACGCTTCCTCCAATCAAATGCGATTCTTTCGTTGAGGGAATCCCTGGCCCCAGAATTCTCAAAGGAATTTTTACTTTTCGTTCCATCAATAACGGCTTATTTTTTGTCGTATAACATGTTCCGTGGTCCGCGGTTAAAATGATATGAGCATCTTGACTCCACGACTGACGTTGAATATACGCGAATAAAGACTGCAACGCGCAATCCACTTCATACGTTTTTGCTTTAAATTCATCCATTAACACATCGGCAAATTGATCGTAGCCCATGTGTTTTGCGTCAAAATAAGCTTGACTTTGACGCATTAATTTCATGCGATAGGCATGCCTCATGAAAGATGTCCTCGTGCGCTCAGTTTATTGAGTGTGTAAGCTATGAGGATAAGAAAAAGCGGTGCAACGGGCAGGGCGTATCTGGTTAGAACAAAGAAAAATGAATAGGCCAAGACAAAGGCGCTGATGCTGACAAGAATAAAAAAACAAAAAAGTAATTCTTCATTTTGCGATGTGTAAGCGTTGAAAATTTTGCGGCGATTTTTGATGACAAGGGTCCATGTAAGCAGAAATGAACTCAATGAAAGAAGGAATAATCCAAACCTCAATCCATTTTTCAATAAGGTAAAATCAAAAATTTTTTTAAGCTGGCCGGGATAGGTCACAAACCCGATTTTGGTGGATTCCCAGAAAAACATCTTAAGACTCTCCACTCCCATAAAAAAGACATACTGTAGCGGATTTTCCATAGCTTTCTTTTTTGCGAGCGAAAGAAGGACAGCATTGGCCTTGTCTGGAGGGAGTCGTTGAGCCTCAACTTCATGCTGTTTCGCTGTTCCATACATGTCGGAAGTTTGATAACTCCAAAACAAACACTCCTCCTCTTTAAAGAGCGAATGACAAACGCCTTCTCCGGCTGCATAGGCCAAGGAGGGCAGGACCCTTCTCGGGTTCATGGGCTGCATGCGGCGCTCGGTGTTTCCATAGAGGGCCCAGTAGCCGCGGTCCGTAATGACAAAATGTCCGTTATATTTCCAATTGAGAAATTTATATTCGGCTACGCTGATGTGATAAAGACTAACCGTAAAGAAGAGGAATAAAGCCGTACACAGGACTATAGTTCTTTTTTGATGACGAAGGGCGTGGATGCCGAGCAAAATAAACAGCGGTAAAAATAAAATAAAAACAGCGGTAAAGATGGCCTTCGCCGCGGTCAATAATAAGAAGTTAACGGTGAAGGCCGCACTCCACAGGATAACTTGATTCGGCTTGTCGTCGCGGATGCTTTTCCAGGCATAAAAAGCAACGAATATGAGCGAAAGCATCAAGGGATAGGTGATGATTTCCGAATAAAGGCTGAAGGCCGAATTGACAATGGCCGGGGACAATCCGAGGTAAAGAAGGACGACGGCCATGACGGTCTTATGAATTTTTAAACTTTGCATCAAACGATAGCTGAGCCATTGGGTAAGTCCCAGGATAAAAATCTGAATGATCTTTTGGATGCTTTGATAGTCAACCTGCCAGAGATCCGCCAGACGCATCGACAGGGCCACAAGGGCAGGATAAAGAGGCTCACGGTTAGGGCCGTTTTTGAAAAAAGCTATCCACCCTTCTTTATAAATGAATTTGCCCAACCATTCATAGGCCACGGCGTCATGGACAATATCCATGCGGGTGTAAACGGCCAGATAAATCCAATACACGAGAGGCAGGAGGAAGGCCGCAAGGAGCCCAGGCTCCTCGGCGAGGCGCGATAGGGGTGAAAGGAATGATTTTGAGTGACGATCGTTCACGTTGAAATGATTTGCTCTTCGATTGGCTGAATTTGCACTCATTCTAACATAACTTCGAATAACTCTTTTGAAAAATCTTGACTTTTAGCCCTCGCTAAAATTCAAGATTCCTTGGTTTTAAATAGAATAATAGTATCAGTAGTGTCCCGTTGTGACCTTCCCCAGATCAGTGGACGGTTAGTAAAGATGGAAAAGAGCGTTTTTCGTAATCGAAGGGACTGAGATAGCCCAGCGACGAATGCGTTCTTT
>JAGVNC010000018.1 GCA_020053475.1 Candidatus Omnitrophota bacterium | reverse complement strand
CTTGCCCGTGGATGAATGGCTTTTCGCCCAAAGGGCGTCGAGCGAAGCTCGAAATGTGGAAACAGGTGCCACGGGTTTTACCCGTGGGGTTTCCACTAAAGTCCATTGAGAAAATTTTGGACCGTGGTAAATTAATGCTGTTTTGTGTTGACATCCTTAACAAGGAGGTGATAAAATTTTAATCAATTAATCGAGGCTCTAAGGGTTACTAAAACCTTGAAAAGAAATAAACTGTTATTATCAATTCTATTGTTTATATTCTCCTTTTCAGGAAGTACCCCAAGCCTCATAAAAGGAGGAATCGAAATGAGAAAGTTTAATCAAAAAGGTTTTACGTTAGTGGAAATCATGATCGTTGTTGCGATCATCGCCCTGTTGGCGGCGATTGCGATCCCCAACTTATTGCGGGCGAGGCTTTCCGCTAACGACGCTTTAGCTCAAAGCACGTTAAGAGCGATGTCTACGGCGTCCGAATCTTGGGGGACGGCCAACAATGGGAATTATCCTGTGGGTTTCACGTCCTTGGTTGAGGCCACGCCGTCGTATATCCAAACCAATTATTGCGACCAAACCATCGCAGGGTATACCTATGACTGTACTGATGACACATCCATAGGGTATACGTATGTTGCTACGCCTGCGTCTGTCGGGACCACCGGATCAACAATATTCACAATCAGTACAGGTGGTGTTTTAACGAGTGGTTAATTCTTAGTTGGATAGTTTCATGATGTTAAAAGGAGGCTGTGCAAGCAGCCTCCTTTTATTTTGGGCACGAATATTCAAATACAATATGAAAATAATGGGGAAATCAGTTTATAAACATTCGTAAAGTGTTATAATTTTTATGGATTGATTAATTCAGGATAAGAGAAATTAGATTATTTCATGCACTCAACGATTAATAAATTATTAGACAATTATTTTAGTTTGATTAAAAAATATCTTCCGGCGAAGACAGAAGAAACTTCTGTGGGAATTGACATTGGTGCCGGAGAATATAAATTGGTTGAGCTTAAAAAGCACGCCGATGCTTACGAGCTTATCAATTGGGCCATTGAACCCGTCAAAAAAGATGACATCAAGGCTACCATTATTGGATTAGGGCAAAATCTACCAAGTGTTTTGAAATCACCATTTACGGCGGTTTCTGGGAAGGGGACATTGATCCGTTATATCGAAATGCCGGAAATGAGTTTGCCCGAATTAAGGGATGCCTTCGCCATTGAGGCGGACAAATATTTTCCTTTCGCCCAAGATCAAATTTATACGGATTGTTATATCCTCGAGTCCGATCCCAAGCGCAAAAAAATGCAAGTCATGGTCGCCGCCGCCAAAAAAGAATTAATCGATGAACGGGTCAAATTGCTCACGGAATTAGGCTCGCAAGTGGAGTTTATTGGGATTAATCCCATCGCTTTAGCCAACGCCTTAAATGTGTTGGGTTTTGGGGAAAAAGAAAAGGAGAATAAAGTCATCGCCTTATTGGACTTAGGCGATGCGGTCAGTAATGTGACGATTTTTGTCAATCGATTGCCCCGGTTTACGCGCGATATTTACGTCGGGGGAAGGGATTTTTCGAAAAGAATCAGTAACGCTTTAGGGTTGAGTCTTGATGAGGCGGAAGCTCTTAAGAAAAATCCTGGAGAGAAGAAAGAGCAAATGCTCAACGCCTGCGAATCATCGATTGGGAACATGGTGCAAGAGTTGCGGTTGTCGTTTGATTATTTCGAGAATGAAAAAAACAGTGACATCACCCATTTATTGTTGACGGGTGGAGGCTGTCTGTTAGAAGGGCTTAGCGAACATTTAGAAAAAACTTTAGAAATTAAGACGAGTCGTTGGAACCTGGTGGATTTACTTCGCGTAGCTCCGCATATTAATGTTAACGATTTAAACCAAAAATCGTTTAAATTAGGTGTTGCCTTAGGCTTGGCGCTTTATCAATATGATTGAAATTAATCTTATCCCTCCTGCCTTACGAAAGAAAAAAGGTAAAGGTCTTTTTCCCGCCGATTTTCACATCCCTTTGGAAATTATTATTGGAGCCGGAGGAGGGTTAATCGTTCTTCTTTTATTGGTTCATATTTTTTTAAGCAGTATTAATTTGGCGAAGGTCAATAAATACAATGGTTTTAAAAAGGAAATGGACACATTGAAGCCGGCTAAGCAAGAAGTCGATTTGATTCTCACCCAGTTGAGAGAAGCCCAGGGGCAGCTACAAGCCATTCAAGGAGTTACCGGCGATAAGCAACTCTTATGGGCTCAAAAGCTTAATCTGATTAGTGAGCATTTGCCTCGGGGAGTCTGGTTGAAGAATGTTGTTCTGGATGGCAATGCGCTATTAATTGCCGGCAGCGCGATTTCCAAAGAAAAGAAAGAAATGACAGGGGTTCATGCTTTAGCGTCAGCCTTAAAAAGTGATCCGGAATTTATGAAAGGAATGGAAGAATTAGAATTAAGTTCTCTCGATAGAAAAAAAATTCAAACGACAGAAGTTGTTGACTTCCTCATTACGGTAAGAGTGAAATGAAAAAAGATTATTCTAAGGCAGTCTCTACATTGATTTCCAATATCGATGAAAAATATCGTTACTATATTGGGGGAGGGGTTCTTTTGTTTTTGTTTTTATTGGATTACTTCATTATCATGGGCCCGCAGTTAAATAATTTAACAAAAATGACTCCTCAATTCAAATTGATGGAAGAAGACATCCAAAAGGCGGAAACGGATATTCAGAACAAAGAGAATTATCAAAAACAAGTCAAAGATTTAAGCGCCAAAATAACAGAAGAAGATGTTAAGATTAGATCCAAGGAGGAAGTCCCTCTGACCCTTGAGTATATTTCACGTTTGGCCGATGAAAACAACATTCGCATCGACCAAATTAAACCCAATACGGCCGGCCAGAATAAGTTATTGGAAAATAAAGGCCGACGCTATTTTGCGGTTCCCATCGTTTTGGAGGCCAAGGGAGGATATCATGATGTGGGAAAATTTCTGAATCAGATAGAATCGGGCGACGTTTTTTTTAATATCAAAGATTTTTCAATGACGTCTTTGGGTGAATCAAAATATCATAAAATTAAGTTAACGTTGGAAGCCATTACATACGAGAAATTGTAATGGTCTTAGGGGGCGCTTTGAGAAACATCGTGGTGGTAAGCCTTTGTGGATTATTCATGCTGGCGGGAACAGCTTTTGCCCAGGAACCAAAAGCAGAACCATTTGTTTATGACGACCACGGCAAGCGTGATCCGCTTCAACCGTTAGTTAATCCGGGAGGCGTTATTATTAATTATGCAACGGATCTCCTGGTAACCGACTTGATTTTAGAGGGGATTATGGTTGATGCCTATAAAGGGAATGCGGCGATTATCAATGGACGAATTGTCAAAGCCAAGGATATCATTGGGACATTTGTTGTTCTCGAAGTCAGGCCGGATGTGGTGATTTTGGGTAAAGACGATCAAAAATATGAAATTCGTTTAAAGGGGGGAAGAAAATGATCAAACAAATTTTACAGGGAATATTCTTGGTCGGCATGTTGTTGACCCCTGTGTGGGCTCAGGATGGTGGGGGGACGATGGACCCAACCAATGAGGCGCTGCCCGTCAATGAAACGGTCAGTATCCCCGATGCTGGGCCACCTGCTCAAGATGTTGCTGTTAAAGATTCCAGCATGATCATCTCTCAAAAAGATGATGGATTGGTTAGTCTGGATTTTCGTGAAGCTGATATCAAGAATGTGTTGCAAATCTTAGGGTTTAAGAGCGGTGTTAATATTGTGGCCGGCCCCGAAGTCACAGGGTTAGTCACAATCCAATTGACGGATGTTCCCTGGCAACAGGCATTGGAAGTCATTTTGCAAACATACGGCTATGCGTATGAGAAAAAAGGGAATATTATCATTGTTACGACGGTGGAGTTGTTGAAAAAACGGCGTGAAGATGCGATGCTTCTCATGGAGCAAGAGCCTCTTGAGACAAAGATTTTTACGCTGAACTTCGGTCGGGCGTCCAATGTGATTGATTCGGTCGGGAAGATGAAGTCTGACCGAGGAAGTATTAATTTTGATGAACGGACCAATGCCTTAATTGTGACGGATACAGCTTCTCGGCTGGAGTTGATTACGCAAGTGGTCGAAAAGCTCGATTCAACGACGCCCCAAGTTTTGATCGAAGCTAAAATCATCGAGAAGAAATTTACGGACGCAGAAAATTTGGGGATCGATTGGTTAACGCAAGTCACTGCCACAGGAGGCAAGCGTCCGATGACATGGCCATTTACGCCACACTCGGAGTCCAAGTTTGTCAATGATACTAATTTCCCAGCAGCGGGTGCGGATGAATTTGCTTTTGGAACATTGGATTTTACAAGCGTGCAAGTTGTTATGGAATTCCTAAAATCGCAAAATGATGTTAATATCTTATCGAATCCGCGGATTGTGACCATGGATAATCATCCGGCCAAAATTGTCGTGGGGACAGACCACCCAATTCCTAATTATACGTACAATGAAGAATCGGCCACATTCCAGGTGAGCGGGTTTACATGGCGTGAAATCGGGATTAAATTTGAAGTAACTCCGCACGTCAATAGCGCGGGCTTCGTAACCCTGGATGTGCTTCCCGAAATTTCCGAAACAGGGGGTTCTGTGAGTTTTGATAATATTAGTATCCCTCTTGTTGACAAAGAGCAGGCGGAGACAAGCGTTATGGTGAAAGACGGAGATACGTTGGTGATTGCGGGATTGATTAAAGAAACCATCAACGACTTAGAGAAGAAAACACCTTTTCTTGGAAGTATTCCTGTTGTAGGATGGTTATTTAAGAAAACTGAAAAAGATGTCTCCAAGCGTGATTTAATGATCTTTATTACACCTCATATCATTACGCCTGTTATTGAACCGGAAAAATCGTTATAAAAATTTTAACATTGGAAAGGTTTAAGGTGAAAATTTGTCTAAAGAAATTCTTATCGAAATTCGCAAAGAAGAAAGACGTGTGGCGATTATTGAAAATGGACGCGTTGAAGATTTCTATATTGAAGTCGATCGTTATGAAACCCTCTTAGGAAATATTTATAAAGGTCGCGTCGAGTCCATTCTGCCATCCATCAATGCCGCTTTTGTTAACATCGGTCAACAGCGTAACGGTTTTCTTTATTTAACCGACGCCATCAGTCCGCGTGTCGATACAGCGGATTTGGAACCCCGCAGTTTTATTGATAAACTGTTCAAGAAACCCGCCTCTGCGCCAGAAAAGCCGCAGACCACTCTGCCGCCTTCGCCGTCGGCTCCTCATTCTCATGGAGGCCAGGTTATTCCTTTAAAAATCGGTCAGGAAGTTTTGGTTCAAGTTGTTAAAGAGCCATTTGGAGAAAAGGGCGCGCGATTGACCACCCATATCACGTTGCCAGGGCGTTTTGTTGTTTTTATGGCGATGGATAAGCAAGTCGGTGTTTCGAAGAAGATTGAAAACAGTATGGAGCGTGAACGATTAAGGGATGTCGTGCGCAGCCTCAACTTTACGCGTAGCGGAGGGTTTATCATCCGGACGGCATCGTTGGATCAGGGGAAACGGGAAATTCTTAGAGATGCAAAATTCTTATATAAAGTGTGGTTGCGCATCCAAAAGAAAGCCCAGCAAGAGAAAGCCCCGGCATTGATTTATGAAGAAGGTGAGTTAACGTGGAAAATTGTCCGTGATTATCTGACAGAAAAAGTGGATAAGCTCATCATCGATTCACAGGAAGAGTATCAAAAGATTTGTAAGTTTGTCCAGGCACTCATTGGCCGTGAGATGATGGATAAGATTGAATACTACGATGGTAAAGTTTCTTTGTTTGAGGTAAAAAATGTCTCCAAAGAACTTCAAAAGATTTATGACACGCATGTCGAACTTCGTTCCGGCGCTTATATCGTGATTGACCCAACAGAAGGGTTGACGGTCGTGGATGTTAATAGCGGGCGTTTTAAGGCCAAGGCCTCTCCGGGAGACGCCGCTTATATGGTCAATATGGAAGCTGCTCCGGAAATCGCCCGGCAATTACGTTTACGCGACGTGGGCGGAATCATTGTCATTGATTTTATTGATATGGTCAGAGGCGAACATAAGCGCCGAGTGTTGGAATGCCTGGAAAAGGCCTTATCCCGTGACCATGCGAAGACGGAGGTCAATAAAATTTCTGCGTTAGGGTTGGTTGAGATGACCCGGGCCCGGACCGGTAAGAATATCGAGTCGATTTCTTTTGGGCCATGCCCTTATTGCGAGGGACGGGGGCGCGTCAAGATCGTCTAGGACCGCAAAAATTTTTGTTGCAATAATCGCATAATCCAATACAATAATCTCCAGTAAGATCGCCCCACATCTTCATTGTTATGGAGTTCCCTTTCATATAAAAGAATTCTGAATCTCTCATTAACAATAATCAATACAATGAGAGATTTGGAGTTTAGAATGGAAAAGCTCAATAAGGTGTGGGGTTTCCTACTTCATTATAATACTAATAAATTTATATTATTGATAAGGGGGGTTCACATGTTTGCTGTTGTGCAAGTGGGAGGAAGCCAATTTAAAGTTGGCGAAGGGGACAATATCGATATCAACGGGATTGAAGAAAAAGAAGGTAAATCAGTAACACTCGATAAGGTGTTATTGTTCGCCGATGGGCATGATATTCGTGTCGGCCAACCATTTCTCAAAGAAGTGAAGGTCACCGCCATCGTCTTGAAACATTTTCTAAATGAGCGTGTGATTTCATATAAATACCGACGACGTAAGAATTCCGCCTGGAAAAAAGGGCATCGCCAGCAGCGCACGTCTCTGAATATCACAAAAATCGCCGTGCAATAAGATGATTTTCGTTGATGAAGCAAGGATTTTCTTGAAGGCCGGAAATGGAGGGAAAGGGTGCGAAAGTTTTTATCGAGACAAACGCACCCGCTATCCTTTGCCTGATGGTGGAGATGGCGGCCGGGGAGGCGACGTATATTTCATCGCTGACAGCCATATCCATACTCTCTTGGATTATAGGTTCAAGCAGCATTACCAGGGCGCTAGAGGGGGAAACGCCAGCAGTAAAAATAAACACGGCAGGAACGGCAAAGATTGCATTCTAAGAGTTCCGATCGGGACTATTGTCAAAGACTATGCCACCGGGCTCTTAATCAAAGATTTAACTATCGACCAGCAATCTGTCATTGTTGCTCGAGGAGGAAGAGGCGGGATAGGAAACAATAAGAAGAGGACGCCACGGCCTGCGACTCCTGGTGAAGAGCGAACGGTCAATCTCGAGCTAAAAATTATCGCTGATGTTGGCCTTGTAGGATTTCCTAATGCCGGGAAATCGACGATCATTTCACAAATTTCACGCGTTAAATCAAAAGTTGCCAATTATCCATTTACGACCAAGCAACCGATTCTAGGGATCGTTGTCGGGGACGATGTCAATTTTGTCGTCGCTGATCTTCCCGGGATTATTGAGGGCGCCCACTTAGGGAAAGGGCTGGGGGACCGATTTCTTCGCCACGCTGAACGAACCAGACTTCTCGTGGAAGTTGTTGATATGGCCGGCAGTGAAGGGCGCGATCCTTTAGATGATTTTAAACAATTGAATTATGAATTGGAACATTATGGCGAAATCCTTATTGCGAAAAAGAAACTCATTGTTGCCAATAAAATGGATTTACCGGAAGCTCAGGAAAAGTTAAAACGATTTAAAAAGAAAGTTAAGCAACCGATTATTAGTGTATCAGCGTTAACCAAGGAAGGCTTAGACAAATTGGTCGAAGCGATCAGAGACATTTTATGTCAAGAAAATTCCCAAGACCAATCAAGAGGGTTGTCATTAAAATAGGGTCAAGCCTCATCGCGACTTACAAGATGAAGCCCAAAATCGCCCATTTGCGCAGCCTTGTGCAACAGATTTGTGCGGTTCAGCGTCAAGGAGTGGAGGTCGTTTTGGTGAGTTCCGGGGCGATCGTTCTCGGCATGGGAGAGATGGAAGCCAATGAGCGTCCGAGGGAATTAGCCCAGTTGCAGGCCTTGGCCGCCGTCGGGCAAACCGTCTTGATGAGTACGTATAGTAAGTTTTTTAAAGAAAACAAGAGCCGCTGCGCGCAGGTTTTGTTAACATGGGATGATTTTGATAACCGGACGCGTTATCATAACGCCAGTAACGCTTTGCAGGCCATGTTAGAACAGAATATTGTCCCGATTGTTAATGAAAACGACACAATCTCAACGGATGAAATAAAATTCGGTGATAATGACCGCCTGTCAGCGTTGGTCGCTTGTTCGATTGAGGCAGACCTCTTGTTGATTTTGTCGGATGTGGAAGGATTGTATGACCTAACGGCTGGTGAGAAAAAGTTGTTTGAAGAAATTAAGGAAATCACCCGTGAGATCGAAGGCATCGCGGGTGGAACAATGAAAAAGCAAATATCTAAGGGCGGAATGATCGCTAAATTAGAAGCCGTCAAAATTGTGACTCAATCTAAAATTCCTTGCATCATCGCGCATGGGGAAACGGATCAAGTCCTTGTTCGTATTCTTAACGGTGAAAAAATCGGGACATTGTTCGTTGAGAAAGAAGAGAAGATGATCGCCCGTAAACATTGGATTTCTTTTGGAGCTAAGCCTAAAGGGACTTTAACGATTGATCATGGGGCTAAGGAAGCTTTGCTCAAGGGCGGGCGTAGTCTTTTGTTGCCCGGTGTTACTGCCTGGGAAGGACATTTTAAAGCACAAGACGTTGTCATTGTTCAAGACAAAGACAAAGAAGAATTAGCGCGTGGGATCATTAATTATTCCACTACAGATTTGTATCGTATTCAGGAAAAAAAAGGAAAACTCGAAGTCATCCACGTTGATAATTTAGTGTTAAATAAAAGATAATTGAAGAGGAAGAGATGGTTCAAAATCAATTAACACAACGCATCGTTCGGATGGCCCAGGAAGCCAAACAAGCGGCTTATGTCCTCGCCGGCATTGAGACGTCGGTGAAAAATGCCGTTTTAAAAAAGATGGCCCAGAACATTTTGAGCCATCAAAAATTTTTGATTGCCGAGAATCAAAAAGATTTAAAAGAGGCGCAAAGAAAGCATGATGCCAATGTTTTGGTCGATCGATTGACGCTTGATGATAAGCGTATTCAGGAGATGGCCAGATGCCTGTCGGACACGGCCAAATTAAAAGATCCTGTCGGGGAGGCCATGGAAACATTTCGTCGGCCCAATGGGCTTCTCATTAAAAAAGTCCGCGTGCCGATTGGGGTGATCGGGATTATTTTCGAATCGCGGCCAAATGTGACCAGTGATTGTATTGGCCTTTGTTTAAAATCCGGCAATGCGGTTATTCTAAAAGGTGGGAAGGAAGCGTATTATTCCAATCAGGCAATATTTTCTGTATTGCAGAAAGCGCTCAAAGGGACGTTGATCCCGATGGGGGCAATCCAGTTAGTTTCCTCAAACGATCGTCAAGCTGTTCATGTTTTGTTAGGGTTGGATCAATATGTCGATGTGGTGATTCCTCGTGGAGGAGAAGGGCTGATTCATTTTGTGGCTCAGCATTCGACCATTCCGGTGATTAAGCATTACAAGGGAGTTTGCCATACATACGTGAGCGAATTTGCCGATTTAAATAAAGCCCACGCCATTTGTTATAACGCGAAAGTCCAGCGGCCGGGCGTGTGCAACGCCATGGAAACGATGCTCGTTCATCGCGATAGCGCGATTCGTTTTCTGCCGGGCATGATTGCTGATTTTAAGAAAGCAGGTGTTGAAATCCGCGGATGTCCGATGACGCGCAAGATTGTCAAAAGCGATATCAAAAAAGCCACTGAGAAAGATTGGGAAGAAGAATATTTGGATTTGATTCTATCCGTGCGTGTTGTGAATAATTTGCAACAGGCCATTGATCACATCAATATGTTTGGTTCGCATCATTCGGATGCGATTGTCACGGAAGACAAAAAGGAAGCGGAAGCATTTTTGAAATCGGTGGATTCAGCATGTTTGTATGTGAACGCCTCCACACGGTTTACCGACGGGTACCAGTTTGGATTTGGCGCCGAAGTCGGAATCAGCACGGATAAATTGCATGCGCGTGGTCCCATGGGGTTAGAAGAACTGACGACCTATAAATATCTCGTTTACGGGAAAGGGCAAATTCGGCAGTGAAACGGATCGGTATTCTCGGGGGAACGTTTAACCCCATTCATAATGGACATCTGGCCATTGCCCAGATGGTCGCCGAAGACTTTCTTCTCGACAAAGTTATTTTTGTCCCATCCCATGTGCCCCCCCACAAGGCAGCTAAAAATCTTATTCCCGCTTACCAACGCTTGGCGATGGTTAATCTGGCTGTTAAAGGAAATTCGTTGTTTACCGTTTCCGATTGCGAAATCAAACGGTCTGGAAAATCTTATAGCATCGATACGGTCAAATTTTTGAAAGATCAATACAATCCTGGAGCAAAATTCTTTTTTATTATCGGCAGCGACATGTTAGCTAAGTTGCATACATGGAAAGAAATCAGCACCTTGGCAAGCTTAGTGACATTCATTGTCGTGAGCCGCCGTGGTGTCCTGAACACCCGTGCAAAAATAAAAGTTCTTTACGCTAACACGATTGATTTAGAGGTTTCTTCGACCGCCTTGCGCACGCGCTTGGCTTCTGGAAAATCGGTGAAATATTTATTGCCTGATAACGTGATTGCCTATATAAATAAACAGAAGTTTTATCAATGAGTTATGAACTATGAACTGACGGGAGTTTGTATGCAAGCACAATTAAAAGATAAGATCAAATTTGGAACCGATGGATGGCGAGGGGTCATCTCCGATAATTTTACTTTTGAAAATGTAGCGATTGTTGCCCAAGCCGTTGCCGATTGGGCGAATAAAGAATTGTCGCCCAAGACAGGATCTCGACGAAGAATGGCCGTTGGGTATGATACGCGGTTTTTATCCAGTGAATACGCCCAAACCGTGGCCTGCGTATTAGCCGCTAATGATATTGAAATTTATCTTTCGGATACATCCATCCCCACCCCTGCCTTAAGTTATGGGACTGTCAAAACACAAAGTGTCGCCGGCATCATGATTACGGCGAGCCATAATCCTGCCAAGTTCAATGGTGTTAAAATTAAGACGGATAAAGGGGGCGGGGCATCCAACGATATCACCAATAAAGTGGAAGCCAATCTTGGGCAAACACCTGTCAAAACGATGGATTTTAAGCAGGCCCAGCAGGCCAAAAGTATCGTGATCCATGATTTTAAGGAAGATTATATTAAGTTCATGCGTTCTTACATCGATTTGAAGAAAATCAAGAAGGCCAAGTTTAGAATTATCCAGGATGTCATGCATGGAAGCGGTGGACGCTTGTTGGAACGTGTTTTAAAAGGAACAATGATTCGTTATACATTAATGCGAGATGATGTGAACCCCTCGTTTGAAGGCGGGCGGCCCGAACCTGTCGTGGAAAATTTGAAAGGCATTTTGCAGCGCATGCGTGAGGAAAAATTCGATTTAGGCTTGGTCCTTGATGGGGACGCCGATCGCATCGCCGCTGTGGCTGCCGGCGGAGAATTTATCCATCCCCAGAAGATTTTGGGCCTTCTCATCCTTCATTTGGTGCGTAATCGCGGCCGTCGCGGCGGGGTTGTGAAAACCGTCTGTGGAACAAACATGATCGATAACATTGCCAAAAAATTGGGGCTTAAATTATATGAAACGCCTGTCGGATTTAAGTACATTTCGGATTTAATGATTACCGAACGGATTGTCGCCGGGGGTGAAGAGGCAGGCGGGATGGGCGTTCAGGACTATATCCCCGAACGCGATGGAACACTCGCCGGGATTCTTCTTTTAGAAATGATGGTTTATCAAAAGAAAAATATCAAAGTGATCTTAAGAGAAATGGAAGAGGAATTTGGCCGCTATTATTATGAGCGCCGCGATTTAAAATTAGGCGAGGGACGATTTGATACGGAGCGCTTTAGAAGCATTAAAGATATTTTAGGTAAAAAAGTCGTCAAGGCGATTGATATCGACGGCGTCAAATTGATCTGCGAAGACGAAAGCTGGATCATGTTAAGGCCTTCCGGAACAGAGCCGCTTGTCCGTGCGTATGCCGAATCAAAATCTGCCAAACGCGCCAAAGAGCTCATTAAGTTCGGCGAGAGTCTTTTAAGGCAATAATCTAAAATCGTCTCGATCCCTTCTCTATGATCTACTGGATTGCTTATATCCTGACCAAGACCATTTTTAACCTCTCCTTTAGGACAACCTATATTGGGACAGAATATATTCCACGTTCGGGAAGTTTTATTTTAGCGAGTAATCATGCCAGTTATGTCGATCCTCAGATATTAGGACTTTCAGTCTGGAGAAGGTTCAGTTATGTCGCAAAGGAAGAGCTCTTTCGAAATAAATTTCTTGCGTTTTGGCTTTATCAGGTCGGGGCTTTTCCGATCAAGCGCGATTCTTCCGACTTTGGCGCCCTTCGTGAGACATTAAGGAGGCTCAAAAAAGGATGTCCGGTTGTCGTCTTTCCGCAAGGAACGCGTAAAACAAGTCTAAGCCCCCAAGAAGTTTTGCCTGGAGTAGGATTTATCGCCGGTAAAAGCCGATGCCCTGTGTTGCCGGCCTATATTGAAGGGTCTGATAATGTTTTGCCTCCCGGGACTAAATGGTTTCGCCGCGGTCATGTCAAGGTAAAGATCGGTCCACCCATCAATTTCCCCCCCAACGCTTCTTACGAAGACATGGCCCGCCAAATCATGGAAACAATCGTTTCTCTTTCTCGCCAACGGTAATCGGTTTGCCTCATAATTTTTAATTGACAAATAAATGAATTTTGGGATAATGTAGGACTCGCTCACATCTTCCTCAAGGCTTTTTTCTAAATGTCCGATATATTTAGAGAAGGGTCTAATCCAAAGGAAGACATTCCTTAGATCAAAGTCCAAGGAAAATTTAGATGAGGGGAAAGAGGAATAACGTTATGGATCAACAGAAACAATCTGTCATGACAGAAATGTACAATGAAACCTTCATTGATTTTAAGGAAGGGGAAATTGTCAAAGGAAAGATCGTCAATTACAACGCCAAGGAGGCGGTGGTTGACATCGGATTTAAGTCTGAAGGATTTGTCCCGATTGAAGAATTTCGCAACATGGAGATGCTCAAGCCCGGCCTAGAGGTCGAGGTCTTCATTGAGTCAATTGAAGATGATGAGGGCCGCTTGATCTTGTCCCGCCAAAAGGCTGAAAAGCTTAGAGGCTGGATGAAGATGGGTGATACCATCAATGAGGGCGATGTCTTAGAAGGACGGATCGTTAAACAGGTCAAAGGTGGTTTTATCGTTGATGTGGAAGGTGTCGAAGCCTTTTTGCCGATGTCCTTATCTGCGTTTAAAGGCATTTCTGCCCATGAAATCATGTCCCACAAATATAAATTCCAAGTCGCGAAATTAAATAAACTGCGACGAAATCTTATTGTGTCCCGCCGTGAAGTTGTCCAAAAAGAACGTGATTTGGTCCGCGGGAAGCTTTGGGAACAGTTACAAAAGGGCCAACGACGTACGGGGACGGTCAAAGGCATTACGGATTTCGGTGCGTTTATCGATCTGGGAGGCGTCGACGGGCTTTTACATATTACCGATATGAGCTGGTCAAGAATCAACCATCCTTCCGAAATCGTTTCGATTGGCGACCGCATTGAGGTCCTTATTTTGGATTTTGATCAAAATAACTCCAAGGTTTCGTTAGGCTTAAAACAAATTGTTAATAATCCCTGGGATGGGATTTATGATAAATATCCCACAGGGACCAAAGTCAAAGGGAAAGTCGTCAACGTGATGCCGTATGGCGTTTTTGTTGAAGTGGAAAAAGGAATTGAAGGGTTGTTGCATTCCTCCGAAATTACTTGGCAGAAGAAATTGGTCAACCCTCAAGAGATGTTTAAGGTAGGCGACGAAGTCGAGGTCCAAATTATCAACGTGGATAAGGATTCCAAACGGATTTCTTTGAGCATGAAACAATTGGAATCAAATCCTTGGCTGGAAGCTACCAAAAATTATCAAGTCGGTTCAAAAGTCAAAGGGAAAGTGCGCGGATTTACCGATTATGGCTCTTTTGTCGAATTAGATTCAGGGTTAGAAGGCATGATCCACATCTCGGATATGTCGTGGACGCGTAAGGTCAATCATCCTCAAGACATCCTTGCCAAAGGGCAGGAAATCGAAGTCGCGATCCTTGCCGTCGACCCAGACAACCGTAAAATCAATCTAGGATTAAAGCAGATTGGTGATAATCCTTGGCCGGGATTGGCCGAGAAATATGTCATCAATTCGGAAGTGGATGCTGAGGTCGTTTTAAATTCTAATTTTGGTGTTTTCGTCAAATTGGAAGATGAAGTTGAAGCCTTGGTTTACTCTTCGGAAATTGACAAAGAAAAAGCTTCTCAACTGAAGCCGGGCGATAAGCTCAGGGTCAAGATCATTAAGGTGGATGTTGAGCAAATGAAAATCGGCGTCAGCACTCGACTTTAATCATCCGCGTTTCTTCCTTTGTTAAATTCTTTTCAATGTAAGCCCCGCCTACCATGAGAAATTAGGGAAGGCGGGGCGCTTTCTAGCGATGGACATTCAATCGACAATCGAACACATTCA
Source organism: Candidatus Omnitrophota bacterium (assembly GCA_020053475.1). GTDB lineage: Bacteria > Omnitrophota > Gorgyraeia > Zapsychrales > Zapsychraceae > JAGVNC01. Next base: position 39,792 of record JAGVNC010000018.1, on the reverse strand, counting down.
GCGCGGCACCTCTGAGATTATTAATATCGAAGAGCTCTCCAAAAAGTTTAACACCCAAAGAAAATTATGCGTCAAAGCAGGATTTGATCCAACCGCCCCGGATATCCATTTGGGGCATGTCGTCCTTTTGCGAAAATTACGACAATTGCAAGATTTAGGGCACACGGTTTACTTTCTCATCGGGGATTTTACGGCTCAGATTGGTGATCCAACCGGTCAGGACCATCTTCGCCCCAAGTTAGACAAACAGACAATTAAGGAGAATGCTAAAACCTATAAGGCCCAGGTCTTTAAGATCCTGGACCCTAAAAAAACTCAAGTTGTTTTTAATAGTACCTGGCTGGATAAGCTGTCTATTCCGCGACTATTAGAATTAACAATGCAAGTCACGGTGGCTCAGATGCTCGCCCGGGCTGATTTTAAAAAACGTTATGAACAAAACCGCGAAATTAGCATTTTGGAGTTCATTTATCCGATTCTGCAAGGTTACGATTCTGTTCATTTAAAGGCGGATATTGAATTAGGAGGAACAGACCAAAAATTTAATTTGCTCATGGGCCGGCAGTTGCAAGCCCGTCGAGGCCAAGAGCCACAAGTGGTGATCATGACGCCCTTACTTGAAGGAACCGATGGCGTCCAGAAGATGAGCAAATCGTTAGGCAATTATATTGGGATCAATGAAGCCCCTCAGGAAATCTTTGGGAAGGTGATGTCGATTAATGACGAGTTAATGCTCAAATATTACGAATTTCTGACGGATGAGAATTTGCAAGCGGTTAAAAACATGCATCCCAAGGCCGCTAAGCTTCAATTGGCCCAAATCATTGTCGGTCAATTCCATGGTCTTCAGGCAGGGATCAAGGCGCAAGAGGGGTTCGAAAGGATTTTTAGCCAAAAAGAGAACCCACAAGACATTCAAGAGGCTCGATTTTCCAAAGAAGTCAATGTCAGCTTTGTGGGTGTCCTTGTCCAGACGAAAATGGCGTCTTCTCAAAATGAAGCTCGGCGTTTGATTCAGCAAGGAGCGGTTACTCTGGATGGGCAAAGAATTCTTAGTGAAAATACACCTGTTTCATCGGGTATTTTGAGGGTCGGGAAGAGACGTTTTATGAAGATTGTCCGGGGGGCCTGAATATTCCTATCTTCAGCAGTTTAAACTAATTAGGTTCCTGGAATATCCCAATAAAAAACTTGACAAATAAATAATATTAGTTATACTTTATTAACTATTTAGGTCGGGATTTCTTCGTTGTTTAATCCCTAAGTTATTGCAATTCATCAACTATCATCCAGATTTATTGTTTCCTGTAAAGGGTCTGCCCCTGTAGCTCAGCCGGTAGAGCACGTCCTTGGTAAGGACGAGGTCACCGGTTCAAGACCGGTCGGGGGCTTTTTCCCCCTCGAGGATTGAAGGGCAACCCAAGAGCGCACAAGAATAAGGAATTAAGTCATGGCTAAAAAAGCAAATCGTGAACCAATCCATTTACAATGCACAGAGTCGGGAAAAATTAATTACACGATGACGAAAGATAAGAAAAAACATCCTGAGCGCTTGGAATTAAAAAAGTATTGTGCGTTTTTACGAAAGCATACATTGCATCGTGAGGTCAAAAAGTGATGGCTACCGCTTTTAGGCCTGTAGCTCCAATTGGCAGAGCAGCGGTCTCCAAAACCGCGTGTTGTAGGTTCAAATCCTACCAGGCCTGTGCTGATAATCAAATCAAAGGTTATAAGAGCCGATGATTGGTAAAATAAAAAAATTTGTAATGGAAGTCGCTTCAGAATTAAAAAAAGTTTCTTGGACGACACGCAGTGAATTGATTGAGGCCACCTGGGTCGTTCTGATTAGTGCGGCGATATTAGGAATTTATATTGGGACAATAGATCTCGCTCTTTCAAAATTTTTGAGCTTATTAATAAGGTAGAGTGGTTATGAGTAATATGAAATGGTATGTTGTCCATACCCAGACAGGATCAGAGGAAAAAGCCAAAGCTGGGTTAGCAAGCAAAATGGCAACGACGGAATTAAAAAATTATGTTGGGGAAATTATTGTCCCCACAGAACAAGTGTCGGAAATTAGGGGAGGAAAGAAACGGATTACCTCGCGTAAATTCTTTCCCGGCTACATTTTGCTTAAAATGGACATGACCAAAGAAAGTTGGTATCTTGTCAAAACAACGCCCGGCATCACCGGTTTTATTGGCCCGGGACGCAAACCAACCCCCATTTCGGAAGAAGAAGTGAATTCTATTTTACAACGCACCGAGGACACGGAAACCAAACCGACACCTAAAGTGACATTTGATATTGGAGAATCGATCCGGATTTCCCAAGGGCCGTTTGCTAATTTTAATGGGCAAGTTATGGAAGTTCATCCGGACCGAGGTAAATTAAAAGTCAGTGTTTCCATTTTTGGTCGCTCGACATTAGTCGAGATGGAATATTGGCAAGTGGAGAAATTGTAAGATGGCTAAAGAGAAAGTTGCAGAAATCAAATTATATGTCCCCGCAGGGCAAGCCAATCCGGCTCCCCCCGTCGGGCCCGCGTTAGGGCAGCATGGCGTCAACATCATGGGGTTTTGCAAGGCCTTTAATGAAAAGACAAAGGGCAGAGAAGGCCTTATTTTGCCGGCCATTATTACGGTGTATAAAGATAAGTCGTTTGATTTTATTATCAAGTCGCCGCCCAGTTCTGTCTTGATTAAAAAGGCCGCTAATTTAGCTAAAGCTTCCGGCCAAGCGGGGAAAGAAAAAATTGCAACAATCACGCGTAAGCAGGTTGATGATATTGTCGCAATAAAAATGGAAGATCTTAATACTACTGACAAGAAACAAGCAGTTAAGATCGTTATGGGAACAGCCAGAAGTATGGGCATTGAGGTGGTCGACTAATGAAAAAAGTGAACAAGCGTCTAAGAGAAGCTGTTAAGGCAGTTGACAGAGAGAAGGCATTGTCCTTGGCCGACGCCGTGGTCAAAGTCGAACAGTTTCCTAAAGTTAAATTTGATGAAACCGTTGAATTGCATTTGGCGTTAAATCTGGATTTAAAAGCCAATGATCAGGCCGTTGTCAGAGGCACGGTTGTCCTTCCCAACGGGTTGGGAAAAGATGTGAAAGTCGCTGTTGTTTGTAAAGGCGAACTCGAACAAAAGGCTAAAGAAGCGGGTGCCGAATTTGTAGGGGCACAAGATTTGATTGATAAAATCGCCGGTGGTTTTATGGATTTCGACGTTTTGGTTGCGGCTCCGGATATGATGCGTGATTTAAGTAAGTTAGGGAAGATTTTAGGGCCTAAAGGCCTGATGCCTACACCCAAAGCAGGGACGGTAGCGGCGGATGTCGCCAAGGCAGTCAGAGAGCTTAAAGCCGGGAAAGTAGAATTCAAATCCGATAAACAAGCGGGGATTCATATTGGCATCGGGAAAAGGTCTTTCCCTAAAGAAAAATTGGTGGAAAATGCCCAGCACCTGTTGGATGCGGTTAATCATGCAAAACCCAATTCCGTTAAGGGCGCATTTTATAAATCGGCGTTTATATCGACGACGATGGGCCCGGGAGTGAGGATCGTGGTATGAAAAAAATCGGAAGAATCTATCGCGAAACATTAATCGGGCATTTAAAGAACGGCATCGAGCAAAATAAGAATATTTTCCTTTTTAATTTTTCTCACCTTTCCAGCCTGCAAATTAACACTCTACGTAAAGATTTAAAGAAGACTGGAGCTCACGTTTTCGTTTCGAAAAATTCTGTGGCGAAGTTGGCTTTAAAATCGTTAAAGCAAGATCAACTCGCCGGCCGCATCAAAGGACAGACGGCTTTTGTCTGGAGTGATGCGGATTCCGTTGATGTTTCGAAAGTTTTAGTGAAGTTTTCCGATGATCTCAAAACCAAGACATTAATCATTCACGGGGGCTTGCTGGACGGCAGTTTATTAAGTCACGATGATGTGAAGACGTTATCTTCGTTGCCTCCTCGGCAGGTGTTGTTATCCCAGTTGTTAGGGATTATTCAATCCCCAGTCGCTCGATTGTTAGGTGATTTAAACGCCAAATCCCGCGACCTGTTATCAATCTTAAAGCAATTAAGCGAAAAAAAGGGAGGTAGTTAAAATGTCTCAAGCAACAGTGGAAGAAAAAAAAGCAGTAAAACTTTCTTCGAAATTAGAAGAAGTTGCGAAAACCATTGAAGGGTTAACAGCCCTTGAATTATCAGAGTTGGTGAAGGGATTAGAAGACCGACTCGGGATTCAAGCCGCAGCTCCAATGGCCGCAGGGATGATGATGGCCGCAGCTCCAGCCGCAGGCGGAGCCGCACCAGAAGTAAAAGATACGTTCGATGTTGTCTTGGCGGAAGCCGGGCCTAACAAAATTGCTGTTATCAAGGAAGTCCGCGCTGTTACTAACTTAGGGTTGAAAGAAGCTAAAGACTTAGTGGAATCAGCTCCAAAGACGGTTAAAGAAGGCGCCACCAAAGAAGAGGCCGAAGAGTTGAAGAAAAAACTCGAAGCTGCTGGAGCAAAAGTCCAGTTAAAATAAGTATTGGATTTTTTGATAACGTCAATTAAAAAGGATCGTCTCCGTGATCGATAACAAAAAACTGAAAGTTAAGAACTTTAATAAATTTCCAGATAATTTTGAATTGCCTCACCTGCTCGATCTTCAAACGGTGGCTTACGCCCATTTTTTGCAGCGTGAGATTGCTCCCACAAAACGTAAAGATCAGGGTTTGGAAGAAGTGTTCCGTGAAGTTTTTCCGTTGGAAAGCTACGACGGACAAATCCGCCTTGAGTACATGAATTATGCGTTAGGGAAAGAAAAATATTCCGCCATTGAATGCAAGCGCCGAGGCATCACATATGCTTCTCCCTTAAAAGTCAAACTTCGCTTAATTACCCCTGTAGACATCAAAGAACAAGAAGTCTACTTTGGGGATTTTCCTTTAATGACTGATACAGGGACATTCATCATTAATGGAGATGAACGTGTCGTTGTTTCTCAAATTCAGCGTCCTCCCGGCGTTTCTTTTGAAGAAGAATTGCATCCGACAGGGAAAAGTATTTATCACGGACGTATTATCCCGTCACGAGGGGCATGGTTTGAAATCAAATATGATCTTAACGACGTCTTCGTGGCTTACGTGGACCGCCGACGAAATTTCCCGGCGACTCAGATTTTGCGTATCATGGGGCTTTCCCATAATGATGATATACAAAAGATGCTGGGAGACGATTTTAAGAAATTAAAACCGACCCTCGACAAAGACCATACGACGAATAAAGAAGAAGCGTTATTGGATTTTTATCGCAAGATGCGTCCCACGGAACCAGCAACGGTGGAAGTGGCCGACACTCTTTTCTTCCGATTGTTCTTTGAAGGTAAGCGTTATGATTTAAGCAAAGTGGGCCGTCATATCATCAATCGTAAATTAGGCATGGAATTGCCTTTAGAAAATAGAGTCTTAGATATCGCGACGGTTGTTCAAGTTTTGCGTTACTTAATGGGATTGCGTGAAGGCCGCGGGGAAACAGATGATATCGACCATTTGGGCAACCGACGTATCAAGACCGTCGGAGAGCTCATTCAAAACCAAGTCCGTATTGGGTTAGCCCGCTTGGAACGATCCATTAAAGAGCGGCTTGTTGTCATGAGCAACTTCGAAAATCTGACGGCGCATCATTTAATTAATTCGAGGCTATTTTCTAATCAGATCCAAGACTTTTTTGCCCGAAGCCAGTTGTCTCAATTTATGGATCAAGTCAATCCATTATCGGAAATGACCCATAAACGACGTTTAAGCGCGCTGGGTCCTGGCGGGTTGTCACGTGAACGAGCCGGATTTGAAGTCCGCGACGTCCACCCGACTCATTATGGCCGGGTTTGTCCGATCGAAACACCGGAAGGTCCAAATATCGGGCTGATTTCTTCGTTAACGACTTGTGCTCGAGTTAATGAATTAGGATTTATCGAAACACCGTATCGCAAAGTTGTCGACGGTGTTGTGACGAAGAAAATCGAATTTTTAACGGCCGATCGGGATCAATCGGAGTATGTGGCTCAAGCAAATGCTTCCATTGATAAGTCTGGCGAATTCTTAACCAAGGAAGTCAGCTGCCGTTATAAGACCGATTTCCCTAAGGCCAAACCTAAAGATATCGCTTACATGGATGTTTCCCCTAAGCAGATCGTCTCCGTTGCTGCTTCTTTAATTCCTTTTTTGGAACATGATGACGCGAACCGCGCGTTGATGGGATCCAACATGATGCGTCAAGCGGTTCCGTTGATGGTGACAGAAGCTCCTGTGGTAGGGACAGGGATGGAAGAAAAGGTCGCCCGTGATTCGGGTGTTGTTGTCCTTGCTTTAGAAGATGGGACTGTTACGAAAGTTGATGCCCGGGAGATCATCGTTGGCAAAACAGTCTATCCGTTAAAAGTTTATCAACGCACAAATGCGAACACGTGTATTCATCAAACGCCCTTAGTGCAATTAGGGGACAAGGTTGAAAAAGGGCAAATTATTGCCGATGGGATCGCGACAAAAGGCGGACGCCTGGCTTTAGGCCATAACGTTTTGGTCGCGTTTATGCCTTGGCGTGGATACAACTTTGAGGACGCCATTCTCATTAATGAAAGAATTGTTCGTGAAGATGTGTTCACATCGATTCATATCGAGCGTTTTGAAGTGGAATGCCGCGAGACACGTTTAGGGAATGAAGAAATTACGCGCGATATTCCCAATGTTGGGGAAGAGGCTCTCGTTAATTTAGGCGAAGACGGAGTTATTCGCGTCGGTGCTGAAGTCAAGGCCGGTGATATTCTCGTCGGTAAAGTGACGCCAAAGAGTGAAAAAGAATTATCTCCTGAAGAACGGCTTTTGCGAGCCATTTTCGGCGAGAAAGCCGCCGATATCCGGGATACGTCTTTAACGCTTCCTCCGGGGATTGAAGGCGTGATCGTTAATATTGAGGTATTTCAACGGATGGAACGCGGCCGCAAGTCCAAAGCCGATAAACAAGTTGAAGGCGAAGCCGTCGAAAAGATCAAAGCTTACTATAAACAAGAGATTGACTTTATCGAGATAGAAAAAGAGAAGAAATTAACAAAGATGCTGGGCATTGATAAAAGTAAGCTCAGTATGGTCAAAGCGGAAGATTTTGCCGAAGATTCCGAAGAACGTGAAATCATTCGTTTTTATAATGACAAAGTCGCCGAACTGATTGAAGAAGAGACTCATGAAATTGAACGCGTTAAGCGCGGTGATGAGCTTCCTGCCGGTGTGTTAAAGCGCGTTGTCGTTTATGTCGCCACGAAAAGAAAGATTTCCGAAGGTGATAAAATGGCCGGCCGCCATGGGAACAAAGGGGTCATCTCTCGTATTTTACCCGAAGAGGATTTGCCATTTTTGGAAGACGGAACACCGGTCGATATTGTGCTTAATCCGTTAGGCGTTCCTTCCCGGATGAACGTTGGCCAATTGTTGGAGACCCACCTGGGATGGGCTGCGAGAGCGTTGGGCCTTCAGGTTGAAACACCTGTGTTTAATGGGGCCACCGAAGATCAAATTCGTGAGATGCTCCGTGAAGCCAAGTTGCCCGAAGATGGAAAAACAAGACTTTATGATGGGTTTACGGGATTGCCGTTCGATCAAAAAGTCACCGTCGGGTATATGTATATGCTTAAACTAAACCATTTGGTCGATGAAAAAATTCACGCTCGTTCGATTGGGCCTTACTCTTTGGTTACACAACAACCATTGGGAGGCAAGGCTCATTTCGGCGGTCAGCGATTCGGAGAAATGGAAGTTTGGGCGTTGGAAGCTTACGGCGCCGCCTATACGTTACAAGAAATGTTAACGGTCAAAAGCGACGATGTCATCGGTCGAAGCCGCATTTACGAGGCGATTGTTAAAGGTGAACAGAAATTAACTCCTGGGACTCCTGAGTCGTTCAACGTTTTGGTTAAAGAACTTCAAGGGCTTTGTTTGGATATTAAAATGGAGAGGGCCGCGGGAACGTTACCTCCTCCTCCGCCGGAAAATCCGGTTGATAAATTATTTGAAAAATTGAAGGAACAAAAGGAGAACAATGAGTAAAGAACATGCAAATCGTGATCGCGTAACGATTAAGATCGCTTCTCCTGAAGTCATTCGTTCCTGGTCTCATGGTGTTGTCAAAAAAGCCGAGACGCTCAATTATCGAACATTGAAACCAGAAAAGGATGGCTTATTTTGCGAGAAGATTTTCGGCCCGGTGAGAGACTGGGAATGTAATTGCGGTAAATATAAGGGAATCAAGTTTAAGGGGATCACTTGCGATCGTTGCGGGGTTACTTGTACGCGCTCTTCTGTCCGTCGAGAACGCATGGGCCACATCGAATTGGCTTGCCCTGTCACGCATATTTGGTTTTACAAGGCTGTCCCTAGCCGTTTATCGGCCCTGATGCAAATCGGCCTGCGTGATTTGGAAAAATTGATTTATTATGAGGAGTATGTTGTTATTGATCCGGGTGACACGACGTTAAAGAAGAATCAATTCCTTTCGGAAGACGAATATCAAGAAGCGCTTGTTAAGTACGGGGCGTCTTTTAAGGCTAAAATCGGCGCGGAAGCGGTGCGTGAAATTCTTAAAGAAACAGATTTAAACAATCTGTGCCGCAAATTACGTAAAGATTTGGAAAAGTCCAATCCCGCTGGGACAAATGCCAAAAAGATTGTCAAGACATTAAAGATTGTCGAGGATTTTAAAATTTCGGGAAACATGCCGGAATGGATGGTATTGATCGTTCTTCCCGTTATTCCACCCGATTTAAGACCGTTGGTTCCCCTCGAAGGCGGACGTTTTGCCACATCTGATTTAAATGATCTTTATCGACGCGTTATCAATCGTAACAACCGCTTAAAGAAACTGATCGATTTAAAAGCTCCGGAGATTATTATTCGTAATGAAAAACGGATGCTTCAAGAAGCTGTTGATGCGCTTTTGGATAATGGTCGCCATGGCCGCCCAGTGTTAGGGTCAGGGAATCGTCCGTTAAAGTCCCTTTCCGACATGTTAAAAGGAAAGCAAGGGCGTTTCCGGATGAACCTTTTGGGTAAACGTGTTGACTATTCCGGACGTTCTGTTATTGTCGTCGGCCCTACGCTCAAACTTCATCAGTGCGGTTTACCTAAGAAAATGGCGCTAGAGCTTTTTGAGCCTTTTATCATCCGCAAATTACGAGAAAAAGGATATGTTCATACGATTAAAGGCGCTAAACGAATGGTGGAGCGCGCCAAAATTGAGGTTTGGGACATTCTCGATGAAGTTATTCAAGACCATCCTGTTATGCTTAACCGTGCGCCGACGCTTCATCGGTTGAGTGTCCAAGCGTTCCATCCGATTCTGATCGAAGGGAAAGCGATTAAGTTACACCCATTGGTGTGTGCCGCCTTTAACGCCGACTTCGATGGGGATCAAATGGCTGTTCACGTACCTTTGTCATTAGAAGCCCAAATCGAATGTCGTCTGGAATTATTATCCATTAACAATTTGTTTTCACCCGCCGATGGCCGACCTGTCATTGCCCCGTCTCAAGACGTGATTTTGGGGCTTTATTATTTAACGAAGGAAGATAATCAAATTAAGGGAGATTCCCGCGTGTATGCCACGATGGATGAAGTGAAGGTTGCTTTTGAAGACGGGCAATTATCATTGCATCAGAGAATTAAGTTAAGATTGACCCAGCCTGTTTGGGGAGATGAAAAACCTTCGTTGATTATTTCTCAAGAAGAAGCGATGAGGGACAAAAAAGAGGGGAAGGAATCGGATGAAACTGTTCCTAGAAAATCAACAATTATTGAAACAACCGTCGGACGCGTGATCTTTAATGAGCTTTTACCCGCAGCCTTCGGTTATGTCAATGAGTTACTTGATAAGAAAAAAGTGGGAGCGGTCATTTCCGATTGTTATAAACGGTTCGGTCAAAGTAAAACGATCACATTCCTCGATGATCTAAAAGATATCGGATTTGCCAATGCGACGTTGGCCGGGATTTCGATCAGCATTTCGGACATGACCATTCCTAAAGAAAAGGAAGATATCCTTAAAAATGCCAGGCAGGAAGTTGCTAAGGTTGCTGATCAATACCGAAAAGGGATTATTACAGGAAGAGAGCGTTACAACAAGACCATCGACGTTTGGACGCATGCGACGGAAAGTCTATCGGATTTGGTTTTTAAAGAAATGCATCCATTCAATCCCGTTTTTATCATGGCCGATTCAGGGGCCCGTGGGTCACGCTTACAAATTCGTCAGCTCTCCGGGATGCGAGGGCTGATGGCGAAACCTTCCGGTGAAATTATTGAAAACCCCATCACGGCGAATTTCCGTGAAGGGCTAACGGTCTTGGAATATTTTATTTCAACTCACGGTGCGCGCAAAGGGTTGGCGGATACGGCGTTGAAAACAGCTGACGCCGGGTATCTCACCCGCCGCCTCGTCGACGTGGCCCAAGAGATGGTTGTTGGGGAACATGACTGTGGCACACTGAATGGGATTACGGTTTCGGCGATCATCGAGGGCGATGAACTTATCGTCAGCCTAAAAGAACGGATTGCTGGGCGCGTTGCATTGGACAGTATCGTTGACGTTGTCACGGATCAAAAAGTTGTGGAGTCCGGTGATGTGATCACAGAAGAAAAGGCCGAATTTATCGAGCATTTGGGGATTGAAAAAGTGCGTATCCGTAGCGGGTTGACATGCGAAGCCGAACGCGGCATCTGCGTTAAATGTTATGGCCGTAATTTGGCGACGCAGCGCCTCGTCGAAATCGGCGAAGCGGTCGGAACGATTGCTGCTCAAAGCATCGGTGAGCCTGGAACGCAGTTGACGATGAGAACCTTCCACATCGGGGGGACGGCGAGCAGATCCATCGAACAGTCCTATTATAAATCGAAGAATAAAGGGAGTATCAAATATCATCAACTTCGTGTCGTCGAGAAAAATAAAGAGTACGTTGTTCTTAATCGGAACGGGTCGATCAGTATTAATAATGAGTTCGGCCGGGAATTTGAACGCTATCAGCTTCCACAAGGGGCTGTGATCAAGGTGCCTGATGGCGCTGAGACTGATGAGGGGAAAATTTTTGTCACATGGGATCCTTATACGGTTCCGATTATTACAGAAGTCAAAGGAAGTGTTAACTCGGAAGATTTAATCCCCGATGTTACCGTTCAAGAAGAACAAAATCTTGTCACGGGCGTCGTTGAGCGCGTGATTGTCGAGCACAAACAAGAATATCATCCGCAGATCATCATCACCGACGAGAAGAAAGAAATTGTGGGGATTTATTCGATTCCTATCGGAGCCCACGTTTTGGTGAAAGATAAACAGACGGTTAATTCTGGCGACCTTATTGCCAAGATCCCGCGTGGCGCTGGGAAAACGCGTGACATCACCGGCGGGTTGCCGCGTGTTGCTGAATTATTTGAAGCCAGAAAACCCAAAGATCCGGCCGTGATCAGCGAGATCGACGGGATCGTCGAGTTCGGTGAAGATAAAAAGGGAAGACGGTCCATTTTGGTCAAGAGTCCGACGGGGATGGTTTGTGAGTACACAATTCCGCATGGGAAACATCCCAATGTCTACAAAGGGGACCGTGTATTTGCCGGTCAACAATTGACGGACGGGCCTGTTGTTCCTCATGATATTTTACGCGTTTGCGGCGATAAAGTTTTGCAGGAATATTTGTTAAATGAAATTCAAGAAGTTTATCGTCTCCAAGGGGTTCGCATTAATGATAAACACATTGAATTGATTATTTCACAAATGTTGAGGAAAGTTCGCATCGAAGATTCCGGTGACACCAACTTTTTAGTCGGTGAACAAATCGACCGTATTGCTTTTAGAAAGGCCAATGAACAAGTCATGAAAAAGAAAGGCAAGCCGGCCCAGGCAACGCCGTTATTATTAGGGATTACAAAAGTTTCTTTGACAACGGAAAGTTTTATTTCCGCCGCCAGCTTCCAAGAGACGACAAGAGTCTTGACAGAAGCAGCCTCATCTGGTAAAGTTGACCTCTTGCGCGGATTAAAAGAAAACGTTATTGTGGGTCATTTGATCCCTGCAGGGACGGGGTTAAAAGAATATGATAAAGTAGAAATGGTAAAATATGCCGACGATACAACAACTGATCAGAAAACGCCGAAGACAGAAACTCAAGAAGAGTAAATCACCGGCATTGACAAATTGTCCGCAACGACGCGGCGTTTGTCTCCAAGTAAAAACGATGACGCCGAAGAAACCAAATTCGGCCTTACGTAAAATTGCGCGTGTGCGCCTATCGAATAAATTTGAAGTGACATCTTACATCCCGGGCGAGGGGCATAATTTGCAAGAGCACTCCATTGTCCTTGTCCGCGGAGGAAGGGTCAAAGATTTACCCGGTGTCCGTTATCACATTGTCCGCGGGACATTAGATACGGCGGGTGTTGCGAAAAGAAAAAAATCACGTTCTAAATACGGAACCAAAAGAGAGAAGAGTTAATTCAAGATGAGAAGACGAAAAGCCGAACTTCGGGTAGTGACGGCGGATCCCAAGCACAATAGCCGTTTGGTAGCCAAGTTTATTAATACGATTATGGAAAGTGGTAAAAAGACCGTGGCCGAGCATATCTTGTACGGTGCCCTAGATATATTAGAGAAGAAGGTTCCGGATAACGAACCCATTAAAGTCTTTAATAAAGCCATGGAAAACGTTCGTCCCCGGCTTGAAGTTAAAGCACGCCGAATCGGAGGCGCCACCTATCAGGTCCCGATTGAAGTATCGGTTAATCGTGGGAATGCGTTGGCCATGCGCTGGATTCGCGATTTTGCGCGTAACCGCAAAGGTCGACCAATGGAAGTCAAATTAGCTGATGAGCTTTTCTCCGCATATAAAGGAGAAGGTGCTTCGGTAAAGAAACGAGATGATACGCATAAAATGGCTGAATCGAACAAAGCGTTCGCGCATTTGAGATGGTAACAAAATGGAAAAAATTCCCTTACAAGACGTTAGAAATATAGGAATCATCGCTCATATCGATGCTGGCAAGACGACGACAACGGAACGTATTCTGTTTTACACCGGTGTCATCCATCGAATGGGGAATATTGATGATGGGAACACAACCATGGATTGGATGGAACAAGAACAAGAACGTGGGATTACGATCACGGCGGCCAGCACGGCTTGTACCTGGAAAAACAAACGGATCAATATTATCGATACACCAGGGCACGTTGATTTTACAATCGAAGTAGAGCGTTCGTTGAAAGTATTAGACGGGGCTGTCGTTGTTTTGTGTGCTTGTAGCGGGGTTCAACCGCAGACAGAAACTGTTTGGCGACAAGCTGACCGTTATAACGTCCCCAGATTATGTTTTATCAACAAAATTGACCGCTTAGGAGCTAGTTTTGATCGCGTGATCGGTGAGATTCATGAACGTTTAGGAGCGAATGCGGCGGCCATCAATTTCCCCGTAGGGGCGGAAGATGCGTTTAAGGCCATCGTCGATATTATTGAGGAAGAATATATCACCTATAAGGATGAGCAAGGGCTTGAAATGGAAAGATCTCCAGTCCCGGCGGAACTCCAAGATCAACTGAAAGCCTACAAGCGTAAATTAATTGAACGATTGGCCGATGTGGATGATGCGATTGCTGAGAAATTCTTGGAAGATCAACCGATTAACGCCGAAGAACTGCATGCGGGGATCCGTCGTGCTGTCATCAAGAGCGCTTTTCTTCCCGTCCTGGGAGGAACGTCTTTGCGCAACCGCGGCGTTCAACTTGTCCTTGATGCCGTTACGTATTATTTACCTTCTCCATTAGATCTTCCCCCTGTTGTAGGCATTGATCCCAATACCCATGAGAAAGTTATCCGAAAAGCCAGCGAGAGCGATCCATTTAGCGCTTTGATTTTTAAAATCGCAACGGATCCTTATGTCGGAAAATTATTTTATACAAGAGTCTATTCCGGGAAATTAACTTCAGGAAGTGAAGTTTATAATTCATCTGCTGAAAAACGTGAACGTGTTTCCAAGATTGTTGTTATGCATGCCAATAAACAAGAAATTATCACGGAAGTTACAGCCGGTGAAATTGTGGCTTTTGTCGGGTTAAAAGAATCGAAATCCGGTCAAACTCTTTGTGATCCAGAGAAGAAAATTGTTTTAGAAAGCATGAAAGTTCCTGAACCGGTTGTTTCGATGTCGATTGAACCTAAGACAAAAGCCGATCAAGATAAGTTAGGGTTGACACTTCGAAAATTTTTGGACGAAGATCCTTCGTTGCGCGTTGCCTATGATCATGAAACATCCCAAACCATTATTTCTGGGATGGGCGAACTTCATTTAGAAATTATCGTCGATCGGATGAAGAGAGAATTTAATCTACATACGAATGTCGGCCGTCCTGAGGTTGCGTATAAAGAGACAATTACACAAAAAGTATTGAATATTGAAGGAAAATATATCAGCCAGACAGGTGGCCGCGGTCAATACGGGCATGTAGTGATTAATGTCGAACCGGCAGCGGAAAAAGGCAAAGGCGTTGAGTTTGTCGACAAGACTAGGGGTGGATCTATCCCCCGCGAATTTATTCCAGCAGTGGAAAAAGGAATTATCGCCGGTTCACTAACAGGTGTGTTGGCGGCTTATCCAACGACGGATTATGTCGTCACATTAGTTGATGGGTCGTATCATGATGTTGACTCTAACGAAATGGCCTTTCAGTTGGCCGCTAAAATCGCTCTTAAGGAGGGATTACAGCGCGGCAAACCCGTCCTGCTTGAACCGATTATGGATATCGAAGTTTCTGCTCCGGAAGAATATATGGGGACTGTTTTAGGTGATTTAACTCAGCGTCGAGCTAAAATTGTCGGCACGGGCTCCCGGGCGAATTTGAAGGTTTCCCGTTGTGAGGTTCCTCTGGCCGAAATGTTTAATTACGTCAATGCTTTAAGGTCTTTAACCCAGGGACGAGCGACATTCTCGATGGAACCAGCCTTTTATGCAGAGGTTCCTAAATTTGTCGCTGAAAAAATCATCGGGGCTCGTAGCGAGGCATCAGGAGCAAGGAAGCATTAAATATAATACTTTTAGAAATTAAGGAAAGGAAAAGGGGGGAAATACTATGGCTAAAGGAAAATTCATTCGGAATAAGCCACACTTAAACATCGGGACCATTGGTCACGTCGACCATGGGAAAACCACGCTGAGTGCCGCGATTACAACGGTCTTGGCGAAACAAGGAAAAGCCGAAGCGAGATCATACGCTTCCATCGACAATGCTCCGGAAGAAAGAGAGCGCGGGGTTACGATCAATATCTCGCATCTTGAGTATGAAACGGATAAGAGACATTATGCTCACATTGACTGTCCGGGACACGCTGACTATATTAAGAACATGATTACCGGTGCCGCCCAGATGGATGGAGCGATTCTCGTCGTGTCTGCTGCCGATGGGGCCATGCCTCAAACAAAAGAGCATATCCTTTTAGCTCGCCAGGTGAACGTTCCTTCGATCGTTGTTTTTTTGAATAAATGCGATCAAGTCCAGGACGCGGAATTGTTAGACTTGGTTGAACTTGAATTAAGAGAATTGTTAACCAAATATCAATTCAACGGGGATAAAACACCGATCATTCGTGGAAGCGCGTTGGATGCGTTAAATAACCCAGACGACGCTGTTAAGACGAAACCGATTTTGGATTTAATGAAAGCTGTTGATGAGTTTATTCCCGAACCTCCTCGTGAACTCGACAAGCCATTCTCGATGGCCGTCGAAGACGTTTTTTCTATTTCCGGTCGTGGAACCGTTGCGACAGGAAGAATCGAACGCGGAAGAGTTAAGGTCGGAGAAGAAGTCGACGTGGTCGGGATGAAAAAAGAAATTGGGAAAACAGTTGTGACCGGTGTTGAAATGTTCCGCAAGGAATTGGACGAAGGTCAAGCTGGTGACAACGTCGGGTTATTATTACGCGGGGTTGAAAAAAATCAGATCGAACGCGGGCAAGTGTTGGCCGCCAAGGGAACGATTACGCCTCATACGAAGTTTAAGGCTAAAGTTTACATCTTAACCAAAGAAGAAGGTGGACGTCATACGCCGTTCTTTAACGGATACAGACCGCAATTCTATTTTAGAACCACCGACGTTACCGGGAATGCTAAGCTTCCGGAAGGCCGCGAAATGTGTATGCCCGGCGATAACGTAGAATTGGAAGTGGAACTGATCGTTCCTATCGCGATGGAGAAAGAATTACGTTTCGCCATCCGCGAAGGTGGACGTACCGTTGGGGCAGGTGTTATTCACGAAATCTTAGCTTAACGATCATTGACTAACCTAGGGAATCTGATGCAAAAGATACGCATTAAATTAAAAGCCTATGATCATCGGTTGATCGATCAGTCGGCGCAGGAAATTGTCGATACGGCGATCCGCACGGGTGCGAAGGTTTGCGGTCCGGTGCCTTTGCCGACGAAGAAAGAACTCTATACGGTCCTGCGTTCACCTGTCATTGACAAAAAATCACGAGAGCAATTTCAATTAGCGACTCATAAACGCCTGATTGATTTAGTCGAGCCAACCGCGAAAACGGTTGAAGCTTTACGTAAACTCAACTTGCCGGCAGGGGTCGATGTAGAGATCAAACAATGATTCGCGGACTGATTGGGAAAAAATTAGGCATGACGCAACATTTCAACAAGGAAGGGAATGTTTTTCCCGTCACCGTTGTTGAAGCGGGGCCGTGCACCATCTTAGAGATTCTCGAATCTCCTTTGCGCATTAAATTGGGGTATGCCCCTCTTAAAGAATCCAAGGTGTCAAAACCGCAGCAGGGTTATTTTAAGAAAATTGGCGTTAGCCCTATGAAAATCGTCAAAGAGATGGAATCGTCCGATAATAAAGATTATAAAGTTGGCCAAGAGATTAAGGCGGAAATTTTTCGTCCGGGAGATTTTGTCGATGTTACCGGAACGAGCATCGGAAAAGGGTTCCAGGGCGGGATGAAACGTTGGGGATGGTCGGGTGGGCCAGCAACACACGGGTCTATGCATCACCGGCGAGTTGGGTCCATTAGCTCCAGCGAAGATCCTTCGAGAGTTTTCCGTGGACGGCATATGCCCGGGCATATGGGTGCAGTGACACGCACTGTCCAATCATTACGGGTGATGGACGTCGATCTTGAACAAAATATATTACTCATTAAAGGCGCGATCCCGGGATATAAAAACGGGGTTGTTGTGATCAATTTAGCCTTGAAGAAAAAATTCCGAGAGCTTGATGAGCAAAAGCCCGTTGTTGAGCAGAAGAAAAATCCGATGAAACAAAGTAAGGCTAAGGCGGCGGGTAAAGGAAAATAACATGGCTAAATTTCCAGTCTTAGATATTGCAGGAAAAGAAAAAGAAACGATCGAATTGCCCGATGCCATTTTTGGCCAAAGCGTGAATCGTCATGTTCTGCACCAAGCGATTGTTAAGTATCTTGCGTCAGCCCGTCAGGGGAACGCGGCCACCAAAACACGCGGGGAAGTTTCTGGTGGCGGGAAAAAACCTTGGCGGCAAAAAGGGACAGGGCGTGCGCGCCATGGATCATCGCGGTCTCCTTTATGGGTTGGCGGTGGAGTTATTTTCGGCCCGCACCCGCGCGATTTTAGCTATGATATTCCTAAAAAAATTAAGCGCGTGGCGTTAAGAGAAAGCCTCAACGCGAAATATCAGGACAAAGATTTATTGTGCGTGGTTGACTTAAAAGACCCATTGAGCAAGACAAAAGAATTCGCAAAAATTTTAAATGCGTTAAAGTTAAAAGGAAAAATTTTGGCTTTATTAGATGGCTGTGACCCAAGCATCCTGCGCTCTTCTAGAAATATTGGACATTTTCATATTATGCGCTCTGAGGATGTCAATGCCTACGACATTTTAAAGAATAAAAAATTATTGGTCACGAAAACAGCCGTTAAAAATTTATTAGTGAGAGTAAAGATATGATCACCTGCTACGATGTCGTTAAAACGATCATCCGGACAGAAAAAGCGACCATGCTGGAGCCGCGAGGAAAATATTTGTTTCACGTTGCTGTGAGTGCCAATAAAATCATGATTAAAAAATCCGTTGAAGAAATTTATAACGTCAAAGTAAAGTCTGTGCATACGCAAATGATGCCCGGGAAAAGTAAACGCGTCCGCCAAGAAATGGGTTATACAAGCGATTGGAAAAAGGCCGTCGTCACATTAATCGAAGGCCAGAAAATTGAGGTAGCTTAATATGGGATTGAAACGATTTAAACCCACAACGAATGGCGTGCGTCACGCAATCATCTCGGATTTTGCCGAAATTACGAAATCGACACCGGAAAAATCTTTATTGCGGCCGATTAAGAGTACGGGTGGCCGGAATATGTATGGCCGCATCACGACACGTTTTCGCGGTGGTGGGCATAAGCGGATGTATCGGTTGATTGATTTTAAGCGTAACCGCATCGATGAGGTGGCGGATGTATTAGCGATCGAATATGATCCCAACCGTACGTGCCGGATTGCGTTGATTCGATACCCGGATGGGACTAAAACTTATATCCTGGCTCCTCTCGATTTACGCGTCGGCGCAAAAGTGATCAGCACGATCGACAAGGATGCAGAGATTATGGCGGGCAATTGTTTGCCTTTACGACGGGTCCCTCTAGGGACAGCCATTCATAATATTGAATTAAAGCCGGGGAAAGGCGGGCAGATTGCCCGTTCCGCAGGAACTTCAGCTCAATTGATGGCGAAAGAAGGCGATTATGCGTTTTTACGGATGCCTTCCAGTGAAGTGCGCAAAATTAATATCGATTGCCGTGCGACCATCGGTCAAATCGGTAATGTTGAGCATGAATCGCGTTCTATTGGAAAGGCCGGAAGAAATCGCTGGTTAGGCCGAAAACCTCATGTGCGCGGGGCTGCGATGAATCCTGTCGATCATCCCCATGGAGGCGGCGAAGGTAAGGCACCGCAAGGGAACCCACACCCAGTATCGCCGTGGGGCCAAGCCAGTAAGGGGCTTAAGACAAGAACCCGGAAAAAATATTCGAATGTTTATATTGTCCGGAGAAGAATCGTTAAAAAGCAAAGGGAAAGTTAATCATGGCACGTTCGATTAAAAAAGGGCCTTATGTTGAAGCGACTCTCGTCAAAAAAGTAGAAAAAATGATCCGATCCGGGACACGACAACCTGTGAAAACTTGGTCAAGACGATCCACCGTGACTCCGGATTTTGTCGGTTATACAATTGCTGTCTATGATGGGCGCAAACATGTCCCTGTGTTCATTACGGAAAATATGGTGGGTTATAAATTAGGTGATTTTGCCCCCACAAGAACATTTAAGAAACACGGCGGGGTCAAGGCGAAAAAAGCATCTCAATTAACGTAATGATTATTTAGGAATAGAAATGATCGCTCAAGCGAAAGGAAAACATATTCGATTATCGTCCCGCAAGGTCCGACAAGTGATCGATTTGATTCGCGGGAAAGACGTCCCGACATCATTGGTTATTTTAACGCATGTCACCAAACGATCGACGAATGATATTGCCAAAGTCCTTAACTCGGCTGTCACCAATGCCAAAACCAAAGGGCTGACTGAAGGGCAACTCTATGTTTCCAAAATTACGGCTGATAAAGGTCCGAGCTGGAAACGTTTTAGAGCCGCGGCGTTTGGCCGTGCGACAGGGATTTTAAAAAGAACAACTCATTTAACCATTGAACTGGATGTTATTACAGCCAAGTAAAGGGAGAAAACGTGGGTCAAAAAGTTAGTCCAATATTGCTGAGAATAGGATATATCGAGAACTGGAGGAGTTTGTGGTTTGCCGATAAGAAAGAGTATTGCAAGAATGTTGTTGAGGACTACAAGATTCGTCAATTTATTAAAAAACGTTTTGTCCAAGCCGCTGTGGCCAAGGTTGTTATTGAGCGTTTGGCCGAAAAAACAAAGATCATTATTTATACCGCTCGTCCCGGAGTGATTATTGGCCGCCGAGGAGCGGATATTGATAAATTGCGTCAGGAATTAGGGAAAATATCTACCAAAGAAATTGCAATTGAACCGCGTGAAATCAAGAATCCTTCGATCGAAGCGCAGTTGGTGGCCCAAAACGTGGCATTTCAATTGGAAAAACGGATTGCTTTTCGTCGAGCCATGAAACGCGCAATTGAAAATGCGATGAATGCCGGCGCCCAAGGAATCAAAATCAGCTGTGCGGGACGATTGAACGGTGCAGAAATGGCTCGTCGTGAGCATTATCGAGAAGGCAAATTACCCTTGCAGACATTCCGCGCCAACATTGATTATGGATTTGCCGAAGCGTTAACGACATACGGACTTTTAGGCGTCAAGGCGTGGATTTATAAGGGGGATATTATTAAGGAAAAGAAAAAACAAAGTCAAGGTCCTAGTGTCATTGCCCCCGGGGTTCACTCAGGCGAATAGCTACAAAGATTATAGGAAATTATTTATATGGCACTTATCCCACGTAAAGTTAAATTTCGGAAGGCCCAGCGAGGAAAAAATCGCGGGATTTCCACCCGAGGGCACCGATTGCATTTCGGGGAATTTGGGTTGAAGTCCTTGGATAACGGTTTGGTCAAAGCGAATCATATCGAAGCCAGCCGTGTTGTGATCGCCCGCAAACTGAAAGGCGTTGGGAAACTTTATATCAATATTTTCCCTCACAAGCCTGTGACGAAAAAACCTGCGGAAACCCGTATGGGAAAAGGAAAAGGTGATGTTGATCATTGGGTCGCTTGCGTTAAACGAGGGAAAGTGATGTTTGAATTGGGAGGCGTTCCTGAAGAATTAGCCAAAATGGTGTTTCGATTAGTGGCCTTTAAATTACCCGTCCGGTCAAAATTTATCACCCGGACGTCTCAATAGGATTGCAAAATGAAAATCACAGAATTTCAACAAATGAGCTCCGAAGATTTAGTAACGAAACAAAAGTCTTTTAAAAAGGAATTGTCCGAGCTTAGTTACCAGAAAAAGATGAGCCGTGTGGAGAAGCCCCATCGGTTTAAACTGCTCAAACGAGATATCGCCCGTATTTTAACGCTTTTAAAACAGAGAGATACGAAAGAATGAACGAAACAACAAATCGTCTTAATCGACGGAAATTTTTAGAGGGAACGGTTTTAAGCGACAAGATGAATAAAACGCGTGTCGTTCAGGTTGTCTGGTTGACTAAGCACGCCAAATATCAAAAAGTCGTTAAGGCCGCTGTGAAATATAAGGCTCATGATGAAAAGAACGAAACCAAAACCGGAGATCTTGTCCGCATCATGGAAACACGACCCTTGTCGAAAGATAAACGTTGGATTATTCGGGATATTCTCAAAACAGGGGCGACCCAGCAATGATTTATATGAAGACAGTTTTAGATGTGGCCGATAATTCGGGGGCCCGCAAGGCTTCGATGATCGGCGTCATCCACCGCAGAGGCCGCAGAATGGCCCAGATTGGTGATATTATTAGTGTCAATATTAAGGAAGCTTCTCCCGACTCTGCCATTAAAAAAGGCGACAAGGCCAAGGCGATTATTGTCAGGACGAAATTCCCAATTCGGCGTAAA
This sequence comes from Candidatus Omnitrophota bacterium, assembly GCA_020053475.1. Lineage (GTDB taxonomy): Bacteria > Omnitrophota > Gorgyraeia > Zapsychrales > Zapsychraceae > JAGVNC01. The sequence goes on along the minus strand of JAGVNC010000018.1, from coordinate 18,172 downwards.
GACGGGACGTATGTTCGTTTTGATACAAACGCGGTTGTGATTATCGATGAGGCAGGAAACCCTAAAGGGACGCGCGTTTTTGGCCCGATTGCCCGTGAATTAAGGAATTTGGAGTACATGAAGATTGTTTCGTTAGCCCCTGAGGTGGTATAAAGATGTTGCATATCAAAAAAGACGATACCGTCATGATTACGGTGGGAAAAGACCGAGGCAAAACCGGTAAAGTGTTAAGGGTTTTCCCTAAACGTCAACGGGCCTTGGTTGAAAAACTCAATTTAGTTAAAAAAGCAAAGCGAAGAACCCAGCAAGACCAGCAAGGGGGATTCATCGAGCTAGAGGCACCGATTCATGTATCGAATTTAATGTTAGTCGATAAAAAAACGAATAAGCCGGCACGGTTTAGCATGTCAATCCTTAAAGACGGATCTAAAATACGGGTGTCGAAAACTTCCGGAGAAAATATTTAATACGAGTATTGATCATGAGACCACGCTTACAAGAAAAATATTTTGAAAAAATCGTTCCCGCCATGCAAGAAAAGTTTGGGATTAAGAATGTCCTGTCCGTTCCCCGGCTAGAAAAAATCGTGATTAATATGGGTGTGGGGAAGGCGATCGGGGACATGAAGATTTTGGAAAACGCCATGGCTGACCTCGCCACGATTACCGGTCAAAAACCCATGATGACCCGTTCCAAAAAGGCGATTTCCAATTTTAAATTGAGAGAAAATCTGCCGATCGGCTGCAAGGTGACGTTACGTCGTGCCAGAATGTATGAATTTATGGATCGGTTGGTCAGTATTTGTTTGCCGCGGCTTCGGGATTTTAACGGCGTTTCTGCTAAGTCTTTTGACGGAAAAGGGAATTTTTCGTTAGGTATTTCCGATCAAGCGATTTTCCCTGAAATTGAAACAGGAAGAATTTTGAATCCTCAAGGGATGGATATAACGTTTGTTTTTAATGCGGGCCCCAAAGAATACACGCAGGAACTCTTAATCTTGTTTGGGGTGCCTTTTAAAAAGAGAAAAGACTAAGGGATTATGGCCAAAAAATCATTAATTATTAAATCGTCTCGTCCAGCAAAATTTTCCACCCGTCGCTACAATCGTTGCCACTTATGTGGCCGCTCGCGAGCGTTTCTCCGCCGGTTTAATGTTTGCCGTATTTGTTTTAGAGAATTGGCCTGGAGGGGTGAAATCCCAGGAGTTAAAAAAGCCAGTTGGTAAGAATCAAAGGGAGAGAATTCATTCATGTCTATTAATGATCCGATCAGTGATATGTTAACGCGCGTGCGTAACGCCATTCAAGCGAAAGCAGAAACGGTGGATGTGCCGGCGTCGAAACTTATTGGGGAAGTTTTAGAGATTTTTAAACAAGACGGGTACATTGAGGATTTTCGCCTCATGAAGCCCACCGCCCAAGGGATCTATAAGGTTTATTTAAAATACGATGGCAAAAAGAGTGTCATTATCGACCTTCAAAGGATTTCAAAATCAGGATTGAGAGTTTATGTGGACCGCCAAGATTTGCCTCGCGTTCTTAATGGGTTAGGCACGGCGGTCATCTCCACTTCCAAAGGTGTTGTTTCGGATAAAGAAGCAAGAAAATTAAAGGTCGGCGGAGAAGTGATCTGCCATATTTGGTAACGTTATGTCACGTAAAGGAAAAGTTCCTATCGCTGTTCCCAAGAATGTGAAGATCACCATCCAGGATTCCGGCGTTCATCTGGAAGGTCCGAAGGGGAAAGTAGACTTTGCCCTCCCCGCAGGTATTCAGGCAGCCGTCAAGGACGATCAATTGATCATTACTCGTCAGCGCGATGCCAAACAGGACCGCGCCAATCATGGGACGACGCGTGCTCTTTTAGCTAAGGTCATCCAAGGCGTAACGGACGGGCATAAACGGGAATTGGAATTACAAGGCATCGGGTTCCGAGCCCAATTAAAAGGGTCGAATCTTGTGTTCAATCTTGGGTTGAGCCATCCGGTTGAGTTCGAAGTCCCCAAAATGGTAAAGGCATCGGTTCCAAGCCAGACATCCATCATTTTGGAAAGCGTGGATGAAATTGTCCTCGGACAAACAGCGGCCCGGATTCGCGATACGAAACAGGCTGAGCCGTATAAGGGGAAAGGATTTCGCTACCTTGGTGAAGTCGTTCGTCGGAAACAAGGAAAATCAGTAACTAAATAACTATGCCGAATTTACATGAAACAGAATACAAGAGAGTGTTGCGGCACAGCCGTATCCGGGATAGAGTTTTCGGTACACCCGATAGACTGCGCCTGTGTGTCCATCGCAGCCACAAGAATTTTTCTGTTCAAATTATCGATGACGTCCAGGGAAAAGTTCTTTTGGGGATGTCGACATTGGCCAAAGAATTTAAAAATAAAGTTAAAAATGGCGGGAACAAAGAAGCTGCGCAGGAATTGGGAAAAGTATTCGCCCATGCAGCTCAAAAAAATGGCATCAAAAAAGTCTGCTTTGACCGCGGCGGTTATCTCTATCATGGCCGGGTGAAAGCCTTTGCTGATGCTGCCCGAGAAGCTGGATTGGAGTTTTAACCCATATGACAATTACGAATGAAGGACATCGTCCACCTGGGGAAGAAAGAAAACATTTTGTTCCTCGCAAAGAAAAATTTGAAGAAGATAAATCGGGTAAAGGGCTTCGTCGAAGTCGTCCTAAGGGAAAAGAAGTCGTCGCTGAGGTTGATCCCGAAGCCGCCGAGATTGTTCCCGGTAAAATTGCTCCCGTTGCCCCCACAGAATTTATTGAGAAAGTGATCGCCATTAATCGTATTACAAAGGTTACTAAAGGTGGCAAGAAATTATCGTTTAGCGCATTGGTGGTTGTAGGCGATGCGAAGGGAAATGTTGGCTACAGTTTAGATAAGGCAGCCGAAGTAGCCATTGCGATCCGTAAAGCCATGGCCGCAGCGAAGAAAAGCATGGTCAAAATCCCGATGAGGGGGACAACAATCCCCCACGAAATTATCGGCGCATGCGGAGGGGCTCGTGTTCTTCTGAAGCCTGCCTCTGAAGGAACAGGGGTTATTGCCGCTGGGCCGGTGCGTGCTGTTTGTGAGGGAGCCGGAATCCATAATATTTTAACGAAATGCCATAAATCAAATAATCCGATCAACGTTGTTAAAGCAACGATGGATGGATTAAGCCGGTTAAAAACGGTCGGCTATAAAAATTAGAGGGGATTATGCAGATTCAGGAGATTAAAGCGACAAATCATTCAACAAAGAGAAGGAAAATTGTTGGTCGAGGCCCTGGTTCAGGACATGGAAAAACATCGGGGCGAGGACACAAAGGAGGTCGCTCTCGCAGTGGTCGTTGGGGGGTCGGTTCTTCCGAAGGGGGACAAGTTCCTCTCATCCGTCGACTTCCTAAATTTGGTTTTCGTAGCCATCGGCCGGTATTGAACCAAGTTGTGAGTTTGGCCAGCCTTAATGCGTTTGAAAAGGATGCTGTGGTGAATGCTGCAACCCTCAAAGCCCTTGGGTTGATTAAAAGTTTGAATAAACCGTTTAAGATTTTAGCGGACGGCGAAATTAAAAAATCTCTTATTCTTCAAGTGCGCAGCATTTCCAAAACAGCGCAGGAGAAAATTACTAAGGCTGGTGGGAAAATAGAGCTTCTTAGTAAAGATGTCCAGCAGAAATAATTTTGGAGTCTAAAGGTGAGGTTGCTTAATTTATGTTGTCCGCGTTTGTCAATTGTTTCAAAATCCCTGAATTAAAAAAGAAAATTATTTTTACGTTAGGGATCATTGTGGCGTATCGGGTTGGATGCTATATCCCGACACCGGGAGTAAATGCGGCCAGACTAGCAGAGTTCTTTGAGCGTATTAATACGACAGATAGTGGAAGCGTTTTTGGGATTATGAATATGTTCTCCGGAGGGGCGTTAGAGAAACTAACGGTCTTTTCATTAGGGGTCATGCCATACATCTCAAGCTCCATTATTATGCAGCTTTTAACGGCGGTGATTCCGGCGTTAGAAAAGATTGCGAAAGAAGGCCAGGCAGGATATCGCAAGATCAACCAATATACGCGCTACGGAACGTTAATATTATCGGTCGTTCAATCATTTTTTATTGCTCTTTGGCTACAGAGTAAAGAAGCGTTTCAGGGAATTCAGATCGTTGATGAACCGGGGATCAGGTTTATTACGATTACCGTATTAACGTTGTCCTGTGGAAGCTTGCTGTTGATGTGGTTGGGAGAACAAATCCAAGAAAAAGGCATCGGGAACGGGATTTCGTTGATTATCACGGCGGGGATCATTTCTGCGGCGCCAGCCGCTATTCGAACATTATTTTTACTCTTGTCTCCTAGCGCTGGCGGTGGGACTCAGCTCCAACCATTGACTATTTTGATTATGATTTTTTTCCTGGTTGGGGTCATTATTTCCATTACGCTGATTACTCAAGCGCAACGTAAAATTCCCGTTCAATATGCTCGGCGGGTGGTTGGCCGCAGGGTGTATGCGGGGCAAAGCACCTATATCCCTTTGAAGGTTGACACTTCGGGAGTTATTGCCATTATTTTTGCGCAGTCGATCATTTTGTTCCCGGCGACCCTGGCAAGTTTTATCCCGAATCAGGCTTTTCAAGGGATGGCGGCATGGCTTCAGCGCGGTCATTGGCTTTATTACTCAATTTACGGTTTGTTGATTATTTTTTTCTGTTATTTTTATACGGCAATTGTTTTCAATCCCGTTGACGTTGCTGAAAATATGAAAAAGCACGGTGGTTTTATCCCAGGGGTAAGGCCAGGTTCCCAAACAGCCGACTTCTTAGATTTTGTTTTGACGCGCATTACGCTCGCAGGGGCTATTTTTATTTGCGTGATTGCCATTATGCCGGATGCCATTATGGCGTCGTTTAAGGTTCCTTATTTAGTAGCGTCTTTCTTCGGGGGGACCGGGGTTCTGATCATTGTTGGTGTTATGCTGGACACGATGAAGCAAATTGAGTCCCATTTGGTGATGCATCATTACGATGGGTTTATGCGATCAGGGCAGTTACGAGGTAGACGATGAGGTTGGTTTTATTAGGACCTCCCGGAGCTGGAAAAGGAACATTAGCTGGTTCTTTGAAAGATAGTTTAACCATCGAGCACATTTCGATGGGTGATATTTTGCGGGAAGAAATGAAGAATAATACGGCGTTGGGGAAACAAGCCAAAATGTACATTGACCGCGGCGAATTGTTACCCGACGAAGTAGTGACAAAGATTATTGAGCAAAAGCTTAAAAAGCCAATTTCTGGTCAGTGTGGATTTTTGTTAGACGGGTTTCCTCGCACGGTCCAGCAAGCCAAAGATCTTGACGCGATATTAAGAAAAATCAAAAATCCTCTGGATTATGTTCTTTATCTAAAGGCGACATTGCCGGTGATTATTCAGCGTTTGACGGGCAGGCGTGTATGTCGAAATTGTGGCGCTGTGTTCCACGCGACCAATCGGCCGCCGAAGAAGCCAGGGATTTGTAACGAGTGCGGCGGGCCATTATATCAACGTGCGGATGACAATGAAGAGACGATTAGAACGCGGATGGACGTTTACACGCATAGTACGCAGCCGATTATTGAATATTATGAAAGTCAAGACAAGCTATTACCGTTAGATGCCGACAAAGAATCAGAATATCTGGCGGTTATGTTAAATGAAAAGTTTAATGAAAACGGGTGATAACATTACGATTAAATCGCTGGAAGAAATTAAAATTCTCAGCGACGCAGGGAAAATCCTGGCAGACATCATTAACGCGTTAAAAAGTTCTTTGAAAGCAGGCATCACCACGAAGGGAATCGATCAGCAGGCTGAACAATTGATTCATCAGTACAATGTTCAACCTGCCTTTAAAGGGTACCGAGGATTTCCCGCCTGTGCATGTGTGTCGGTCAATGAGCAAGTCGTTCACGGCATCCCATCACAACGCGTCATTCGCGACGGGGATATTGTCAGTTTGGATGTAGGCATCATTCATCGGAATTATTATGCGGACACAGCGGTCACCGTACCGGTTGGAACGATCCCTTCATCTTGGCAGAATTTGTTGGATGTAACGTACGCATCGCTTTATAAGGGAATTGAGCAGGCACGGGTCGATCAGCATTTGTCGGATATTTCTCATGCGATTCAACGGTATGTCGAAGATAATCATTTATCCATCGTCCGAGATTTTGTGGGGCACGGGATTGGCCGGCATCTGCATGAAGAACCTGAAATCCCCAATTTTGGGGAACCTCATCAGGGGCCGCTATTGAAAGCGGGAATGGTTTTCGCCATTGAGCCCATGGTGAATTTGGGAACATGGCATACAAGAATTTTAGAGGATGGCTGGACGGTTGTTACGCAGGATGGCAAGCCGTCAGCCCATTTTGAACATACGATTGCCATCACCGAGAATGGGGCTCGGATTTTAACATAATCATCAAATATGGCTAAGGAAGATCTTATCGAAGTCGAGGGCGTTGTGAAAGAAGCTTTGGCCAACGCCAAATTTAGGGTCGAACTAGACAACGGTCATATTGTGGAAGCCCATATTTCAGGAAAGATCCGAATGAATTTTATTCGTATTTTGCCTGGAGATAAAGTTAAAGTAGAACTTTCCCCTTATGATTTAAGTAAGGGGAGAATTACTTTCCGGACTAAGTAACGGATTAAGCCCCGCCTTGGCGGGACAGGGAGTCGTGATGAAGGTTAAGTCATCAGTGAAAAGAATTTGCAGTCATTGTAAAATTATTCGTCGCAGAAATGTTCTGCGCGTGATTTGTTCAAACCCCAAGCATAAACAAAGACAAGGATAGTTTCGTATGCCCAGAATTTTAGGTGTGGATATCCCTCGAGAAAAACGTATTGAAGCGTCGTTGCCGTATATTTACGGGATCGGGCCGTTTCGGGCGCGTAAAATTTTAAAAGAAGCCAAAATCGATTTTAATCGACGATCAAAGGATTTAACCGACGAGGAAGTCGCCCGGATTACCTCGCTGATTCAAGGCCAGTACGTTGTTGAAGGGGATTTGCGAAGAGAAATTTCTCAAAATATCAAACGGCTCGTTGACTTAGGAACATACCGAGGGTTACGCCATCGCAAGGGATTACCTGTCCGAGGCCAACGCACGAAGACCAATGCTCGGACACGTAAAGGCAAAAAGCCAATTATGGGCGGAAGAAAAACGGAATAACGTAAACAGAGGAAATATAGAATGAATCAAACACCAGAGCCAACACCACCAGCAGCCACACCGCCACCAGCGGGGGCAACAACAACGAAAAAAGATAAAGCCAAGAAGAAGGCCCTAAAGGGAATCACCTCAGGCATTGCTTATATTAAATCAACGTTTAATAATACGGTTGTGACGATCACTGACCCTCAAGGCAATGTGATTGTGTGGTCGACGCCGGGGGTTGTTGGGTTTAGTGGTTCGAAGAAATCAACGCCTTTTGCGGCTCAGCTAGCGGCGGCGGATGCAGCGCGTAGAGCCAGAGATTTAGGGATAAAATCAGTGGAAGTCTTTGTTAAGGGGCCGGGATCCGGCCGTGAGTCAGCGATCCGTTCTATTCAAGCGTCGGGCATATCGGTAACATCGATTAAAGATGTGACGCCTTTGCCGCATAACGGTTGCCGTGCACGTAAAAAACGTAGAGTATAATTCTTAGGAGGAAATAAAAAAACATGGGGCGTTATATTGGTTCAGTTTGTCGGTTATGTCGAAGAGAAGGGGAAAAGCTATTCCTCAAAGGGACTCGCTGTTATACGCATCGGTGTGCCGTTGATCGCCGAAGTTATGCCCCAGGCCAGCACGGTGCCGGACAACGCATTAAATTGTCGAACTATGGGATTCAGTTACGCGAAAAACAAAAAGTAAAACGTATTTACGGCCTTTTAGAAAAACAGTTTCAGATTTATTTTTCTAAAGCCTCAAGCAAGACTGGAAACACGGGGTTTCTTTTATTGCAAACGCTGGAACGGCGGCTGGACAACGTGTTGTATCAGTTGGGATTTGCCACATCGCGTAAACAAGGCCGACAGATTGTCAGTCACGGGTTTGTGTCTGTGAATGATCAATGTGTCAATATCGCTTCTTTTCAAATCAACGAAAATGACGAGATTCAGTTAAAATTTAAGAAAAAAGGCGAGAAGAATATTAAAGATAATCTGGAATTATCGAAAGAAAGATCTGTCCCAGCCTGGTTGGAATTGGACCCTGTTCATTTCAAGGCAAAAGTCAAACGGCTTCCTGTCCGGGAAGACATTGAAATACCCATTAATGAGCAACTCATCGTCGAACTTTATTCAAGATAAGCTTTTCATCCCTGCAGGTTTCCTTCGGCGGGAAAAGGGTTAACGTTTAATTAGGAGGAAGATATGGGAGTGAAGTGGCGTGATTTTCAAATGCCCAAAAGGCTAGATTGCGATGAATCAAATTATAACGACATGTACGGCAAATTTATCGCCGAGCCTTTTGAACGCGGGTATGGGGTGACGTTAGGGAATTCATTACGACGGATTCTTCTTTCCTCAATCGAAGGAAGTGCGGTGACGTCGATCAAAGTCGAAGGCGTGCAACATGAATTCTCGACTGTCCCCGGTGTTTTAGAGGCGCTGCCGGACATTGTTCTCAATATCAAGAGCTTGGTTTTGCGGTCGCACTCAAAAGTCCCGAAACCTGTTTATATCAAAGCCACGAAAAAAGGCGTTGTCACCGGGGCTGATATTATCTGCGATGAAACCATCGAGGTGTTAACCCCGAACTTACATATCGCCACTTTGACACGAGATACGACATTTCAGGTCGAAATGGAAGTTTCTCGAGGCCGTGGATATGTCCCTGCTGAATTGAATAAAAAAGAAGGCAGCGGGGTGGGGACGATCGCCATCGATTCGATTTTTACACCGATTAAAAAAGTCAGCTATAGCGTCGAAAATACCCGTGTAGGGCAGCGAACGGATTATGACCGCTTGATTATTGAAATCTGGACCAACGGCGGCATCAATCCTAAAGAAGCCATGCTCTATGGGGCCAATATCATGCAACGACATTTAGACGTCTTTGTCAGCTACGGACAATTACCTGAAGAAGAAGAGGAAGAAGAGGAAATTTCTGCAGAAGAGCAGGCATTGTATGAAAAATTGCGCTTGCCTATCTCTGAGCTGGAATTATCCGTTCGTAGCGCCAACTGTTTAAAAGAAGCCAATATTAAGAGCATTGCCGAGCTGGTGAAAAAGACTGAGTCGGAACTGTTAAGCTTCCGTAATTTTGGGAAGAAATCTCTTTCCGAAATTAATGACCTGTTGAAAATCATGGGATTAAGCTTAGGCATGAAAGTTGATCAGAAAAAATTAAGGAAAAAAGAGTAATCCTATGAGGCATAAAATTGCGGGAAACAGATTAAGTCGTAATCGAAGCCTTCGTAAAGCGACCCTTCGCGACATGGCCAAGGCCGTATTGATTTGTCAGAGGATTATGACGACCAAGGCCAAAGCGAAAGAAGCGCGCAAGCTTGTCGATCAATTGATTACGCTTGGCAAAAACGGAACATTGGCTGATAAACGCCGGGCCTTTGCCATCCTTTGCGATCATCAATTGGTCAGCAATCTTTTCGGCAAGACGTCGCCACGATTTAACAATCGTAACGGAGGGTATACCCGCATTATCCAGTTGGGAACCCGTCGAGGGGATAACGCCCAGTTGGTTTATTTGGAATTGACCGAAAAAGAAGAAGTCATCGTCAGCAAACCTAAGTCAACGGGAACAGCGAAAGTCAAAAAAGTTTCCGAAGGCCCTAAAGAAACAAAAGCTACTAAACACCATGAAGATGTCCAAGATGCTGAAATTTCTTCTGCTCCCGAAGAAGTGAAAGAATCTCCTAAGAAAGAAGCCTTCAAACAGCCCGGCAAAGAATTGCCTACCGCCAAAGATAAGAAATTGGCAGGGAAGCAGTTTATGGGCGGCCTCAGAAGAATGTTCCAGAGAAAAGCCCCTGGCCAATAGCATGGATACGTTGACCTTGAAAGTCAATCGAAGAGTTCAGACAGTTTTAGGATCTTCTACTTTGGCGATTACGGCAAAAGCCAAGGAGCTTAAATCTCAAGGAAAAGACGTCGTTAATTTTGCCGCCGGGGAGCCTGATTTTGATACCCCCGACACCATCAAACAAGCCGCCGTTCAAGCCATCGCCGAAGGGCAAACCAAATATACCCCCAGCACAGGCACATTGGCCTTACGTGAGGCGATTTGCAAGAAATTCAAGAAAGACAACGGGCTCGCTTATCACCCTTCCCAAGTGGTTGTTTCCTGCGGGGCCAAGCATTCCATCTTTAATATTATTCAAGTTCTAGCCGATGAGGGGGAAGAGGTTCTGATTCCATCTCCCTATTGGGTCAGTTACCCGGAAATGGTCAAAATTTCCGGCGCCACCTCAACAATAATCCCGACGACCGCCCGAACAGGGTTTAAAGTCACCGCGCAACAATTAAAAGAACATATTACCGGCCGCACGAAAATTTTTATCCTCAATTCGCCTTCTAACCCGACGGGGATGGTTTACTCGCGCAAGGAGCTGGAACCTCTTGCCGAAATATGCGTTAAAAAGAAGATTTGGGTCATTAGCGATGAGATTTATGAAAAATTAATCTTTGAATCAGGCCCGTATTGTTCCATTGCGTCGTTAGGCAAAGAGATCTTCGACCTAACGATTACGGTCAATGGATTGTCCAAGGCCTATTCCATGACGGGTTGGCGGATTGGATATTGTGGCGGCCATCCTGAGATCATGGAGTATATTAAAAATTATCAAGACCACTCTACGTCGAATCCCACCTCGATTTCTCAAGCGGCTGCCTTGCAGGCCTTAAAAGAGCCTGAGGAAAAAATTTCGGCCATGTGCCAAATTTTTAAAGAACGTAGAGATTTAATGACTTCCTTGTTTGACAATGTCCCCCAAGTAAGTTATATTAAGCCTCAAGGTGCGTTTTATCTTTTTTGTGATTTTTCAAAAGTGGGCAATGCTTCACAAATCGCTCAAAAGATGCTGGATGAAGCCTATGTCGCGATGGTCCCGGGCGATAGTTTTGGAGCCCCCGGATTTATTCGTTTAAGTTACGCTACATCTGATGCCCAGATTCGTGAAGGTGTTCGGCGCATTAGTGAATGGATTAAACAACATACATAGTCCCCTCCGGAGCCTTTACAAAAAAAAGGAATGAGCCTTGGATCTCAAAGAACTTCTCAAAGAAGCCATTGACCATAAAGCTTCTGATCTTCATTTGACGGAAAATTCTTCTCCCGTTTTACGCATCGACGGACGGCTTATCTTTACCAAGAGAAAAGCCCTCACCAAAGAAGACTTAAAAAAAACAATCTATAGCATTCTGACCGACACGCAAAAAGAAAAATTTGAAAATGACAAAGAGCTTGATTTTTCTCTGGCGTTAGAAGGACTGGAGCGGTTTCGCGTGAATGTGCACATTCAGCGAGGGGCCGTTGAGGCAGCATTTCGTCGTATCCCTTTATATGTCCCCAACATCCATGATTTAGGGCTGCCTCCCGTTATTTTGGATTTTGCCCGACGGCCCAATGGGCTGGTGTTAATCACTGGACCGACAGGGTCAGGGAAGACCACTACATTAGCGTCGATGATTGACGTTATCAATCAAGAACGATCCTGCATGATCACATTAATCGAAGATCCGATTGAATATGTTCACCAAAATAAAAAATCGGTGATCAAGCAGCGAGAAGTGTATGCTGATACGCATTCTTTTGCTGAAGCGTTAAAACGCTGCTTACGTCAGGATCCGGATGTCATCGTCGTCGGAGAAATGCGTGATTTGGAAACCATCTCTACTGCGTTGACCGCTGCCGAAACAGGGCACTTGGTGTTAGCGACATTGCACACGCCCGATGCCCCGCAAACAATTGAACGGATTATTGATGCTTTTCCTTCCCATCAACAACAGCAAGTCCGGCTGCAGTTATCGGCCGCCTTGCAAGGCGTTGTTTCTCAAACACTGTTGGCCCGCGCCGAAGGGGCAGGCCGCGTCCTCGCCACGGAAATCCTTGTCGCCACACCGGCTGTGCGGAACATGATCCGTGAACAAGCCATCGAACAAATCCCAACAGCCATCCAAACCGGCAGTCAGTTTGGGATGCATACCATGGATGTTTCCTTAAAATCTCTTTATGAAGAGGGGATTGTGACCTACGAAGAGGCGTTGACGAAAGTTAAGAATATTGAAGAGTTTGAACAATTATTAGATCGTAAACGATCATAACATCTAAGCCTGTTTGTCACCGCCATTGGCGGGATCCCCTGAAATCGCAAAGCGATTTCGGGGATTTAAAATCCCGGGAAGGCTTTACCTTCCACGGGATCCCGCTAATAGCGGCGACCGGCAAACAGGGGAGTCATGATGGGACATAAAGTTACGTTGTTACCCGGAGACGGGATCGGTCCCGAAGTTACCGCTGCAATGCGTCAATGCGTTGATGTGACGGGCGTTAAAATAGATTGGGAAGTCCACCAAGTCGGTGAGTTTGCAATTAAAGAACATGGCACCCCAATGCCGGCCCACGTCATTGAGTCCATCCGCAAAAATAAGGTTGCCATCAAGGGCCCGATCGTGACCCCCATAGGGACAGGATTTCGTTCCGTGAATGTTTTGTTGCGTCAAGAATTAGATCTTTATGCGTGCGTGCGACCTACCAAGTACTATGAGGGAACGCAGGCGAAAACAGATAAATTAGATATTGTGATCTTCCGGGAAAATACGGAAGACTTGTACGCCGGGATTGAGTTTGAGAAGGAAAGCTCCGAGTGCCTCCAATTGTTGGCCTTGATCAATAAGCTTCAACCTAAAAAACTTTCCCGCGACGTCGGGATTTCGATTAAACCGATTTCTGTCAAAGGCACGCGCCGACTGATCAAAGCGGCGTGTGAATATGCGGTTAAAAATAATCGCCAGAAAGTCACGATCGTCCATAAAGCAAATATCATGAAATATACGGACGGCCTTTTTTTAAGCGAAGGGTTAGATGTCGCTAAAGACTATGAAGATAAGCTGATTGTTCGCGATTGCATCGTTGATAACTTATGCATGCAATTGGTCCAGCGGCCTCAACATTTTGATATTTTGGCTTGCCCTAATCTTTACGGGGACATCGTTTCAGATTTATGCGCCGGATTGGTGGGAGGCTTAGGCATCGCGCCGGGCGCTAACATCGGCGATCAATACGCACTCTTTGAGCCGGTCCATGGGTCGGCACCAAAATACGCGGGGTTAAATAAATGCAATCCAACGGCAACGATCCTTTCCGCCGTCTTGATGCTGCAATATTTAAACGAGATGGATGCTGCTCACCGGCTGGAAGCGGCTGTGAAAGCCGTTTTAAAGGAAGGGAAACACGTCACGTATGATTTAAAAACCAACCGTGATGACCCTTCTGCCGCCAGTACGACACAGATGGCCGACGCTATTTGTGCCAAATTATAAGCATTGCCATTAATCGTATCTTAACGAGAACCCCGTTCCGATGTGGAGCGGGGTTTTTCATATGAACAAAACAATGTCTTTATTAAAAACACAGGTGTTGGATTTAGGGACAATCGATTATGCCCAAGCCTATCCGTTGCAGAAAAGCCACGTGCAACAAGTACTTTCGCAGGGTATTCAAACACTATTGTTGTGTGAACATCCACCAGTGATTACATTGGGAAGATTAGCGGATGAAAAAAATCTGCTCGTTTCTTCTCATCTCATCAAAGAGCGGGGCGTTAGCCTATACCCAATTGACCGCGGAGGGGATATCACGTTACATGCTCCGGGGCAACTGGTTGTTTATCCGATATTTGATTTAAGACATTACGGAAAAGATCTGCATCTTTTTCTACATAAGCTAGAGCAAGTGATTATTGATTTATTGGCTGATTTTGGTATAGTGGCAGGGAGACAATCAGGCCGTACAGGCGTCTGGTATCAAGATCAGAAGATTGCTTCGCTAGGGATTGGTGTCCGTCAGTGGGTTTCATATCATGGGTTTGCCGTCAACATTAACACTGACTTGAATTTGTTCTCGTTGATCAAGCCTTGCGGATTGGATGTCTCAATGACGTCGATGGCGAAAATTAAGGGGCGCATCTACCCGATGGAAGAGATCAAAGAAAAAGTGATTCAACAGATGACGCAACATTTCAATTTGCAGACACAGGGATCTTAAAATGACGAAAATAACACTTCCCGAATTAGGCGAAGGGATTGATCAAGCCACCGTGGCGTGTATCCATTTTCGTCAAGGTGACACCATTGAGCAGGAAGATGACCTTCTAGAGGTTGTTACGGATAAGGCCACATTCAACGTGGCCGCAGGAACAGCAGGAGTTGTTAAAGAGATTCTTGTTAAAGAACATCAAGAGGTAAAAATCGGCGAAACGTTAGCTCTCATTGAGCCTTAAGAAAAGAAGGGACACACACAAGTGGACGTATTTCATGCCAAGAAAAAAATTTTGTTGATGTATATTACCCGGGTGTCCGGACATCGGCAAGCGACGGTGGCGATTCAGCAAGCGCTGCGCCAGATGGATCCGACGGTTGAAGCCCCGATGGTTAACGGGTTTGGGTATACGTATCCAATCTTGGAGAAGACCATCCACAAGGCCTATATGAGCGTAATCAAAACAACGCCTTTCATCTGGGATTACCTTTACGATAACCCTAAGGTCGTCAAAAATTCTCAATCGATCAAAAATTTTCTGCATCGCACAAGTCACGCCAAACTAGGCAGATTATTTGACCGTTATAAGCCCGAGACGGTTGTTTGCACGCAGGCTTTTCCCTGCGGCATGGTGGCGGATTATAAAAGGGCGCATAACCTTAACGTGATGCTGATTGGTGTCTTGACGGATTTTGCTCCCCATTCTTATTGGATTAACGAAGGCGTTGATTATTACATTGTCCCTTCTGTCGAATCTAAAGAGCGTTTTATCAGCAAAGGTGTCAATCCCGATCGCATTAAGGTCTACGGCATTCCGATCCGTCCTAAATTTGCCACGCAATTGGATAAACGACCGATTGCTCAACAATTAGGGTTAAATGTGAATATCCCGATCATCTTGATCATGGGGGGAGGGCAAGGATTAGGGCCTATCAAGAAAATCGTCAAGTCGTTGATCAAAGTCCCGACGAATCTCCAAATGATTGTGTTAACCGGGATTAACAAAAAAATTATTTCTTCTCTTCACCGGTATTCGCGCAAAACAACCAAAAAAATTATCATTTACGAACACGCCACCAATGTCGACGAGCTTATGGAAATTTCCACGCTGATCATCACGAAGCCAGGAGGGATGACCACGGCAGAAAGTTTAGCCAAAGGCCTTCCGATGGTGATTATCAACCCTATCCCGGGGCAAGAATCACGCAACACGGATTTTTTGATCAAGAATGGAATCGGTATTCGCATTGATGACACCAGTGATATCGGCGAAGAGATTGAACTCCTGATACAATCTCCGGAGCGATTGACGGCGATGAGTAAAGCCGCTTATGAGCATGGCAAACCCCATGCCACATTAGATTTGACGAGGCTCATTCTCCATGGGATTGACCATCCAACCCCGCTGCACCCCAAAAGGGTACGCCAAGAAAATTATGTTTAAGTATTTAGCATATAAATTTGGGCAATTTTGGGTTAACTATTTGCCCCCCCGTGTCGCTTATTCCTTCGCGGTTTTCATGTCAGACCTTCACTATTATTTTTCTTTCCGCGATCGAGCCGCGGTCAAAAACAATTTAAAGGCCATTTTACCGTCGGACGAAAACTGGGATGCATTAACAAAAGAGGTTTTTCGGAATTTCGGGAAATATCTGGTTGATTTCTTCCGGATGGCCCGTTCTGTCGATCAGCAATACATTCAAGAAAATGTGACGATCAAAAATCAAGAGGCCCTTGAGAGGATGAAACAAGAAGGCAAGGGGGCGGTCCTTATTTCGGCCCATTTGGGAAATTGGGAGTTAGGGGGTGCCATTTTGTCCCACCTCGGCTTTCAGATAACGGCCATCGCGTTACCTCATAAGGAAAGGCCGGTGAATGATCTGTTCAATCAACAAAGAGAAGTCAAAGGCCTTATGGTTGTTCCCATGCAAAACGCCATCCGTAAATGCATGCAAGCCTTGAGGAATAATCAATTTGTGGCTGTCGTCGCTGACCGAAATTTTGGGACACATGGGCATGTCTTGGATTTTTTAGGAAAAAAAGCATTAATGCCCAACGGCGCGGCTGTTTTTTCCCTTAAGACCGGCGCTCCGATTGTCCCTATTTTCATTATTCGGAATGCTGATGATTCTTTTACGGTATTTATTGAAGATCCTATTTATCCCCCTCGGGCATCTCAGAGCGCTGTTGAATTAGAAGAGAAAGTTTTAGTCCTGATCATGAATCGTTATCTTCGCATTGTCGAACGCTTCATTAAACGATATCCCGCGCAATGGATGATGTTCCGGCGATATTGGTTAACAGAAGGCGAATTAAACCAAGAAAACAATATGATCCAATCTTTATCTGCAAGCACCCAGGTTTCGTCAGGCCGTATTTAACTATTGAAAAGGATTGACGTGTGAAACTTCTCGTTGTGATCCCTATTTTTAATGAATTTCCAGCAATCGGGACCCTTTTACAAGCGCTACAGAACAAAGGGCTGGATATCGTTGTGATTGATGATGGATCGACGGATGGGGGAGGAACGATCGCACAGAAGTTGGGCGCTTACGTGATCGTCAATCCGCAACGCTACGGGAAGGGGTACTCGTTGCAGCAAGGATTTTATTACGCCATCGACCGCTCTTATGACGGTGTCATTACCATGGATGGCGACGGCCAACACTCCGTGGAAGACTTGCCTATTTTTTTGGAAAAGGCGAAGGAAATCAAAAGCGGGATTGTGATCGGGAATCGGATGAACAATGTGCGAAAGATGCCCGCTGTTCGTTATTTAACGAATCGTTTTATGTCGGGGCTGATCTCCTGGAAATGCGGCCAGCAAATAACCGATACACAGTGCGGCTATAAATATATCAGCACGGATATCCTCAAACTGATTCCTTTTTCGAGCGATCGTTATGAAATTGAAACCGAAATATTAATGAAGGCCAGCAAAAAAGGGTTTAAAGTTTATTCCATCCCCATCAGCACCATTTACCGTTCCGAAGTCAGCCATATTAATCCCATTAAAGATACGGTCCGCTTTTTTAAGTATTTTTTTAACGAGCTGTTTTCTCGGCCTTCGTAGAGATGGGTTGCGCTAAAATGTCCAAGAATTTTTTTTCCAATTCCATTGATATTTTCCTCCTCTGGGCTTTTGTTCTGTCGATCCTGATCCACTTTTCTTTAATTTCCCCTATTGTTTTTTATCAAAAGTACCTTCTTTCCAAAATGCCCATGCCGGTTGAAGTCACGTACCAAGAGATGAAGATCCCCCCTAAGGGCCGAAAGGAAGATCCAGCCCAGAATATCAAAATTGTTAAAGAGTCTAAAGTCGCTAACGATGTGGAAATTCTTTCGCGCGGGGCAGATGCCCAATGGGATCAGAATATTGAAGATATTTCCAAATGGGCCGGCGATCTAAAGATTGATAAACAACTCACCCCCCCAATGGATATTTCCGATATGGACCGGCGTGTCGTGCTTCCTGAGTTAAAAACCGAGAAAATCACCAATCTTAAATATTTGAGCTACAATTCAACGCTGCGCCAGAGGATTCGTCAGCGGGCCTTTGCGTATTTGCAAAATTCTATTTTTGAAGTGGGGGAGGTCTATGTCACGTTTGTCCTCTCCAAAGATGGTGGCCTTCAGGAAATCAAGATCATTGAGGACAAGACATCCGCTAGCGCCAAGCTCCGTGATATTGCTGTCAAAAGCATCCGTGACTCAAGTCCTTTTCCGGCCTTTCCGCAAGGATTTGATTACCCCGAGTTTACATTTAACCTCCTGATTTCCTTCCGGAAATAATTTCAGGCGCCAACCCTGAGCAAGCCCCGCCATTTATGGCGGGGAGAGTCGAATGGGAGTCTTTTCCAGTCAATAGATGAGCCTGAGTAAGAGAGTTCAGTTTGATTGAAAGATTTTAGCAAAAAGCTCCTTTCTTTGAGATTGAACGATTT
>JAGVNC010000092.1 GCA_020053475.1 Candidatus Omnitrophota bacterium | reverse complement strand
TTGCCCGTGGATGAATGGCTTTTCGCCCAAAGGGCGTCGAGCGAAGCTCGAAATGTGGAAACAGGTGCCACGGGTTTTACCCGTGGGGTTTCCACTTAGAGTTTGGGGGTTTGAGTTTAGAGTTTGTCATGAACGCTCTACGAGTCTTACAATATCCTTCGCTGCATTGGGGCGGGCAAGGGTCTTCGTTTTTTTAAGGGCGGTCAAATGCGCATCCTTGGACGATTTCCACTGCTCCATCTGCGCGACAATGTCTTCGATATTATTGGTATTCACTCCAATCCCATAATGCTTGAGCACACGAATATTGTTTGTCTCCTGCCCGGGGATCGCGTTAAAAAAGACCAGAGGCAATTGCATCACTAGCGCTTCCGCAATAGACAACCCGCCGGGTTTACTGACCATGGCGTCGGAAACGGCCATCCATTCGTACATGTTATTAACGAGGCCCTTGACGTGGACCAGCGGCGCCTTCTTGAGCGTCAACCTCTCATACAGAGACTTGTTGTGCCCGCACACGACAATGATTTGAAACCCTTTCAAGCTATCAATGATCTCTTCGATGGGGCCGATGCCAAATGACCCTGTCGCCACCAGGACCGTGAAAACGTCGTCGATTAAATCATATTTTTTCTTTAGATCGCTAATCTCGTAGACCGCCGCAAATTTTTCATCGGTGGGAATCCCCGTTACAACGACTTTGTCGGCCGGGACCCCCAAAGAGCGTATTTTCTCCTGGGTCCAATCGCTTGCCACCGCATAGAAATCCACGTGTGAGGCCAACCAAATTTTGTGGACGTCAAAATCAGTCACAACGGTGAGAAGTTTAGAGCGAATTTTCCCGCGGCGCTTTAATGCACTGGTGATTTCCGTAGGCATAAAATGCGTCGAGATGACCCAATCAAATTGTTCATTCATCAGGAACCTCTCGAAACCACCACAATGAATCGTATTATAAATACGTCGAAATGTCCGGACGGCAGGCTGTAATGTTGGGACATCGAGAAGTCCAAACACAACGCCCCAGAGATCCGGAATCCGCGAAATCAGGAATGAATACGTTCCCCGGTAAAGGCTTTTGTATATCGACGGGGCGCGGTCGAGCGCATCAAGGAAGTGGACATCATGGGCGGGATTGTTACGTAACACATTGGCCACGGCCTCGGCCGCTTTCATATGGCCGGCACCGGCAGAAGCATGAACGACGAGAATTTTCATGGAGGGGTACCCTCTAGCGTCTGGCCCTGTTCGAACGTTGGCGGCGGGGCTTGAATCGGCCATTGACCCGGTATTTAAAAGCCTCTTTATCATCCAGAATAATTTTATTAACGGCTTCCAGCAAATTTCTGGCGATGTAATCAGGGCGGATATCGTCCCAGCGGCGCATGTACATGTGATCTTCTCGCCCGGAGAGGACAAAGATCGTTTTGCATCCCGCGTTATGCCCGGCGCGGATGTCCGTTTCGGTGTCCCCGATAAAATATCCGTTCCGGGCCCCGTGTAAATTGCTTTTCAGTAACGCCATGGCCTTGAGCACGGAGCCGATGTTAGGTTTGCGGTACGGGCAGCCCTCATCCGACCGACGGATAGAATAAAAAACCTTACGAATCCGGCCGCCGGTTTTCTTGACCCCGCATAGCATTTTGGCGGTAATCTGATCGAGCTTTCTCTTGCTGTAAATCCCTTTGCCGACCCCGGCCTG
Source organism: Candidatus Omnitrophota bacterium (assembly GCA_020053475.1). Taxonomy (GTDB): domain Bacteria; phylum Omnitrophota; class Gorgyraeia; order Zapsychrales; family Zapsychraceae; genus JAGVNC01. Next base: position 36,368 of record JAGVNC010000092.1, on the reverse strand, counting down.
ATTGGAGACCACAAATAACGTGTAACCGGCTTTTGTCAGACGGCGGATGGCTTCTAATGAACCGGAGATAAAATGAAAATCCTTCACCCGGGTCACGTACTTGCCGTTCCCCGGAAATTCATTAATGACCCCGTCTCTGTCTAAAAAAACAATTTTCATTATCTCAAGCCCTTTGCTTTTTTCATTTCCCAATACTTCGCGTAGCTCATGATCTGGTAAAGTCCGGCAAACACCGCAAACATAAATCCGATAAACCCATCCTTGTATGCCTTTTTCCGCAACAGCAGACGGAAAAATCGGTCACTCGTACGCCACAACGCCCGGCCGAATGACATTTGCCGTCCTGTCTTAATCCATTTCGTCGCTTCCAGTGTCGTTTGCCCGTTGAGTTTCGCCAAAAAATGCGAAAAGTCGCGGTAACTTTTGTGAACAATATCTTTGCCTTGAGGCAAATGCCCCGTCTCTCCATCGAGAAAAACGCGCGGGTGAACCTCGACCTCTTCGTAACGGAATTGATCTTTTAAAAAGAGCCTCAATTGCGACGCCGGGTACTGCCCTCCGTATTTCACCCAGTAATTGCCGATGTAATTGCGCCGCGGAATCGTATACGCCGGGAATTTCGGCTGCCCGCTTAAAAGCACTGTGATTTCCTCGCGCAGTTCGGGAAGGACTTCTTCGTCCGCATCCAAGCTCAGCACCCACGTGTTTTTGGCTTGGGCATAAGCCCAATTGCGGTGGCGGCCTTCATTCTCCATTTTGCGCGTAAACAATTTGACGCCAAACCTTTTGGCCAACTCAACGGTGCGGTCCGTGCTTTCATCATCCACAACAATGATCTCGTCAGCCCAACCTGCCACACTGCGCAAACATACGTCAATATTCTTTTCTTCGTTCTTCGTTATGATCACGACGGACACAGGAATGCGATTCATCGGGCTTTCACACCTTCCGCCTTACGACCGACGACATCCTTTAACGACACGCACACGTACTCAATCTGTTTGTTAGAAATGTGGGGGAACATCGGCAACGACAATGTCTCGTCTGCCAGTCTTTCCGATTCGGGAAAATCCCCACGCTGGTAATTTAACTCGGCATACGCTTCTTGCAAATGCAACGGAATCGGGTAATGGATCAACGCTGCCACCCCCTTTTGCTTTAATCCCTCGAGTACGCGGTCACGGTCGGCCACGCGCACGGCAAATGTTTGAAACACATGGGTGCGGTCTTTCTTCATTTGAGGAAGCCCAATGCCTTTGACATCTTTCAATAGATGACAATAGAGTTGGGCTTTTTCGTTACGCATTTTGTTCCAAGTGTCCAAATACTTTAATTTCGCCGACAAAACAACCGCTTGGATCGTGTCTAAGCGCGAATTGTAGCCTTTGATTTTGTGATCGTAACGCCCGGTGCGCCCGTAATCGCGCAACATAAGAATTTTTTCGTAAATCGTTTTATCGTTGGTGACCGCCATTCCGCCGTCTCCTGCCCCCCCCAAACTCTTTGTTGGATAAAAACTAAAGCAGCCAATATTCCCCAACCCTCCGACGCGTTTGCCCTGGTACGCGGCGCCGTGCGCTTGGCAGGCGTCTTCAATCACCGCAATATGATGCTTTTTGGCGAGGGCCAAAATCTCTTGCATGTTTGCTGGTTGACCATAAAGATGGACAGGGAGAATCGCTTTGGTGCGCGGAGTCATTGCTTTTTTCAGCTTTTCTGGATCGAGGTTGTATGTTTCGTTCTCAATATCGACAAAAACAGGCTTGGCCCCTGTGTAAGAAATGCACAACGCGGTTGCAATAAACGTAAATGACGGGACGATCACCTCGTCGCCAACGTCAACATCGAGGGCCGCACACGCCAAATACAGCGCATCGGTCCCGGAATTGAGCCCAATACCGTACGTTACGCCACAAAAACGGGCGAAAGCGTCTTCAAAATCCTTGGCTTCTTGCCCTAAAATAAAATTACCTTTTTCAAAGACGGCCTTGATCCCGGCATCAATCTCGTTTTTGACCGTTTGATATTGTTCGCTAAAATCCATAAAGGGAACGTTCATGAAAAATCCTTTTGTAAAGTCACCAGTTACCAGTGACCAGTTGTAAACTTTTAATGATCTGTAACACTGGCGACTGGCGACCATCCATCCAATAATTTTTCCACTTTCTCCAATACTTCCTCTACCGTGATCGCCTGCAAACAACTGACATGCTCACACTCTGCCCGACGAAACCGCCGGTAACAAGGACGGCAAGGGAGATCTTTGGTGACCACTTCGTGTTGACCGGAGGGGTAAGGGCCGTACACCCGTTCGTCCACAGGCCCAAAAATCGACACGGTTTTGGCCTTGGCGGCGACCGCGACATGCAACGGCCCGCCGTCATTCAGGACGACCAATGTACACTGTTTGGCCATGGCCGCAAACTGCGTTAGCGACGTTTGCCCGCAAACAGACAAAGGCTTTTTCGTCATCTGCTCAGCGACGAGACATGCCAAATCCATGTCTTTTGTATCACCCATCAGTATAATCTGTGCCCCGAATTTTTCAACCATTTTATCGGCTAATTTTGCGTAAGAAGCGGCCCCCCACTGCTTGTATTTTGCATCAGCCCCCCAGCTGCTTCCGCCTCCGGGGACGACCGCAATCACCGGGCGGTCGTGGCGTATCTTATTTTCGCTAAAGAAGTGATCCGCCCAATCTGTGTCCTGGCCTGAAATGGCGATTTCCAATTCGCGCGAACGGATATTGACCCCTAAATGTGTTAGCAATTCCAAATAATACTCAACGACATGCCTCTCTTCGTAACCTTTCAAAAGCAACGGATCGTTCAACAAAAATCCTCTGTTCTTATAATTAAAACCGGTCCGCGTTTTGATCCCCGCGGCCCAGCTAATGAACCCCATAAAACGACTTAATGAAACATCAATAACCGTATCATAGTGCTGGGCACGGATTTCGTTGATCAAATTGCTGACTTTCACAACATATTGCCAGCGGGATTTTTGGCCGACGGCAACAAATTCGTCGCGCTCGTAAACAAAAAGTCGGGAAATGTCGGAATAAGACCCCAACATCACAGCGGTGCGACGATTGCAGATGTAGCCGACGGCAATGTCAGGAAATTGCAGTTTAAGATTACGGATCAGCGGGGTCGTAAATAGGACATCCCCGATCCCGAAGATATTAATGATTAGAACTTTTTTAGGATGGAAATTCGACGGGGCCGGCACATTAAACCTCACGGCGCTGGCTGCGGGTCAAGTGCGCCACAATCCTTCTCACCTGTTGCGATTGCTCTTTGGCGCAGACCAAAAGAGCGTCGGGAGTATCGATAATGACCGTATCTTTGAGGCCTATGGCGGCGATCAATTTATGATCGCCCCACACAAACGTTTTAGCACAATTGAGAGTCACAACATCCCCTCGGCAATGATTCCCCAAAGAATCGTTGGACAACGCTTCCGCCAACGCCTGCCAGCTGCCCACATCCGACCAACCGATGTTTTGAGCGTCCACAGCCGCGACGTTGTGCGCCTTTTCCAGGATCCCACAATCAACGGAAATCGACGGCAATTTTGCCCACATCTGTCGAAACCCTGGACCGCGTGCGTGGCGGTTCAGGAGCCCGTAAACACGCGGCAAATATCTCTGCGCCTCGATGAGAAATGTTGTTACTTTCCACACAAACATTCCGCTATTCCATAAGTAATTTTTCTCTCGGCAGAATTGTTTAGCCTTGGCAAGCACTGGCTTTTCGATGAAACGGACCACTTTAAAAAATTTTGTTCCTTGGTCTTTGCGGACGGCCGTCTTCACATATCCATACCCCGTCTCAGGACGCGTCGGAGGAATCCCAAATGTCACTAAATAATCACGTCCGGCCAAATCAACTGCGTTCCCCAGCGCTTTAACAAAATTTGCCGGGTGCTTGATCAAATGGTCCGACGGAAGGATGACCATCGTCGCGTGCGGATCGACGGCTGCAATCCTCAATGCGGCCCAAATGGCGGCCGGTGCGGTATTTTTACCGGACGGCTCCAACAAAACGTTCGACGAAGACACATGAAATCCGGCGGCCAACTGTTTAATTTTGCGTTCATGCTTAACGTTGGTGACAATGTAAATGTGCGATGGCCGAACCACCCCGTTGAGGCGCTTAAGGGTTTCTTCGAATAACGTCAGCGAACTCGTCAGTTTCAAAAACTGTTTAGGATGCGCCCAACGGCTCAAGGGCCAAAATCTTGTCCCGGATCCACCGACGAGAACAACAGCGTATAAATGATGGTTGAAACGACTTGGTTTTTTCATTTTCTAAAATTAGGGGGAAGAAGGAGCTGCATCAGACATTCCTCCGTCCTTTGGTTCAAGCTCCAAGGGTTCCTCGGGAGTAGGTGCCGGCGGCTCTTGCTGAACTGGATCCTCCTCCAGGGGAATCACTAATGTCGCTTCCTTAGTTCCGCCTTCTTCACAATGGGCCTTCACCGTAATGATGTCTTGAGGTCCGGCCTTGAGATCGTAGGTATAAGTAAATTCCCGCGCCGCGGGCTGAAAGCCGTAAAAATATTTTGTAGGCTCTTCGTTATTCTTTATAACCTCGATCCGTCGAATAAAATGCTTATTGCGATTGGTCGATGGGTGCACGAACCGAACGTCTAATGTGCCTTTCGCCTGATCATAGGCTAAATCCATCTCTAAAGGAGGAGTGGCGTGGCCTAGTGACGCGATAAAGAGCCATCCGATCACTCCTAGCGATTGAATGATTTTAGCCAAGGCTATTTGTTTGGGCTTCATGGGAATTTCTCTCCGAAACGACGTCTTGTGTTGCTCCAACGACTGCATTCCCGGCCGATTCATTGTCTTCCGGATTATCGGAAATCAAAACGCCTTCTTGGACCGCATTCTGTTATAAAAATTCCACTTCGGGTCTCCTGCCTACATTCTTCAAATTCTGGTGGACCGGAGGAGAGTCGAACTCCTGACCTCTTCATTGCGAACGAAGCGTTCTACCAACTGAACTACCGGCCCAAAAATGGTCATTGGAAATAACCATACTCGCTTCCAAAACCTACGCCCTTTACCTATTTTTATACCGCGCTCGTTGTTTCTTTATTTTCTGAGTCCTCTGTTTTTCTTTCTTTTCCTGCAAAGCACGATCGTGCTCCAGTTGCTGATTACGCTGGCCGATTTCTTTTTGCCGCTACGCATTCTTTCGTTGGCGATCTTTCTGGCCGATAATCCTCTTTCTTTCTCCCGGAGATTTTCCTAACGTTGTGATTTTATCTTTCAGATTACGAAAAAACCCCTTCTCTTGAGTATTCTTCTGGCGGCTGCTCCCGACACTTTCATCCGTCCCAAAAGCCGGCCATCCCGGGGCGGCATGAAGCCAAAATACAGCGGTGATCACAAAAACAACGCATAACTTCCTTTTATTGATAATAATCATGGTCTTAAAAATCCGCCCCTGATTAAGCCTGTCCCTTAGGATGACTCTGGAAAAATTTGTGCTTCCAAATTTCAATGATCCCCGGTAGGATCGATAAAACAATAATCGCCAAAATCGCGATTTCGAAATTTTCTTTGATCACCGGGATATTCCCAAAAAAATACCCGGCCAAAACTAAGAGAACGACCCACAAACTCCCTCCGCTTATATTATACGTAATAAATTTCAGATAGTGCATCTTTCCCACACCAGCCACAAACGGCGCAAATGTACGCACGATCGGCACAAAACGTGCCAGAACAATCGTTTTGGCACCGTATTTTTCATAAAATCGCTGCGTGCGCTCTAAATATTCTTGTTTAAAGATGCGCGAGTTAGGATCTTGAAACGCCTTAGGGCCTAAAAAATGGCCGATGGCATAGTTAACACTATCGCCGATGACCGCGGCGAGGACCAGGATAACGATCAAAACACCCACATCCAACGACGTTGTGACCGCCAATGCGCCAACGGCAAACAAAAGCGAATCTCCCGGTAAAAAAGGCGTGACGACCAATCCTGTTTCGCAAAAGATAATCAAAAAGAGGATCAAATACGTCCACAACCCAAATTGCTCGATAATGACATTCAGATGCTCGTCAATATGCAGCAGAAAATCAAAAAGAAAATGCAATATGTCCACACCACGTTCCTATTCACGCTCAACGGCGGGTTTATTGTTTTTTGGATAAAACTTTTTGAAAACAGAAGATCGCCAGGGATAAAATAAATCCCCAAGAAATAATCAGGAATATCCATCCTTCTAGTCGCATACGAGCTTCTCCCTGCCTGCCGGTAGGCAGGTTTCTTTCCTGCGCCAGGCGATATTAACCAGGACGACAAGTACGATCATGAGAACCACCAAGCCCGCGCGTGTGGCAAGAATATACGGCTGATTTTCTAAGGGCACATTCTCCATGAAGATAATCGGGATCCATTCCTGCCACAACCACATGCCTAAGATGAAAAACAAAAACAGCGGCGTCACATATTTGATGATGAATTTGTAGATCCCAGGGACACGCATGTCGGCGCCGTGATGGATTTCATCCCACGCCTTTTCTAACCCAAAGACCCAGCTGAACAAAACGGCTTCAATCGTGGCGAAAAGGACCAAGAAAAACGTCCCTCCCCAAAAATCCAACTCGTCCACGACGCCTTTGCCTAAAAAGAAAATCCCCGGCTGGCACAACATAAACGAAACGATACCGAAAATCAAAACCGATCTTTGGCGGCTGATGTTAAATTCATCTTCTAAGAAAGCAATCGCCGGCTGAGCCAACGATACCGATGATGTGATGCCGGCCAAAAACAGTAAGAAAAACCAGGCGAAACTGAAAATTTCCGCCCAGGGCAAATGATTCAACACAAGAGGCATCGTGACATACCCTAAATTAAACGTTCCTCCTGCCGCAATTGTTTGAATGTCTTGAGGGCCAAAAAAGATAAAGGCAGCAGGGATTATAATGCTCCCCCCTAAAATAACCTCAGCCACTTCATTGGTTGCGGCCGCTGTTAACCCCGACAAAACGACATCATCGCCTTTTTTCAAATAACTGGCATACGTTAAAATAACGCCGATCCCAACACTTAACGTAAATAAAATCTGGCCGGCCGCCTCCAGCCATACTTTGGCGGATGTTAATTTCGAAAAATCCGGGTTCCACAAAAATCCAAACCCGTTACTGACGTTCCACTCCGGCCGCGCAGGGTCAGGAGCGCCTAACGTGATGACCCTGATCAACAAGACGATACCGCACAAAAATAATAACGGCATGGCAATTTTGCATAACTTCTCAATCCCGCCTTTAATCCCGTAATAAATCACCCCCATATTCAATCCAAACGTAACCAGAAAAAACAAATACGCCCAGCCTAACCCGTTAAAATACTGATTATTTTCCAGCCCCTGGTATCCTGTTAAGAAACTTTTCATAGCCCCTTGATCGCCGAGCGCCTGAATCTTGCCGAATAAAGCAAAAAAACTATACCCTAACGCCCACGATTCGATGTAGGTGTAATAAATAAAAATCACCAGCGGCCCGAAGATGCCGATAACGCCGAAATATTTGATGAACCGGTTCTTCTGGCAAATGCTGTGGAAAATCCCCGGGGCTGTCCCGTGGCCAAATCCCCCGCCGTAACGGCCCAATGTCCACTCAATCCACATCAAAGGGATGCCTAAGACCAACAGTGAAACAAAATAAGGGATGAGAAATGCGCCGCCGCCGTTTTCAACGGCCTTGGCCGGAAATCGTAAAAAATTCCCCAACCCGATCGCCGAGCCCGCCACGGCCATAATAATGCCTAACCGCGTGCCCCAAGTGTCCCGTTGTTTATTTTGTGTCATAGGTTCTCCTTATCCAAGCGCTTTAGGATTTGCATTATCCCGATGCACAGTGTCAGGGGAAAAAGCGGGAACACAGACGGCAATATATTCGGCTCCTTGAGGGGTCGAATACTGCACCCATTCCCCTTTGCGGGCCAACACGGCTTGTCCCGCCTTCACATCAAATGTCCCACCTTGATGGTCGACACGTAAAAAACCTTTGAGAACAACGGTGTATTCATCGAACTGAGGTGTCTGCCCAGGTTCGCCCCATCCGCCGGGACTTGTCATATGGGCAATGCTGACATCGGTTGTTTTGGAATTGACCCGACCAATGTACTCCTGAATAATCTTTGGCTTGTTGCCGGCAGCTTTGACTTGAGTCGGTTGTTTGATCAAGACTGGCATGTTATTTTTTTGTTAAAAATTCTTTAACAGCCGCGACCATGTGGTCGAGCTGATCCAATTCGATGTCCTGATGGATTCCTGTGTGGATCCCGTGGTCCGAACAAAATTCCGCTTCCGGAAAATCGCCGAGTTTATGTCCCAAAAACGCATATGACGGACATTGGGTGGGAATGGAATAAAATAAATTGCGGGAATCGACGCCTTTGTCTAAAAGATAATGAGTAAACTCGTCTTTGGTAAATCCGGCTTTTTCACGCACAATCATCGAGAACGCATGCGGCCCGATTTTCTCGCCTTTTTCTTCCTTAATCGTGATAAAAAATCTTTCAAATTCTTTAAATTTCTCGATGAGATACAACAAATTGCGCCGGCGCTTTTCCAAAATTGTTTCAAAAATTTCGATATTGCCCAACCCCACCGCTGCCTCAATCTCATTCATTTTGGCCGAAAACCCGATGCGCTGAAATGAGAATTTTCCTTCGATCCCATGATTGCGCAGGCTCCGTAACACGTCGGCCATTTGAGCATTGTCAGTAATGACCATCCCGCCTTCAATGGTGGTGATGATGTGCGCGGCATAAAGGCTAAACGCGGCCATGGCCCCGAATGTGCCGACCTTTTTGCCGTTCAACCGGGCGCCGTGCGCTTCGGCGGCATCTTCAATAATAAACAACTGATGTTTTTTCGCGATTGCTGTAATCTTGTCCATCGCCGCCGGCTTGCCCATCAAATGGACCGGCAGGATGGCACGCGTTTTGGAGGTGATGGCCTTTTCAATTTGATCCGGATCGATATTTAACGTTTCGCGTTTGACGTCAACAAAAACTGGTTTAAAGCCTGCCTGTAAAACACTATTCCCGGTTGCGACAAACGTCAGCGCCGGGACAATGATTTCATCCCCGCGCTTGGCGCCAAAATCATACAACGTCGCGCAGGCCAGCGCATCCGCGTCTGTCCCGGAGGAAACCGCGACGGCATGCTTAACGCCAAAAATCGCGGCAAATTTTTCTTCGAACTGTGCGACATATTTCCCGCGCGTCACCCATCCTGAATCCAATGCCTGATTGATCAGCTGGCGGGCCTTTAGAGTCACCGAAACCGTCCCAAAAGGCACTTTATAGCCCGCCTTTTTAGAGACGTTTTTGCTGTCGTTCACATGTTGGGCCATTTTACTCATTGTCCAAAAGCCTGCTAAATTTTAAACGGATTAATGCGACGGCCAATAATAACGCAGACCACCCGATCGAGGAATATTGTTCAATCAAACTCTCCCAATAGTTACCGACCAATGATTCCGAAGGCACACTCGCCAACATAAATGTGATCAACACCAAAACTCCTGTGATTTTATCACGGAAATGGGTGCGGATCAGATAATTCCCTAAAAACATGTAAACAAAGATAAACACGACAAAATTCACAAACCACGAGTTGGGATTAAACAGCGCCATGCACAACAGAAGCAGGCCGATGTCGCAATTCTCGATATTGCTCGTCATTTTCTTTCGCGGCCATAATGCCACCCCATAAATCAATAAACCGGCAATGGAAGCAATCACAATTGTCTGCGGCCAAGAGAGCGCAAAATGAAATACAGGATACGGACAGCCGGCCCACAAGAATCTTAATCCGACGGCAAAAATCGATTGATTTTTGTAATTGTACCAAGACAATTCATCAGCTAAGCCGGTTTTATGAATATAGGGAAGCCACGCCTTCAAATAAACAATCATCTGATCGACCCCCACATAAATCATGGGAATCAAAATGAGAACCACGCCGCCGAATATGACGCCGATGGCTAACCGAAAACGCTGACGGATGAAGAAATAAGGCACAAAAATAACCGACATATATTTAATCATCATCGAACCGCCCAACGCCAGGGCCGCGGGGATCGGACGATGCTCCCGCGCAAGGGAAAGCCCCCAAAGAACCAAAAAAAGCATGATCAAGCTGACTTGTCCATGATCAAAAACCTGTAAAATAAACCGCGAAGAAAAAAGAATGACGAGAAAATAAAGAATAAACCGTTGGCGCAGCGTCAATGAATTCGTGTTAGCCAATTTGGCTGATACCACCAGGCACCCTATGAGGGCCAAAAAGTTCACCACCCAAAATAACAGGCTCGCTTCAAACAGATCGAACAAGGCAAATAACGCCATGCCCATCGCAAACACCGGGGAATATTTATACGGCGGCACTGTCGGGTCCGGCCGGCTGTAGATATTTTCTTTGGCTAAAAATCGCTTACCTCCCTCATAGTAGACGCGAAAATCAGAATAGGCGCGTTGAGGGGCACGATCGGCGTAACGAAAAAGGTTGCCCGTCAAAATAAGGACGATCATCACCAATAAAAAAATCTTGCAGCCTGAAAACGAAGGATTCAACCGGGATTGGATACTCATGAAAATTTTTTCTGGGCTTCTTTGTAGCGTTCAGGGGTGCCGATGTCCCACACTGGGCTATCGACCACATAGCCATAAAACCCTCGGCCAGTCAGGCGAGGAAAAAGATCAGTTTCGAGAGAAAATTTGGCTTTCCCTGGAAACATCGTAAAAATCACCTTGTTCATGCAATAAACGCCCGCGTTAATGAAGGCTTCTTGGGACACATCCACTTTCTCTAAAAATTCAACGACTTGGTCCATCCCATCCAACAACACGCGCCCGACGTCCTGGCGCTCGCTTCGCTCGCTTCGCTCATCGGCTAAGGAGGCGACGAGCGAAATGACGGCTTGTTTGGCTAAATGGAAATTTAAGAATTGAGGTAAATCAATGGGACAAAAAGAGTCGCCGTTCAAAACAACGAACGTGTTGCTTCGGATAAAGGATTGGGCCTGTTTAATGGCCCCCCCCGTCCCTAACGGAATTTCTTCCCGGGAAAATTCGAGGGTCAATCCTGTGTTTTTTTTGGCGTAATGTTCTTCGAGTGTTTGGGCTTGATACCCCGTGCACAAAATAACCCGGCGGAATCCCTGTTTTGTTAATTCCTCAAGCCAAAAGTCCAGAAAGGGCTTGCCTCCGACGGTCGCCATGACTTTTTGAGTTTCACCGATAGAGGATCTTAACCGCGTCCCTAAGCCGCCACATAACACAACAACATCGATTTGGTCTAAAGGAAAATCCGGCATAAGCTATTCTGTGTAAATTCTAAACTCAAAACTCTAAATTCTAAATAAACCCAAAACTAAAAATACAAAATTCAAATTTGTTCATTTGTATTTTGAGTTTATTTAGAGTTTTGCACCGTCCCTGCCGGGACGGCACGGGGGATTTAGTGTTTGATTTTCTTCCCCATTCGGCTGGTAAACAATGATCTGACTGCCCTGGTGCTCAAAAGCAAAAGGCACCATGAGGAGTCTTTTTAATTTCTGCCGAATTTGCCTTTGTTTGGATGGCTCGGCAAAAATGAGGACAAATCCACCGCCTCCCGCCCCCAACAATTTTCCTCCCAGGGCTCCGGCCTTACGCGCGGTTTCATAAATCTCATCGATATGCGGATTCGAAATTTTATCGGAGAGCTGACGCTTAAGCTGCCAGCTTTCATGCAACAGCTTCCCAAAATTGTTGAGTTGGCCATCCTGGAGGATTTTTAAGGCCTCCTGCGCCATGGTGTATATTTGTTTTAGCTGCTTCTTTTTTTGCGGAATATTGCGGATTTGATGCGCGGCAATTTCGGACGCCGTGCGTGAGAACCCGGTAAAAAACAACATCAAGTGGCCTTCCAATCGCTTTAACCGTACAGGATCAACCGTCACCTTGGTCACATCCAAATGATGGGTGCCGCCGAACCGGATAAAATTAAACCCGCCATAAGCGGCCAAGACCTGGTCCTGGCAGCCGACATTTTCCTTGCACATATTTTGTTCGACATGAATTGCTTCGCGCGCCAGTTGTTCTTCACTGACCATTTTCCCTTTTAAGGCATAGAGACTATTTAAAAGCCCGACGGTAAACGACGAGCTCGACCCCAATCCCGCCCGGGCCGGCAAATCGCCGTCATGATGAATTTCCAGGCCTTCATGAATTTTCAAAAATTTTAAGGCCTCGCGGACCGCCGGATGGTCAATCTCGTCCACACGATGCACGTGCTCCATTTTGGAATAAATAATGCGCGATTTGTGTTCAAAAAACGGCGGCAAATAACGGCAGGTGATATAACAATATTTATTGATCGTCGTGGCTAAAACAGCGCCGGGATTGTCTTTATACCAAGGGGCGTAATCCGTCCCCCCTCCAAAAAACGAAACACGAAACGGCGTGCGGCTGATGATCATGGGGTGACGGCCTTTGGTTCGAGGATTTTACGTTTAAGTTTAATCTTGGTCGACTTGAGCGTTTCTTCCGCCGCGATTTGTCCGAATTTCTCTTTCAATAATTGTAGAAACGGCGGATGCGTATGATACTTAAGCCATGCCTCATCACGGAAGGCCAATACTTCTTCCGCTGATAAATATTTGGTGGGTAACGGTTGTGTATGATACGAGTGCTGGGAAAATCCGGCGTATGTTTTGGGAAGATTCCATCCTTCTTTTTTGGCGATGCCGTGCAACGGACTGCCCGGATACGCCATCGCCGAATAAAAATTGGCCATTTCCGTGCACATTTCCAGCGCTAAATCGAGCGTTTGCTGCATGCTTTCCTTGGTGTCTTCGGGCAGGCCGAAAATATAATTGGCCGCCACATTGATGCCGTGGCTGCGGATCTTCTTGACGACATCGCGAATATTGACGTCTTCAAATTTGCCCTTGGTCACATCCTTGCGCACTTTCGTGTTGCCGCTTTCAATTCCCAGCGCCAAATACGTGACGCCAGCTTTTCTTAACGTTTCCAAATAGGGTTCCTTGACCGTGTCGACGCGCGAATAACACCAGATATTGAATTTGTACCCCCGCTCGATAATGAGCTGGCAAAGTTTCATAAAATGGTTGGAGTTGAGAACAAATAACTCATCGGCAATTTTAATGTTCTTAATGCCCCATTCGGCAAACCGGTCGAAGTCGCGGATGATAAACTCCGGGTCCCAATAACGGAACACCGCGCTGCCGTCAGAATATTGATTTTCCTGGCGGTTAATAATATTGATCATACAAAATGAGCATTTCATCGGGCAACCCAAACTCGTGTAAAGGGCGGCAAAGGGTTGGCGCTCACAATTATTGGGTAGCGCATGCCAGAGCGCGGTGCGGTATTTTTTCATCGGCAATAAATCCCAGGCAACGCCCGGAAGGTCTTGCGGTAAATGGGCTTTCTCGACAATAGGCGACGGCTTATTGAGGACAATTTGGCCGTTGGCGCGATACCCTAATCCCAACACATGGTCCAAATCATCCGTGAGATTCGTTTGCAAGAGATTGGAGATCGTGTAAACCCCTTCATTTTGGCAAACCATGTCCACACAACTGTGGTTCGCTAAAACTTCATAAGATAACGCCGCGATATGGCCGCCGACGAAAAGGATTTTCTGAGTGGGATTAAGTTTCTTAACTTCTTCCGCCAGCGCAATCGCGCCTTCCATATTTTGTGAACTCGCCGAAGGCTGTTGGCCATACACGACAAAACATGCCAAGCGTGCGTTGCGCGCGACAATTTGCTGGGCCGCTTGGGCGTCATCTAAATGGTTGGCTTCACAGTCTAAAATATCCGCCCCTAAGCCCCGGGAAAGGCAATGCGCCGCCAGCATCCCTGCCCAGATTGGCGGTTCGATCGCCGCATAATCTTTGGCCAGATCTTGGTAAATTCTTGGTGCGGCGTTCGGGTGAATAAATAAAATATCTAAAGGTTTCATGGCCTTAAATGTTGGATAAACGCACCACCATTGTTTTTGGATCGTCGATCATGATAAATCCTTTTATCAGTTCGGCGATGCCTAAGGGAAGAGACACATCGGGCTTAAAGCCTGTTTTCTCAATTTTTTCGTTACTGACAATATAATCGCGTTGATCCGGGTCCTTGCCTCCGTGCGATTCCACAAAATTAAACTCCGGGACCTGTTTTTTGATTTCTTGGCACAATTCCATTTTACTTAAATTCGCCTCACTTAATCCCACATTATACGGGTGCCCCTTCATCTTGTCAAAATGCTTGATTCCGTGCAGAAAAGCCTTGGCCACATCGCGGACGTGGATATAATTGCGTTTAAAATGGCCCTCAAACAATTCAACATAACGGTGCTTAACGGCCCGGTAGGTAAAATCATTCACGAGCAAATCCAGGCGCATGCGCGGCGAGATTCCAAAAGCCGTGGCGAGGCGCAGCGTAATACTGTTGCCGGCATCCAGGATTTCTTTTTCCGCCTGCACTTTTAACCGGCCGTACAACGAAATGGGGCGCAACGGCGTTTCCTCGGTACAAAATTTGCCTTTCTCTCCTACGCCATAACCGCTATTGGTCGTCGGGTAAATAACGATTTGCTGCTTGCTGCGTAACGCCAAGATCATCCGCAACGCGTCAATGACAATCTCTTCGGCGGCTTTTGGTTCCTTGGCGCACAACGGGGCCCCCGTCAAACACGCCAAGGGAAAAATCGCATCCGCTTTCTTGACCAACGGCGCCATCAACTGCTGATCGCGGGTATCGCCGCGCACCAGCGTAAATTCTTTATAATGGCAACAGTCCAACAGGGGGATCTGGTTGTACATCAAATTGTCGACGACCGTCACCTGATGCCCCTGGCTCAACAGAATCGGCACCATCACCGACCCTAAATATCCCGCTCCGCCTGTGATAAGTATTTTCATCGTCGTTAAGGGTTAAAGGGGCAAAGGGGTTGAGGGGTTAAAAAATATATACCCCTTAAACCCTTTCACCCTATAGCCCTATAGCCCTTTCATCCCATCCAACGTTTTTTTAATCCCTTCTTCCAACCCTACCCTAGGCTTCCATCCGAGTTTAGTCATTCGCGCATGATCAAGCAGTTTTCTCGCGACACCATCGGGCTTTGTCTTATCAAAAATACATTCACCCTGAAAACCGCTGAAACGGGCGACCATGTCCGTTAATTCTTTGATCGAAACATCCGTTCCGCTCCCGGCATTGACAACATCCGCGCCATCATAGCGGTCCATGAGAAAGAGGCTGGCATCCACAAAATCATCCGCAAAAAGAAATTCCCGCCGCGGAGCCCCACTCCCCCAAATCACCACTTCATTTTGACGATTTTTAATCGCCTCAGAGAATTTTCCAATCAACGCGCCCATGACATGCGCCGTTGCGGGGTCCGTTTCGCTCCCCGGGCCGTAGACCGTCGCCGGGATCATGACAATCGCGTTAAATCCATATTGCTTTTTGTAACTTTGACAGAGCTTGATTCCCGCCAACTTCGCCACCGCATACGCTTCACTTGTTTCTTCCAGTGGGCCCGTCCACAAAGACTCTTCTTTCATGGGCTGAGGGCAATCCTTGGGATAAACACAAGAACTGGCGTAATAGAGAAGCTTCCTAGCCCCGAATTTATGCGCCGCATAAACAATATTATTTTGACTTTCGCAATTATGGTAAAAAAACTCTCCCGGATTTTCCTGATTCGCTTTAATCCCCCCGGAACGTGTCGATCCTAAAAACACATACTCCGGACGCTCCTGCTGAAAAAACTGATAAACAGACGTCTGGATCGTCGGATTAAGGGCCATGGCGGAAGAAGAGAATACTTTCCCATACCCATTGTGCTTAAAATAATGCAACAAAGACTGCTCGATAATATCATTGTGTCCAACGATCAAAATTTTAGAGTCTTTGTTCATGAAAATAGTGTTCAGTGACCAGTGACCAGTGACCAGTATTTTCTGGACACTGAGTACTGATCACTACTTTTGTTGATAATAATTCCCGTGTTCGATCATCAACGTCGCATGGTGATCCGGCCGCTCCAACGCATGCTTGTAGGCCGGGAAAATATCTTGCGGCTCGTTTAGCTCAACGACCTCAATCCAATGAAACATCTTGCGAAACGCCTCGGCATAATTCCCGACATGCTGATGCCCGGGATGGACCGGTGCATCGGGGCCCACCGCCACGCGAATGATCATCCGGGGCAGAATCTGATCCGAGCTGATCGCCGGAATCTTATCAATCATATTGGCCATATCGGCCGTGGCGATTAGCAAAAAATTCTGGCGAGGATAAACGGAAATCGGCACGTATCCGGCCAACGCCAAGCCGATGGTAAATTGCATTTGAAAACTTTCGTTGATCGGCATCTCGAGTGTCTTGTCTTTGGACACATCGCGCAACGTTTGATACATGAATGTCCCGGGGCCGGCCACGGTCTGCCCGACAAAGATCGTCTTAGGCTGTTGGGCCACCCATTCCATTGTTCGTTTCAATTCATCGAAGTATTTCATCAATTGTATCTCATCTCTAGTGAAAAGTATCTAGCAAGCAGCTCTATCTAGGTTTTCTCTTCACAATTCACTCTTCACCCTTCACTAAAATTTTATCAATTTCCCCAAGCCCGAATGCGGGTAACCATTAACATACTTGAAATAAATAATTTTTGATTCGTACTTTGTCCCTTTAAACCACGGGTCCTCTGACCCCCACACTTCGCGCGTGTTGGTCATGACACTCACGCCATTATCACAAACGATAAATTTAACGGGCAAGCCAAAATTAACGGCATATTTGACCGCTTCATGAAAAACACCTGTCTCCGCTGACATGTCTCCACAAAAAAGGTATACCCGCCCTTTTTTATGTTGCCGTTTGAGCGCCCAAGCGGCCCCGACGGCCGTGCCCATCAAACTTCCAACGATTCCTGAACACAGGACGTTATATTTAGGGAAACACAACGAGATGCTCTTGCCTTCAATAATGGCCTGTTTTAATTCCTCTCGCGGCACGCCTTTGAGAAGCGCCAATTCATGGGAATCCCAAAACCCGAAGACCCAATCATCGTTGCCAATCTGTTCATCCTGAAAAATTTTGATGAGCTGATCTTCGCGGCCGGAACGTAAATGCACCGGGGCCCGGATCACGCCGGTGGAAAAAATCTCGGCAATTTCTTTCTCAAAATTCTGTAAATCTTCTTTAGTTAAGTGATGGACAGCCATCCTGTTCCTTTAAAATAATGTATAGATAAACGGCGCGACCGCCGAACTAGAAGCAAACACGATCAACAAACTTAATAACACCAAAATCATAATAATTGGTGTTAACCAATAGCGTTTGCGGACTCTTAAAAAATCCCAAAATTCACGGATAATCGAAAGTTTGGACATCGGGAACATCCTCCTTAACTCAAAATTGTTGCCGATACCTTTGGGCGTCAAATACCCCGGGCTCTCGAGCATTCCAATAAGACGTCCTTCCTGGATCAATGCGTTGATCTAAATAATCCTTTTTGATAATTCTAAAAAAAAGGCCGATTGGTGTAAAAAGGCCGTAAAAAATGATCGTCATGATGATGGCCGTCACACAGGCACTAATCACATGGGCCACGCGCATCCAATACGTATAAATGATTTTTAGCAAAGGCTTATTGAAACCCGTAATCAACAAAATGCTGATTGCCAGAACGACAAAAATTGTATTTTTTAACACCCATCCATGACGAACATAAGTAAACGCGGCCAACGCGCTTAAAATGAGCGCCAATCCGTACCCGAAGACCGGTAAATTTTTCTTTTCTTTATCCATGCCTAATCCAACGTTGTCGAAATTTGTTCTTTTTTGTATTTGTCCGCATTGGGTTGCTTTTTTTTCTCGATCATAAAATTCCCTAACACCAAATAATCCATTTCCGTGCACATAAAACACCTGTACGCGTCCTGTGGCGTGCAGACGATCGGTTCTCCCCGGATATTAAACGATGTGTTGATGATCACCGGACAACCTGTCAGGCGGTCAAACTCAGCGATGATTTGATGAAACACCGGATTGGTTTTCGCCGAAACCGTCTGGATCCGCGCCGAATAATCAACATGGGTAATCGCCGGGATATCAGAACGCTTCACTTTTAATTTTTCTAACCCCCGGGCGCCGTTATTCTGCGGCGATTGATAAATTTTATCTTCGCGCACCCGGGCGACCAAAAGCATATACGGGCTTGTCCCGCGAAAATCAAAATGCTGGGAAACTTTTTCTTCTAACACACTTGGGGCAAACGGACGGAACGATTCCCGGAATTTAATTTTAAGGTTCATCACCGATTGCATGGCTTCGCTGCGCGCGTCACCGATGATGCTCCGGCTCCCCAACGCGCGCGGCCCAAATTCCATTCGGCCGATGCACAATCCGACCACATTTTGCTGGGCGACAAGTTGCGCAACCCTCGAAGGTAATTGCTCGTCGCTCAACTCTTCGTAAGGCGCTTGCTTACTATCCAAAAAATCCTTGATATAGGACGAACTATACTGCGGCCCTAAGTACGATCCCTTCTGAAGGTCGTCTTGCTCATTGACATTCCGCGGATTGTTGAGATAACGGTACCAGATGAACAAAGCAACGCCTAGCGCCCCGCCCGCGTCCCCGGCGGCCGGTTGGATCCAAATATTTTTAAATTTGCTCTGCCGCAAAATCACCCCGTTGCCGACACAATTGAGCGCCACTCCTCCCGCCAAACACAAATTTTGTTCACCCGTCACTTTATGGACATGATTCGCCATCTTAAGCATGACCTCTTCAGTAACATCTTGGATGGAACGGGCCACATCCATGTCTTTTGGGGTGATGGGAGATTCCGGCTTGCGCGGCGGCCCGCCGAACAGATCGTGAAACCGATGATTGGTCATCGTCAATCCGGCGCAGTAATTAAAATATTTCATATTAAGTTTAAACGACCCATCGGGTTTAATATCGATCAGTTCCTGACGGATCACATCCGCATAGCGCGGCTCTCCGTAGGGCGCCAAGCCCATCAATTTATATTCTCCCGAATTGACACGAAATCCCACATAATACGTAAACGCCGAATACAAAAGCCCTAACGAGTGCGGAAAGCGGATTTCCGCCATTAAATTAATCGCGTTGCCTTGGCCCACGCCGTAACTGGTCGTCGCCCATTCCCCCACGCCGTCTAACGTCAAAATAGCCGCTTCATCAAACGGCGAAGGATAAAATGCCGACGCCGCATGGCTCTCATGATGTTCGGAGAAAATAACATCGCCTTCATAACCCAACTCTTCTTTAATCAAATCTTTTATGTACAATTTTTGTTTAAGCCACAAAGGCATCCCTTTTAAGAATGAACGGATCCCCCAAGGAGCATACGTCAGATACGTTAACAAAAGCCGTTCGAATTTTAAAAATGGCTTATCATAAAAACCGACGAAACTTAAATTGTTAGCCGTGATCCCGGCCTCGCGCAGGCAATACGCAATGGCATTGCGCGGAAACTCAAAATCATGTTTCTTGCGCGTGAAACGCTCCTCTTGGGCCGCGGCCACGATCGTGCCGTCTTTGACCAAACAAGCAGCGCTGTCGTGATAAAATGCCGAAATGCCTAAAATGTATGTCGATTGTTGGGCGACCATGCCTATTCCAATCCTTGTTGCTGAAACCAAACGAGCGTATCGCGCAGGCCGTCCTCTAAATTGACCTTCGGGTCCCACTTCAAATGACGGCGGGCTAAACCGATATTCGGCCGACGCTGTTTGGGATCGTCCTGCGGTAATGGTTGATAAACAATTTTACATTTCTTTCCTAAAATTTTAATCAATAACTGCGCGAATTCCAATATCGTAAATTCATTGGGGTTCCCTAAATTCACAGGCCCCGTCACCGATGATCTTAACATCCGCCAAATCCCTTCCACTAAATCAGAATAATAACAAAACGAACGCGTCTGTCGTCCTGTCCCATAAACGGTCAATGGCCGGCCGGTCAGGGCTTGATAAATAAAATTCGGGACAACGCGCCCGTCTTGAATGCGCATGCGCGGGCCGTATGTATTAAAAATACGGATGATCCGCACATCCACTTGATGCGTGCGGTAATACGCCATGGTGATGGCCTCCGCGAAACGTTTGGATTCATCGTAAACGCCGCGCGGCCCCAAGGGATTGACATTGCCCCAATACGTTTCTTTTTGCGGATGGACCAACGGGTCGCCGTAGACTTCCGACGTCGACGCCAACAGATACCGCGCTTTCTTTAATTTAGCTAATCCTAATGTATTGTGCGTCCCCAAAGAGCCGACCTTGAGTGTTTGAATGGGATAATTCAAATAATCCACCGGGCTCGCCGGAGAAGCAAAGTGCAGCACAGAATCCACCGGGCCGTTGTAACGAAACTCTTTCGAAATATCATGCTTAATGAATTCGAAATCCTTTACTTTTGACAAATGGGCGATATTCTTTAAATTCCCCGTAATTAAATTATCGACACAAACAACTTTGCGTCCCTCTGCCAAAAACCGGTCACACAAGTGGCTTCCTAAAAATCCCGCCCCGCCGGTGATGACTGTTACTTTTTTACGTTGACCCATGATATTTCTTCCTTAAAAACGCACGACTTTTTTACTGGAAGCCCCAGCGTAAACATTCCGGATATCAAAAATAAATTTGGCGTTATCTAAAATCAGCTTGTAATTGATGTTGCTATGATCGGTGGCGATGACCACACAGTCATAAGAGCCGACCTTCTTTTTATCCAACTCCACCGACGCTGAGTGAATATCTTCCCACTCCAAGTAAGGGATATAAGGATCCGTGTAATCCACTTGGCATCGATATTTGCGTAAGGCCTCAATGAATTTAAGCGGCGGGGATTTACGTAAATCCTTCACATCTTTTTTGTACGTCACACCGACGATTAAAATTTTTACTTTGGGCAACGGCTTATGTTTTAAATAACGGATCAGCCGTTGGGCCGCATAATGCGGCATCCCGGCATTGATATCGGCGGCAAGTTTAATAAAGCGCGGGTTATACCCATAACGCTTGGCTTTCCAATGCAAGTATAAAGGGTCATCGGGAATACAATGTCCACCGACGCCTAACCCCGGATAAAACGGCATAAACCCAAAAGGTTTTGTTTTGGCCGCTTCGATCACTTCCCAGACATCGATCCCCATATGATGGCAGATCATCGCCATTTCATTGATCCATCCGATGTTAATGATCCGAAACGAATTTTCCAAGAGCTTGGTCATCTCCGCGGCCTTAGCGGAAGACAAAAGATGAACTTGCGGGACAATTTTGCGATACAAAAGGGCCGCCAATTGGCCGCTTTGGGGACTGATCCCACCCACCAATTTAGGGATTTTATTCAGAGGGAACTTTTTGCTCCCCGGATCAATGCGCTCCGGTGAAAATGCCAAAAAGAAATCTTTGCCTTCCCTCTTTTTGTCCTTCTCCAATTCCGGCTTAATCAACTCTTCCGTCGTCCCCGGATACGTCGTGCTTTCCAAAATCACCAAAGCCCCTTTGGGGATATAGCGGCGAATCGACCGGATCGCTCCTAGCATAAACGAAATATCCGGCGTATATTTTCTTTTGAGGGGTGTGGGAACGCAGATGATGACGACATCCACGGACTTCAACAGAGAAAAGTCGGTTGAGGCCTGGAGACGGCCGCTACGCAGGATCTTGGCGATATCCGACGAAGGAATATCAACGATATAGCTGGAGCCTTGCTTGATCCTGGACACACGGTCTTGATCTGTATCAAGGCCTAAGACCCGAAACCCGGCTTTGGCAAAATGCACCGCCAAAGGCAACCCGACATATCCCAACCCGACAACCGCTAACCGCGCTTTTTTATTTAAAATTTTTGTTTCTAATTGCGTGACCACCGCACCAGTCCTAGCTATCTATTTTTTTATGGCCTCGACCCACGCCATGATATTCAAACCCCATGCCGGCCAAGTCAATGTCGTGGAACAAATTACGCCCGTCAAAAATCATCGCTTGGTTCATGGCCTGTTTAACGCGCCGGAAATTAATTTGTTTAAACAAATCCCATTCGGTGCACACGATCAAACAATCACACCCTTTGGCCAACTGATAAACGTCACGGCTAAACGTCACGCCCTTCAATAATTTGCGTGCTTTCGCCATGGCCTGAGGATCGTACGCCTTCACCTTGGCTCCTTCGTGCTGCAACAAACGAATGATGTCCAACGAAGGGGCGTTCCGCATATCGTCGGTATTGGGTTTAAAGGCCAACCCTAACACCCCTACCACCTTGTTTTTAACGATCCACATCTTATCTTCGATCAATTGGATAAAGGCCGTAACCTGTTTT
This sequence comes from Candidatus Omnitrophota bacterium, assembly GCA_020053475.1. Lineage (GTDB taxonomy): Bacteria > Omnitrophota > Gorgyraeia > Zapsychrales > Zapsychraceae > JAGVNC01. The sequence goes on along the minus strand of JAGVNC010000092.1, from coordinate 13,962 downwards.
TGGTTCACCTCGCGGACCTCTTTAAGAAGAGCGAAATCATAACCGCTGTGTTCGCTCAGGCGAATAAACGCGTCCACGTCTTTGGGAAAACAGCTCCCGCCGTAGCCGATCCCGGCATCCAAAAAACTACGGCCGATCCGCTTATCATATCCCATGCCTTCAGCCACTTTCAAAATATCGGCGCCGATATTGTTACAAATTTGGGAAACGGCATTGATAAAAGAAATTTTGGTCGCCAAAAAAGAATTCGAGGCATGTTTAATCAGCTCCGCGGAGTTGATGTTGGTGACGACGAACTTAGGCTTCAGGGGCTCATAAATCTCGCGCAACATTTTTTCGGCCCGTTTGGATTCTACGCCGATGACGACACGGTCAGGATGCATAAAATCATGAATGGCGGAGCCTTCTCTTAAAAATTCCGGGTTGGACGCCACATCAAATGCCGGTTCGCGCAGGTTGGTTTTACGGAATTTTTTAGGAAGATTAAATTTGACGGTGCGTTCAATCCTCTTGCCTGTCTCTGCGGGGACGGTCGACTTCTCGATAATTAACCGATATCCGTCCATATGACGGGCGATTTTAGCGGCAACGTTCTCTACATAAGTTAAATCCGCTTCGCCATTCTTTTTGGATGGCGTTCCCACCGCAATGAAAATGGCCAATGATTTTTGGGTGGCCTCTTGGATCGATGTGGTAAAAGAAAGTTGTTTATTCTTAAGGAATTTTTTTAACAGCTCCTCAAGGCCGGGTTCATAAATCGACACCTGCCCTTTGTTTAACTTGGCAATCTTCTCGCGGTCAATATCCACACAAATCACTTTGTGCCCTAATTCCGCCAAACAGACTCCTGTTACGAGTCCGACATATCCCGAACCAATAATAGCGATGTTCACTCTAACTCCTTTATGGCGTTGATGTTGGCTCTGGGAGTGGGGCCGAAGCTTGATTTTGTAACTGAGACCCCGGGGCACGGCGATGCAATTGTGAGCCAAATTCAAGCCCATCCCCTGGAAAAGCCTTTAAACTTAACACAAAAAGGATGGTATTTCCATTACTTTTATTATCGTTAACGATAATATCTAAGATCCATTCATGGAGATCCCGGCTTAGCCTATACTCTTGTTCTTTTAACGAAGCTCCTAAGATATCGTAGCGCTCATAAATACGAAACGACCATTTAGGGTTAAGCCGCATACTGAAATCCGCTGTAATTTGATCATCGACAAGCCGATTATAGCGTTTGCCTAAGGCCAAACTCCACTGTTTCTCTTTGCCATTAATATAAAAATCAAAATTAGCCGTATTCAGTTTACGGGTGCGCGTGCTATAAAGGCTATCAAAATAAAAATTAATCCAATCAACGGGCCGTAAATCGACTTCCGTTTTAATCTGATCAAACCCTTTCCCGCCAGGGTCTTGCTTATACTTATAGTCAATCCCTGAACGCCAACGCAGCAAGTCGATGCTTTCGTCGTCTTTTTTAACCTGAATTTTATTTTCTAACGCAAAATTCATATTATTACGATTATCAATGGCATCAATCCCATCAAGAGCAAATAGATTAGATGCAGGCACCGTTGGATCAGCGGAATATTCATACGTGACAATGGGGGTGACAATATGACGTAATCGCTTGACATCCGGGTCCCAAAAACGGCCTTCGGCATCAAACACCTTAAAAAATTTGGTAGTCATGCTAGTCCCTGCCCGGAATTGCCCGCGGAGCACGTCATCTCCTGCAGCGGCCGTCTGGCTATAATAAGTTTCACTCCCCCCCACAAAAGGCGTAACTTCGATAATCGATAATTTGAAGGGATAGGAAACTTCATTGTCAAAATCTAAACGGTTGGTGTCTAGTTTGACCGTGCTGGGTTTAGCTTCTTTTTTCACTAAACTCGATGCGGTGGTCTTGTTCTTCAGGAAAAATCCGCTTTCGACGATTTCCTGGGTTTGCAAATCGTAGCGCACCTCCGGTAGTTTCTCAACGATCGTTTCATAAGGATTGACGCGGGCATCTGTGCGCAAACTCAACGTTCCCGAGGGGAAATTGTGAGTCAATAAAGCAAACGTATCGGGAGAATCATCTTCATCGCGCTCTAATTCAAAGAAATCTTCTAAGAACTCGCTATCTTTGATCTTATAAAATTGGGCAATGAAATCCGTCGCTTCGTTGATATCCCATTTGTGGCGCCATTCGTATTTATAGCGTTCCTCATCGGTATGATGATCCAGCGTGCGATTACGGTCGTCCATCACATACCCTTTGATCACGCCGCTGCCTCCCTCAGGGATGGCATATTCTAACGCTGCGCCTGTCCCAATCCCCCGACGTGACCGGTAATCCACGGTTAAGCCTACCATCAAATAATCATTGATATAATAACGGGCGGTCGTGAGGGTAAAGACACCCCATTTTTTCTTCTTCCCCGGAACAATGTGAAGATGGGGACGTTTCTCTTTAAGGTCTTTCGTAAATTTTAAGAGATACAATAACGGGACTTTGCCGACGATAAAACGCACATTGCGCGCAATGATTTTATCTTGGGGATAAACATCGAGTTTACGGGAGGCCAAATGATAATGCGGCTTATCGTGATCGCACGTCGTCATTTCCGTGGCTTCGAGGACCATTTGTTTATCGCTGACGCGTGTGATTTTCTTGCCGATGCCGTAATAGGGATACGACAAAAATCTTGTCCCGTGAAAATCCCCTGTCATTGTGTCAAAGTTATACGTCAACTCTTGGGCAAAAAGGTCGGCTTGGGGTGTCGTCAGGCGGACGTGGCCCCGGGCATGCGCAATACTTGTATTTCGATAGAAATCCACCTCATCGGCCTTTAGCGTGGCCTGCGGATGGACGATAACGACGTTGCCGCGCGCCGTCATTTTATTTTGATCCGCGAAATACTCAATGACATCGCCATTGAGTTCCACCGCCCCGCCTTTGGTAAAATCTAAACTTCCCAGATCCATGGCGGATGGCTCTTCTTCCTCTGTTTCCTCTTTCTCCTTGATTTGAGCGGCAACAGGATGGCCAACAAAAAAAATAAAACAGGCGGCCACCATTAAGTAAAAACATTTTCGGTGAAACGGGGATCCCATTATTTCAATCCAAGTTCTTGTTTGACTAGAACATACGCCCCAATCAGCCCTGCGCTGTCCCCCAAACGGGACCGGACAACCTTGACCATTTGTCCGTGGACTTTCATGGCGCGTTGTTGAATGATTTTCTTGATGGCCGGATGGAAAAATTTGAAATTATTGGCTACACCACCGCCGATAATAATGAGGCGGGGGTTCAACAGATTGATAATGCTCACCAGGACGTTGCCGATATGTTCGCCGATTTCTTCCCAAAACCGAATGGCGCGCGGGTTTCCTTGTTGGGCTTTTGCAAAAATATCCTGAATCCGGATATCGCGCGCACCAAATATTTTTTGACCGTTGGCGATTAGTTGACGGTTGCCGACAAAATGCTCAAAATATCCATAAAATCCAAACGTGCTTTTTTGTTTCAAGGCGCTGTGGAGCATATGGCCGATTTCTCCGGCGACAAACCCTTCCCCGCGATAAAGTTTCCCGTCTAAAATTAAACCGCCGCCCACTCCCGTCCCCAGCGTCATGCAGACAAGATTCCTGTATCCTCGGCCCACGCCAAATTTCCACTCGCCTAAAGTAATCAGATTGACATCGTTATCGATAAACGTGGGGATTTTTAATTTTGACTGAATGATGCGGCCCAAAGGGACGTCATTCCATCCGGGGATATTGGGCAGGTATTTGACGACACCCTCAGCACTGTTAATGGGCCCGGGCAACCCCATCCCAATACCTAAAATGTCTTTACGCTGCACGTGATTTTTAGCCATCAATGCCTGAATGGCATCGCACAAAGCCTTAATAAGACGATGTTGATCACGGCTGAAAGTTACTGTTATTAAACGACTTCGGGAAATAATCTTGCCCGAAGAGTTCAACAAGCCCAATTTAATATTGGTCCCGCCAACGTCAACGCCTATAATCAATTTCTTCATAACAATACAATATTAATACTTATATTATTAATTTTGACTCATTCTACATGAGAAAGGGTGGGCGTTCAATGCAATTCTTGATATTTCAAATTAATAAACACCGAAGCAACAAATGCGGTTTCTTCCTTGTTTTTTGGCGCGGTATAAAGCCCAATCGGCCTTATCGATCAGTTCATTAGCGGCTATCCCATCATCAGGAGCGGTGGCGATCCCAATACTAACCGTGACGGTAAGGGATGTGTCGTAAGCTTTAATGGTGGTGGTTTCTGTCGCGTAACGGATACGTTCCGCGGCAAACTGGGCCCCTTCCTTATCCGTGTCTGGCAGGACAACACAAAATTCTTCTCCGCCAAACCTTCCCCCGATATCGATGGCCCGGATATTTTCTTTAATGATTTTCCCGATTTCACGTAAAATCTGATCACCGGTCAAATGCCCGTATTGATCGTTACAATTTTTAAAATAATCAACGTCGATCATGAGCAAAGACAATTTCAACTTACGTAATTTGGTCCGGTTAATTTCTTCATAGAACCGCTCCGAAAAATACCGGCGGGTGTGCAGTTCCGTCAAACTGTCCGTAATGGCAATCTTTTCGATTTCACTGTAAAGTTTGACACGCCGCAAGGCCAACGCAAACTGGCCGGCCAAAATCATTGCAATTTCTTTATCGTATTCCACGATCCCTTTGATGGCCACATACCCTAAACGTCGTTTACGGCCTTGCAACGAAATGACAAAATATTCAGGTGACGTGCGCATTTTTTTGACATCTTCTTCCTCGGCCGAATCAATGAACAAACATTCTTCAAGCTGAACATTTTCTTTTAATTTTTGCTGGAAAAGAGCAAACGCATCTTCTTCGTTGAGCGTCTTGGTAATTTCTTTGGTGATTTCATAGAGAGTAAAAATACGCAGCGCCTCATCGCGAAGATCACCCTTTTCTTTGAATAAATCATCTTTCTTCTTCAACAGTTGATGATAACTATCGTTGACTTTCGTCACGCGCTCCTCTAAGCGGGACTGCCAAGCGCCGACAAACCGTTTCACCCAATAAACAACGAGTAAAAAATACAACCCGACCAACACTATCATGAACAATGTCATCGCTAACCCCTGATCTTATGCGCTACAGACACGGTTACGCCCTTCCTGTTTCGCTTTGTACAGAGCTTGGTCCGCTTGATGGATTAATTCTTCTTTGATTTGAGCGTCTTTGGGAAATGCCGCTACCCCGATCGAGACGGTGATATGGGTCTGTTCTCGACGCAATAGAATGGTTTGCTCTTGGATTTTTTTCCGAACCTGTTCGGCAAGTTCAATGGCCTTGGCCTTTGAACATTCCGGCAAAAGAACGGCAAATTCCTCCCCGCCGTAACGGCAAACCAATGTTCCCGGATCCCCAAAAAGATTTTTCAGCAATAAACCGATGGTGCGTAAAACGATATCGCCGGCCACGTGCCCAAATTTGTCATTGTATTGTTTGAAAAAATCTAAATCGATCATGATAAAGGCCAGCGATTTTTTGTGATACATTTCGCGGCTGACCTCTTCGGGCAAGCGGTCCAATAAATACCGCCGCAGATAAAGCCCTGTCAAGCTGTCCTTGATGGCCAATTGTTCGACGCGCTCATAAAGCTGTGCGTTTTCAATGGCGACCGCGCCCAAATCACCGATCGTCCTCAAAAACCGTAATTCTTCCGTATTAAAATAATTCTCCTGAGGGCTATCAACGCGCAAAATGCCCAATGCCTTATCGCCGACCATCAACGGAATCCCGATCAACGAGCGAATCGTGCGCGAATCCTCGACAATAATTTTTTCCATGTCAAAACGGTAATCCGATTTCACATCTTCAATCAACAACGGCTGCATGGTCTTAACAATCCATTGATCAAACGCATCGCCTTTTTTGGCCTTTAAATTTACCCGCATCTGGCCTTTGTGCGAAGACGAAATGCCTAGCTCTCCTGTATGCGAATGAAACAAATAAAGGATAATCGTTGTATCCGGGTTGCCAAAAAGATTGTTCACTTCCGTTGAGAGCGTTCGCGATGTATCTTCCATGGTCAAACAGAGGCTCAAGCGCTCCGTCAGGCCTTTCATCTGGGAATAATCGACGATTTTTTTGCGGAAAGAATCGATGGTTTGGCGCTCATGGCCGATTTCCGATTCCAATAAATTAATCCGTTCATAAAGGTCTTGGATCGTCAACGCGGCTTCCGCTTCTTTGTGGGATAGATGTTGATTTTGAGGGTAAAGGTACAGGAGGATGGCGATGAGTCCTATCGCCACAATATAGAGATGTTGAGGATCCAAGAAAGCGCCAAAGACAAAAAGACCTAAGAGGGGGATCAATAAACTTAAGGCGAGAGTGAAAGAAGAATTAGATAATTGTATTTTCTGTTTCTCGGTCAAAAAAGTGCACCTTGCTCATGTCCAGGACAAGATCCATATCCCGGTTGACCTCAGGCCGGTTATGTGCGCCGACGCGAGCGATAAACTGATGCTTCCCCGAATTCAGGTAAAGGTAAACTTCTGAACCTAACGGTTCAACCACTTCACAGGCCGCTCGAATGGTATTCTCCGGAGACGCTTCGGAAACAAAGAGCTTATCATAAATATCTTCCGCACGGAGGCCCATCGTCACATCCTTGCCTTCGTAAGGCGCGATAACACCATACATCTCTTCTACAAGTTTAACGCGGAATTTCCCTTCGTCAAAATAATATTTACGCTCGCGTTTGATGATCCGTCCCTCGATCAAATTAATCGGAGGAGATCCGATAAAGCTGGCCACGAACTTGTTCGTCGGTTTGTCGTAGATGGTCATGGGGTCGGCGCATTGCTGGACTTTCCCGTCCTTCATGACGACAATTTTATCACCCAACGTCATGGCTTCGGTTTGATCATGAGTGACATAGATAAATGTTGTTTGCAACCGTAATCGGAGTTTATGGATTTCCGTGCGCATCTGAACGCGCAACTTGGCGTCAAGGTTGCTTAAAGGTTCGTCGAACAAAAAGGCCAGCGGTTTACGGACAATCGCCCGGCCGAGGGCGACGCGCTGGCGTTCCCCTCCGGAGAGTTGCCGGGGACGGCGGTTGATCATTTTTTTAATGCCTAAAATTTCGGCGGCTTCATTCACCCGCCGGATAATTTCATGTTTGGGATAGCGGCGCAGCTTCAATCCAAACGACATATTTTCAAAAACCGTCATGTGCGGATACAACGCATAATTCTGGAACACCATGGCGATATCACGGTCTTTGGCGGGCACGTTATTGACCAAACGGTCCCCAATCCAAATTTTCCCCTCGCTAATTTCTTCCAGGCCGGCAATCATTCTTAACGTTGTCGATTTTCCACAACCCGAAGGCCCGACAAGCACCATAAATTCTTTATTTTCGATGCCTAGATTGACTTTGTCGACAGCTTTAACGCCGCCTTTATAAACTTTGGATACGTCGCGTAAACTAATCTGTGCCATGATAAAGAAAATTTAGAAAATGGTTAATATCAGGTGCTTATTCTATAAAAGATTAGTAACAGATGCAAACAAAAATTCTGATCTGTCGTGTCAGGTCGATTGATGATTGGAAAATTCAATCAATTGGATTAAAACCTTCTTTAGGTTCTGGCGCTCGACAATCATGTCAATCAATCCATGGGCCAAGAGAAATTCGGAGCGTTGAAACCCTTCCGGGAGTTTTTGGCGAATCGTTTGTTCAATGACACGCGGGCCGGTGAACCCGATCAAGGCTTTGGGTTCTGCCACAATGACATCCCCCACGCCGGCAAATGAAGCCATGATCCCCGCCATCGTCGGGTTCGTCAATACCGAAATGTAGAGCAATCCTTGCTTGTGGTGCTGAGCTAACGCCCCACACGTCTTCGCCATTTGCATTAATGAGAATACGCCTTCATACATACGAGCCCCGCCCCCCGATCCCGAGACAATAATCACCGGGCATTTTTGCCCAGTGGCGTATTCGATGGCCCGAGTGATCCTCTCCCCGACGACAGATCCCATGGACCCCATGATAAAACGCGAATCAGTGACCGCGACAACAGCGTCTTGACTAAAAATCTTCCCGTGACCTGTTAACACCGCTTCGCGTAATCCCGTCGCTTTCTGATCGGCTTTTAATTTTTCCCGGTACGTTTTAGGCCCTTTGAAATTTAGGGGGTCTTCAGAAGTCAGATCCGAATCGTGCTCAACAAACGTCCCTTCATCCATCAGTAATTTAACGCGTTCCGCGGCCGTTAACGACAAATGAAATCCGCATTTCGGGCACACGTTAAGATTGTCCGCCAATTCTTTGCGGTACATGGGAACGGCGCATTCAGGGCACTTGCTCCATAGCCCGGTGGGAATGTCTTTTTTCTTAATGGTAATCAACGTATATTTTTTACGTCCAAAAAGAACCATAACGAATCAACCCTCCCTGCCTGCCTGCCTGCCTGCCGGCAGGCTACCCTTGCGGTGGACCCTTATTCCATTTTATAAACCGTGAGACCCGAAAGTACTTTGGGATAAAAATACGTTGTCTTGGGTGGCATCTTTTCGCCATTTAACGCAATGGCTTTTAGTTGAGAAATCTGGACAGGATTGAGAATAAAGCTGGCTTGGGCTTGCCCTTCATCCACTTTTGTCATCGTTTCAAAAAGGTCTTTGGTATAGAGAATATCGTCCGATTTGACACCGATACGGTCCAGGATGAAATATTTCAGAATCGTGGCATCCAAACTTTTATATTCGCGCGACCCTTCCTTAATATACTGTTCAATCAACAGTTTATTTTTCAAACGCAGCAATTTAATGCCGTCGCGGGTATACAGGCAAAACGCGTGCTCATTACGGCCGGCTTTGGCCAACAACATCACGATGTCGCCTTTATTGGCGATGCGATCGATGCGGAAATGCTCTTCTAAGAAATCTAAAGGTCGGGGGAGGTGGCGAATGATCCGATGCATGGGAAAAATCTGTAAGTCGCGCGAATCGATATTGGTGAAATAAGTCATGACATAATTGGACGGCTCTTGGCCATTGGCTTTGCGGGAAATTTTGGTCTGGCGGTATTGTTGGGCGACCTTGTAACGATGATGCCCATCGGCAATAAAAAGGTTTTGTCCGGCAACGGAATCATTGATCTCTTTAATAAACGCGGGGTTCGTTAAACGCCATAGGCGATGGCGGACCCCATCTTGATCGGTGACATCAACAAGGGGCTTTGTGACCAGGATGTGTTTATTAAAAATCTTCTCGACTTTTTTATGTTGATCCGCGTAACAGACAAAAATACAGCTTAAATTGGCGTCCAATGCCTGTGTCAAGCGGAAGCGGTCATCAACGGCATGAGCGTGGGTATTTTCGTGCGGGAACACTTTAGAATCTTTCTCATCTTCCAATTCCATTAACGAGATAAACCCCAAACGGGTATACTTTTCACCGACGACTTTGTATTCTTGTTTATAAAAATAAATAGCGGGCTCTTCATCCTGCAACAGAACGCCTTTTTTAAGCCAGTCTTGGAATGTTTTTTCGGCGCGGGTATATTTGTTTTCATCTTGATCATCGGAAGCCTTGTCTTGCCCCAAATCGAGATGAGTGAAATTATAAGGACTTAATGTATGATAAAATCCCTGCTCGTCCGCTGAGATGACATCGTAAGGAGGAGAAACGACCTTGTTAAAGTCTTTGACTTTGTCTATATTATAAAAAATCGCCTTAAAAGGCTTAATCACCGGCATGTCAAGACAACCTCTTTTTTAGGGTTTGAACATGTTGATAGAAAAGGCCCCCTGCCCAACCGCCTACCATATCCGCCATCACATCCGCCAAACTCGTTTCTCTTCCAGGAACAAAGGATTGATGAAATTCATCACTGATCCCGCACAAAAAGACTAAAAGAATATTGGTTGCTATCGTTTTCTGTGGCGATAGCCCGGGTAACGTTTGCGCCAAGGCCCGTGTCACCAAAAAGCCCCAAGGCAGGTATTCAAAAGAATGAAGGACTTTATCAAAACCCTCAAAAGGAACAGGAGTCTTCACACCAGGCAGGGAAGACGCATAAAAAATAATACCAAAATATCCAATAACAGGAAACCAAAATCTAAGAAATTTCATTATCCCCGGGCCCTTTAAAATGACCAAAAATTCCCCGTGAGGGGATTAGAGTGTAAAATCCCTATCTTATTTTGTTGGTTGAGTTTTCGATTCTGATGGGAGTTCTTTAGAGCCAGATTTTTTTGTGCCTGAACCGCTCCCTGAGGTTAAAGGAGAGGTCTTTTTATAATCCGTTTCGTAGAACCCACTACCTTTAAAAATAATTCCGGTCCCGGCGCCAATCAGTCGGACCAGCTTTAATTTGCCGCATTTTGGGCATTTCTTCAGCTTTTGACCCAACATGGACTGAAAAACGTCAAAATGATGGTGACACGCTGTACATTCGTATTGATAAGTCGGCATATAAGTTCGGAGTTGAGAGTTGAGAGTTCGTGGTTCGTAGACAAATTTTTTCTACGAACTCTGAACTACGAACTACCAACTTATTTAAATACTCTCTTCATCTTTTCCTTAAATCCATTGACAACCGTCTCGACCGGTTCGCCGCTGACACGGGCAAACTCTTCCAACAATTTCTTCTGCTCCGCATTAAGATTTTTGGGAACCTGGATCATGACATGGGCATACAAATCGCCGTGCCCACCTCCATGCACATCCGGCATCCCTTTTCCCTTTAACCGAAAAATCTTCCCGCTTTGCGTGCCGGTGGGGATTTTCATGGCGACATTGCCACCCAGCGTGGAAACAATGACTTCGCCTCCTAAAGCGGCCTTCACAAAACTGACCAACAAATGCATATGTAAATCATTTCCCTCCCGCTGAAAAATATCATGGGGGAGGACATGGATATAAACATACAGATCCCCCGCGCCCCCTTTCCCTACCTCGCCTTCCCCAGAGACACGTAGCCGTGAAGAATTATCTACTCCCGCGGGAATGCTCACATCTATTTTACGGGTCACCCGGATCGCCCCATTGCCTTGGCAAGCCGGACAAACTTCAGTAATGATTTGACCGCGGCCTCCACACTGCGTACACGTCTGTGCCATTCTAAAAAATCCGCTGGAAACAAACACCTGCCCCTGGCCGTTACACGTTGAGCAAGACTTCATCGCCTTACCGTTCTTAGCCCCTGTCCCTTGACATTCGGGGCAATACTCATAACGGGGGACTTTGATTTCTTTTTTAATGCCCGCGTACGCCGCTTCTAAGGAAACATCGGCTTCGTATTGAATATCTCTTCCCCTCTGCGCCCGACGGGATCCACTCCCGCGCCGCCCTCTCCCTCCGCCGCCAAAAACTTCAAAGCCTCCATCACCAAAAAGATTGCCCAAAATATCGCCAATACCGTTCTCTCCAAAAATGCTGTTAAAATCCGCTCCCCGGAAAATGTCTTCCGCTGTATAATTTTGGTCGATCCCCGCATGCCCGTATTGATCATACGTTTCCCGTTTTTTAGGATCAGATAAAACGCCGTACGCTTCGGAAATTTCCTTAAATTTTTCTTCCGCTTCTTTTTTTTGTTCCGCCGGGACACGGTCCGGGTGATGTTTCAACGCCGCTGAACGATAAGCCTTTTTAACGTCTTGTAACGTGGCGCCCTTTTGAATCCCCAAAATTTCGTAATAATCTTTTTTCATCGCGAATTCTTTATCCCCTTCGGAAACCCAGAACCCCAGCGCCCATCTTGACGATGGGAAGCTGGGGCACCTGTTTGGGATCCATCAATTTATTTCTTATCGTTTTCCGCTTTAAAATCAGCGTCGATAATATCTTCGTTGTCTCCTGCGCCTTTACTGGCTCCTGAAGATTTCCCTGAAGAGTGGGCCTGTTGGTCAGAAGAAGAGGATGCCGAAGCACCAGTCCCTTGAGCCGCCTGCTGACTGGCCGTTGACTTGTAAACTTCTTCGGCCAGTTTATGGCTTGCCTTCTGCAACGATTCCATGGATTGTTTCATCCTGTCGGCATCGTTGGATTCGACCGCTTTTTTCAAGGCATCGATTTCTTTCTCGATGTTGCTTTTATCGGTAGCTGAAATCTTATCGCCGTAATCCTTTAAGGACTTTTCCGTCGCGTAAACCAACGTATTGGCTTGATTGACAATTTCAACCTGCTCTCTTTTCTTTTTATCTTCTTCAGCATACTGTTCCGCTTGCTTCACCATTTTATCAATATCTTCCTTGGACAATTTGGTCGGGGCGGTAATTTTGATGGATTGCTCTTTGCCCGTTCCTTTATCTTTGGCGGCAACATGGACAATCCCGTTACTGTCAATATCGAATGTGACCTCGATCTGCGGAAGGCCGCGCGGTGCCACAGGAATTCCGACTAAATCAAAACGGCCTAATTCCGTGTTATCATTGGCCATCGGGCGTTCTCCTTGAAGAACACGGATTGTCACCGCCGTCTGATTATCGTCAGCGGTCGAAAACGTTTGGCTTTTTTTCGTCGGAATCGTGGTGTTGCGTTCAATCAATTTCGTCATGACGCCCCCCAACGTTTCAATCCCTAGCGTCAATGGGGTAACGTCTAATAAAAGCATTTCCTTGGCTTCACCCTTGATAATCCCGGCTTGGATGGCGGCGCCTAAGGCCACGCATTCCATCGGGTCAATCCCACGCTCGATCTTTTGTCCAACTTCTTTTTCCACGAAATCCTGGACAATGGGCATGCGCGTTGGGCCACCGACGAGAATTACCTTATGGACCTTGACCTGTTCGCCGAGTTTAGCGCTGGCGTCTTTGATCGCTTGCATAATCGGCCCGCGGCAACGGTCGATAATCGGCGCGATCAAGCTTTCCAATTTGGCCCGGTCAATCTTCATGGTCAAATGCTTGGGGCCTGACGCGTCGGCTGTAATGAAGGGCAGATTAATATCCGTCGACACCGTACTGGACAATTCGACTTTCGCTTTTTCGGCCGCCTCGCGCAGGCGCTGAAACGCCATTTTGTCGCTCTTTAAATCAATCCCCGACTCTTTTTTAAATTGATTGATAATGTGATCAATGAGAACGTTATCCATATCGGTCCCACCGAGCTGATTATCACCGCTCGTGGATAAAACCTCGAATGTGGCCGCTTTATGCTCATCGTCCCATCCCATTTCCAAGATGGTGACGTCGAGCGTCCCGCCGCCTAAGTCAAATACCATGATCTTTTGTTCTTTGCCGGCTTTGTCCAACCCATAAGCCAAGCAAGCCGCGGTAGGCTCGTTGATGATGCGTAACACTTTTAAGCCCGCGATTTCGCCCGCATCTTTTGTCGCTTGACGCTGGTTGTCATTAAAATACGCTGGGACCGTAATCACGGCCTCATCCACAGATTCACCTAAAAATTTATCGGCGTCCGTTTTAATTTTTTGCAAAATAAACGCACTGACCTGCTGGGGGGTAAATTCCTTGTCGAAAACCTTGAATTTATGCCCCGTCCCCATTTTGCGTTTGGCCGCGTAAATCGTTCCTTCCGAATTGACCGGCGCTTGGCGTCGGGCCGGTTCCCCAACTAACAGTTGGCCATCTTTCGTAAAAGCGACAAAAGATGGAAATGCCTTTCCTGAAGCGACCCCGGCCCCTTCCGCTGAAGGGATAATTCGAGGACGCCCTCCTTCCATCACAGCTGCCGCTGAGTTTGATGTCCCTAAGTCAATTCCAATTGCTTTTCCCATATCATTAACCTCCACTAATAGTCTCTTGTCGCTTGTGACTCGTCTCTAGTGACAAGAGACGAGCGACTAGAGACTAATTATTCTTAGCAACTTTCACTTTTGCCGTGCGAATGATTTTATCTCCCAATGAATACCCTTTTTGAAACTCTTCCAAAACCATCCCATCTTTTGCTTCTGTGGTCTCTTCTTGCATC
>JAGVNC010000066.1 GCA_020053475.1 Candidatus Omnitrophota bacterium | reverse complement strand
GCGTTTCCGATAGTGAGCATCACAGTGAACTATCGGACAAACAAAGTTTGCTTTTTAAAGAATTACTAAAGTACCACGGGCTTGCCCGTGGGTATCTATATGAGCTCAATTCAGCATTTGACGGCTTTTATCGCCCATGCTAAGATAGCGGCCTAATTGATGAAATTTCCTGCCGTTAGGCAGGTTCCTTATTTTAGAGAAGGGGCTCCCGTGAAAAAGATTGAAGCAATTATCCGTAAAGAAAAATTTGAAGAGGTTTGTAAGATCTTAGAAAAATCAGGCGTCGGCGGCATCACGGTTACCGAAGCCAAAGGATTCGGCCATCACCGTAACGGCCTTAAAGAAAAAATTAAAATTGATATTTATGTCGATGAGTTCCAGGTCGATAAAGTGGTGGAGATGATCCGCCGTGTGGCCAAAACCGGAACTACAGGGGATGGGAAAATCGCCATTCTTCCATTGGAAAAAATTGTCCGCATTCGTACAGGCGAAGAGGGCGCCGCGGCAATTTAAGCTTTACATTCCGGAAAACTCTCATTATAATAAAAACCTTTAAGGGATTCATCCTAAGGCCTATATAAGAGAAGGAATCAAGGGTGGTGAATTGTTATGATTGAAGTAAAAATTTCGGATCCGCATAATTTTGAGAAGGCGTTAAGAATTTTTAAAAAGGCCTGCCAGAAAGACGGTTTTATGATCGAATTAAAGGAACGTCGATTTTATGCGAAACCTTCAGAAAAGAAAAAACTGAAGGGTAAAAAGAAATAGTGATCGGCCGTTATGATTGGCCGTGTAGCCATGATGGTTTATAGAAGAAATCTACAAATGTATTGCCGCGAGGCAATAATGATTTGTAGATTTTTTCATTTGACGATTCTGACATAAGATGACATGGGAGGACCGATGGCCCAACGGAAAAAAGTGGCGATCTTGATTGAGGATCAATACCAGGTGTTGGAGGTTTGGTATCCTATTTTACGGTTCAAAGAATCGCAGATCGAAACACGCACGATCGGGACCGGAACTAAAGAAACGTATGGCAGCAAAGAAGGTTACCCGGTAAAGGCTGACTTGTCCATCGAGCAAGCCAACACAAAAGACTTTGACGCGGTCATGATCCCGGGAGGGTTTGCCCCGGATTTTATGCGCCGTCATCCTAAAATGGCGCTATTTGTCCGTCAAATGCATGATGAAGGAAAGATTGTTGCGGCCATTTGTCATGGCGGATGGATGTTGGTCTCAGCGGGAATTTTGAAAGGGCGCAAAGCCACCAGCTTCTTTGCCATTAAAGACGATCTGATTGCCGCGGGAGCCAAGTGGGTGGATGAAGAGGTGGTCGTCGATAAAAATCTGATTACTTCACGCAAGCCGGAAGATTTAACCGCATTTGTTGGGGAGATTATTAAAGGATTAAAGGGCTAAAGGGTTAGAGGGTTAGAGGGTAAAAGGGTTAAACCCCTCAACCCCTTTAACCCTATGACCCTTAACAAACAATTCTTATGATCAAAGTCAAACGCGCTCTTCTTAGTGTCTCCGATAAAACAGGCCTCGTGGCCTTTGCCAAGGGGTTGCATGCGTTCGGGATTGAAATTTTATCGACGGGAGGAACGGCCAAACAGCTCAAAGACGCCGGGATTCCCGTCATGGAAGTCTCTGAGTATACCGGATTCCCGGAGATGATGGACGGCCGCGTCAAAACACTGCATCCTAAAATCCACGCTGGGATCTTGGCCCTGCGTGAAAATCCTGAGCATCAGGAGCAAATCAAAAAGCACAAGATGGGGTTAATTGATATGGTCGTTGTGAATCTGTATCCGTTCGAACGTGCCACCCAAAAGAAAAATGTTTCGTGGGAAGAGGCCATCGACAATATCGACATCGGCGGGCCTGCGATGTTGCGCTCCGCGGCCAAAAATTATAAAAGCGTCGCCGTTGTCTGTAATCCTAAGCGCTATCAAGACATTTTGCGTGAATTAAATGTCAACAGCGGTATTTTGCCGGATTCGATTTTATTCCCATTGTTTTTAGAGGCGTTTGAACACACGGCCCATTATGATAAAGTCATTCACGAATTCTTTAGCCGGGGCAAACATAGCGAAGATTTTTCGGCACTCCCTAAAGATGTCACCTTAAAATTTTCGAAGATTCAGGATTTGCGCTACGGAGAAAATCCGCATCAAGCGGGGGCGTTATACGCCGATGCGCACGCGTCGAGCGGTTTTGCAAAGATCAAACAGCGCAGTGGGAAAGAATTATCGTTTAATAATATTTTGGATTTGAATGCCGCCATTGGTTTAATTCGAGAGTTGGAAGGCCCTGCGGCGACGATCGTCAAGCACGGGAATCCCGCAGGCATCGCCCAATCAACATCGTTGGCCAAGGCGTTTAGTTGGGCCTGGCAATGCGACCCGGAGTCAGCTTTCGGCGGGATTATTGGGCTTAATCGCACGGTGGATTTAGCCACGGCCACGGCCATTTCAAAAAGTGGGTTTATGGAATGTATTATCGCGCCCTCATTTAGCGACGAGGCCTTTGCGTTATTAAGCCAGAAAAAGAATTTAAGGATCGTGGAGTTGAATTTCAATGACATCATCCCGGAGCCGTTGGATTTTAAGAAAATTTATGGGGGGGTCCTTCTTCAACAGGCAGATACAAAAGCATTGGACCCTAACGACCTTAAAATTGTCACCCAAAAGAAGCCTACCTCTAAACAGTTAGCGGCGTTGTTGTTCGGTTGGAAAATCATTAAACAGATAAAATCCAATGCGATTATCCTGATGAAAGATACGCGCACCGTCGGGATCGGATGCGGCCAGACCAGCCGTGTGGAAAGTGTGCGTGTGGCCCTTCAAAAAGCGGGGAAAAACGCGCGCCAGGCCGTGCTGGCGTCCGATGCATTTCTTCCCAAGACTGACAACGTGAAGTTAGCCGCTAAAGCCGGGATCAGCGCGATCATTCAGCCCGGCGGTTCCATCGCCGATGAAGACGTTATCCGCGAAGCCGACAAAGCCAATCTCGCCATGGTCTTCACCGGTATTCGACATTTTAAACATTAGAAAGTCTCTCGTGGCTCGTCTCTAGTCGCTAGAGACGAGAGACAAGAGACGAGCGACTTTTTTAAATGACTTCCCACGACGCTAAATCCTACATCGAATCTTTTGTGAATTACGAATACACGCTCGATAAAATTCCCGCCTCCGCCTTTAATCTACAGAGAGTCGACGTCCTCTTTGGATTATTAGGAAATCCTCAGAACCAATTAAACGTCATCCATGTTGCGGGATCCAAAGGCAAAGGCTCCACATCCTCGATCACGGCCTCAATTTTACAAAAGAGCGGCTACACCGTCGGGCTTTACACGTCGCCGCATCTTCGCCATTGGAAAGAACGCATTCGGATTTTAAACAGGGCCTCCCCGATCGATGATGCCGACGATATTTTTGCTGATATGATCAGCGATAACGATCTTGTCGCCATCCTTGAACGAATCAAACCGGCCATTGAAATAATGCGTACACGCCAAGATTTGGGCCACATTACATTTTATGAAGTGCTGACTGTTTTGGCGATTGTCTATTTTGTTTGGAACAAAGTCGATTTTGTGGTTTTGGAAACAGGATTAGGGGGCCGATGGGATGCAACCAATGCGGTTCCTTCGTTAGTCGCTGCCATCACGCCCATCAGCTTGGAGCATACAGCGATCTTGGGCGATACGTTGGATAAAATTGCCGCCGAAAAAGCAGCGATTATTAAGGAAGGGACCAAGCGAGCGGTCGTGGCGATCCAAGAATCATCAGCATTTGATGTGATTCATCGCCGGTGTCAACAACAACAAGTGCCAACGCTTTATGTGGGTCAAGATATTGCGTATCAATCCGTTACTCAAACCATTCGAGAGCAAATGTTTAACGTCCAGGGGGCCAAAAGAGCGTATCGTGACCTGCATTTGTCTTTAGTCGGCAAACATCAGCTAGTGAATGCCTGTGTCGCCATTGGGGTCATCGAAAGTTTGGAAGAGTTAGGATTTACGATCAACCCAAAGGCGATTGACGAAGGAATGGCCCATGTGTTCTGGCCATGCCGTTGGGAGATCGTCGGTGAAGCGCCGTTCATTATTCTCGATGGGGCACATAACGACGCATCAATCAAAAGTTTGGTTCAGGGGATTCAAGAGATTTTTCCTGGGAAAAATATCACGCTTGTTTTGGGCATTTCGCAGGATAAGGACCGCCAAGCCGTTTGCCGGCCGTTAAATAAAATCGTCCGTCATGTCATTTTAACTCAGGCCCAACATCCCCGCGCTTATGCGTTTGGCAAAGAAGAAGCGACGATTTTATTCCCGGGGAAAAAGTGCGCGATTGCATCAAATGTCCCTGAAGCGATGGCGTTGGCCCATGCTCAAACATCTTTAGACGATGTCATTTTAGTGACGGGTTCGCTTTTTGTGACGGCGCAAGCCCGAGAACTCCTCCACCATCCGGCTGATAAACACAGCCAACCTAATGTATCAATTTAAAGACCCTCAAGACACCATCGTCGCCATTGCCACCCCCAGCGGACAAGGGGGGATTGGCATTGTCCGCTTAAGCGGGCCGGATGCCATCATTATTGCCGATCAAATGTTTGTGGCCAAATCCAAGCGTCGTGCCCCAGACTTAAAAAATTTCATGGTCCATTACGGCTGGGCGGTTGATCCCGCCTCAAACCGGGAATCGCCGGACATCATCGATGAAGTGTTAATGACCATTATGCGCGCTCCCCAAAGTTATACATGCGAAGATGTGGTGGAATTCAATTGCCATGGGGGAATGGTTGTTTTAAAAACATTGGTGGCCACGGCGATCCATCACGGTGCTCGGTTGGCGGAACCGGGAGAATTTACTAAACGAGCGTTTTTGAACGGCCGTATCGATTTGACGCAAGCGGAAGCTGTCCTTGATATCATTCAATCCAAGACGGAATCTTTTTTAAGAGTCAGCACGCATCAATTAAAAGGAGAATTGTCGACGGAACTGGAAAAAATCCGCGAAGAACTTTTGCTCGCCTATACCGAGATTGAAGCCATTGTCAATTTTCCTGAAGATGACATCGACGCCCAGGGAAAGCAAAAATTGCAGCATGAAATCACATCGGCCAAGCATCAAGTGGATCGCCTTTTAGCGTCCAGCACCCAGGGGCGGATTTTGCGGGAAGGGATCCGCATTGTGATTTGCGGGAAACCCAATGTCGGCAAATCATCGTTATTAAACGTTCTTCTTAAGACGCCGCGCGCCATTGTTTCACAGATCGCCGGAACGACGCGCGATACGATCGAAGAAACAGCGCAGATCCGGGGGATCCCGATTCAATTGGTTGATACAGCCGGTATCTTAGAGCCGCGGGATTTGATTGAAGAGGAAGCTGTCAAGCGTAGCCATCAATCCATTCAAGGAGCCGATTTGGTGCTATTGGTTTTGGATAGCCATGAACATGTTTCGGCGGAAGACGAGCAATTGATGACAAATCTAAAAGGCCGCCCTGTCATTATCCTTTTAAATAAATGTGACTTGCCCCCGCGGTTGGATGCTAAAGTAATCCGCCGGCATTTTCCTAAAGCAAATATCTGCACAATTTCTGCGCTTCATCAAACCGGGCTGGATCAACTGGAATCGGCCATCGTCGAGGAAGTAACCCATGGCCAGGTCATAGAACCGCAAGGGGTTTTGGTCAATAATCTGCGTCATATCGAAGCCTTACAGCGATGCCGCGAACATCTAGCCAAGGCCATGCAGCTGTTGAACGAAGGGACAAGTTTGGAATTTATCTCAGAGGAGATCAAGGGCGGCATTAATGAGTTGGATTCGATTACTGGCAGGAATATTGATCAGGACTTATTAGATACTATCTTCGCGCAGTTTTGTATCGGAAAGTAAGGCGGCCTCGACGCATCAGTTTCGTGGGCCCCTCCGCCCGGCGTGGATCCTCCCACTCTACCGATGCGTCGAGGCCTTTCTAATCTAAGATTTCTTTTCCAAAGAGTCCGTCAATATTTGATACGTTCTCGCCTTGTGAATATCATCTTGGATCTTTTTGCCCCAGTTCCAGGGGGAATGGATCTTCCCTAGAATAATCAGCGTCAGAAATAGCAAGATACTGCACCATGCCACATTCAGTGTCCCCGCCAAAAGACTTCCCAGAAAGGCCGGTGACGATGGTTTTTGATCTTTTTTTTGAAAAGTTTTTAATAAAAATGTGACAAGGACTTTTAAAAGGAAGGGGCTCACAATAGTAACGACGATTGCTTTGAACACATCTTGAGTCATCTGATAAACAAGGAAGCTTAGCGTTAACCCCAAGGCTAAACACAGAGGATCAAGGAGAGTTTTGATTAACCCCTTGCGCCATCCCAGGATAAAAAACAAGATGAGGCAGCCCCCCACAATATAATCTGTTTTCGCAATCATTGAACCCCAGTATATCATCAGAAAAATAATTAATCAAAACAAACCGTCATGGGACAACTAGCTGTAGGGTTCATCTTTATTCTATCCCATTGTTAATAAACACGTTATAGCAAAATCGTGGAAATAAAATATTTTCCTCTCCAATTTGCTTTTTATGAAAATATATATTATATTTAAAATGTTGAAAGCGTTTTCTTTCAACGTGTTTGGGGGAGCAAAGCAGGACCGACATCAGAAAATCAAGTCTTCGAAAATTTCTCGCCACGGATTAATTTTCAGACAGACAAGTTTGAAAGTTAATAATTTTCCGAAAAAATCATATTTTTTATTGCTAACCCGGCAATGGCTTAGTATCATAAGTATTGTATACGTAGCCTAGTTCAACCCTTTTAGATGCAATAGGTTATAAACGATGAATCGAAGAAAAAATAAAAGAGTCACTTGCCTCGTTCCTGTTGAAGGGAAAAAGGGAGGAATTTTTGACCATACTCAAACTGTTGATATCAGCAAAACAGGCATGGGATTTATCTCCGATCATAAAATTCCCCTCAATAAAAAAATCGCGATCGAACTGGATTTAGATACCGAGAATCCTGTCCTTGTCATTGGGAAAGTCAAATGGGTCCGTCCGTTTAACCAATCAGAAACATTTCGTGTGGGGCTTCACTTCGAAGATATTTTAAATGGGTCACATTCGAGACTGAACCAACATTTCGTTTAACGTGAGGTGGAATATGGAAACAACATCGATTCAAGACAGAAGGACGTTTGATCGTTTTTCGGCGCGTTTCCCGGCTAAATTTAAAGACGCCCGTGACGATTATGGCACCAATGTTTATCTGCGCGATGCCTCTGCCGAAGGCGCCCGGGTGACGACCCGCGAACGTTTATATCTCAATGATACGGTGACATTAGAAGTGGAGATTCCCGACGGGCATGCGCCCATGAACATCCGCGGCGAGGTCATTTGGATGAAATCCCGCGAGCCGCAAGTGTGGGACGTTGGCCTAAAGTTCCATAACGTCAGCCTCATGCACCTGTCTCGTATCTATGAAGCGGCTACAACAGATTAAATTAGGGACAGATTAAATTAGGGACAGACACTATTTTTTTAAGAAAAATAGTGTCTGTCCCTAATTTTTTCCCGCCCTGTCAACGTTGCTCATTCTACTCCTTAGAAAAATTGTTACCAACTTTTTAAAAGTGGACACTTTACGAATTAAAAGTGGACAGGTAAAAAGTTCTGAATTTTCTGACGAATCGACTTGATAAGTTTG
>JAGVNC010000021.1 GCA_020053475.1 Candidatus Omnitrophota bacterium | reverse complement strand
TAGCAAACTTATCAAGTCGATTCGTCAGAAAATTCAGAACTTTTTACCTGTCCACTTTTAATTCGTAAAGTGTCCACTTTTAAAAAGTTGGTAACAAAAGCAAGAGAGAAGGTATTTTTTGTAAAAACGCTTTCTTGAAAAAATTTTAAATTGATTTATCCCGACGAGTTAAATGCTGATACTGTTTATCATGCTGTAAAAAATTTGGGAAGAACTATTCGGCTTTTGTTTGGCGGGTCATTAGGTCAGCCAGGGCCTGTTTGGCCTTCTTCTTTTTATAGATGATGTTATAGACTTCCGTAGAAATAGGCATCGGGATACGATATTTGCGGCTTAATTGAACAACAGCTTTGACCGTCGCCACTCCCTCGGCCACCATTTCCATGTGAAAGAGGATTTGGCGAATATTTTTGCCTTTACCTAGCTGTTCCCCAACCGTGCGATTGCGGCTTCGCGGGCTAAAACAGGTTGTCGTGAGATCGCCCAAGCCGCTTAATCCATAAAATGTGTCGACATTGGCTCCCATGGCTTTCCCTAAACGGGCCATTTCCGCCAACCCGCGCGTGAGGATCGCGGCTTTGGTGTTGGTGCCTAATCCTAAGCCATCGCAGGCCCCGCAGGCGATGGCGATCACGTTCTTAAGGCTTCCTCCCAATTCAACGCCAGCCACATCGCGATTGGTATAAATACGAAACGTTGTTGAGTTGAATATATTTTGCAATTGATTGGCAATGCGCGGATTGCGTGAAGCGATGACCGCCGTCGTGGCAATGCCTTGTGCTAATTCCATGGCAATCGTCGGCCCCGAGAGAACGGCTAAATGAATATTCCGCCCAAGTTCTTGATGGATGATCTCTGACATGCGATAAAGTCGACGGGTATCAATGCCTTTAATCACGCTCAAGAAAACTTTGTTGGATAAGTCCGCGTGACTGAATTTTATTTTCTTAAGAACTCCTTGAAGATATTGCGATGGCGTGGCCAACACAATAATGTCCGCTTGTGCCAGGGTTTGTTTTAGATCGGAAACAATGGATACGTTGGAAGGGATACGAATGCCCGGAAGGAATTTGGGATTAGAGCGCTTTTTTTGCATCTCGTTGACATAAGCCGGGAAAGGCCCCCAAAGGTCAACGGCAAACCCTTTGGTGGCTAAATGAACGGCGAGGGTCGTCCCCCACCCTCCGTCTCCGATGATCGATATCTTACGTACATGTTTTTTCATATTAAAGTTTTTTATTTGTTTCGGATTTCGAATTTTTTATTTCCATATAAAAACTTCCCGAAAAACCTCAAACATGTACGCCGCGCCCCATTTCAACACCTGAAGTTTACGCTCTCCCCCGTCTCGTTTGGGTTCGTCTCCCGGGATGTCAACGACTTTCAGCCGGCGCTTGGCCGCGCGAATGGATAACAGTGGTTCCCAGCTGATCGTGGTGTGAAAAAGCCGCTCTTCAATGTCATAACTAGTGTCTTTATCCAAATCCAGATCGGCAATGAGACTTTTTTTGTAAGCGCGATAAATGACCATGGCATCTGTGTAATGGGCGCCGTGGAGTAAATTGATCATCGTGGTGAATAATTTGTTCCCGAATCCTGTAATGAGATCGTCATCGTAGCTTTTTGCACCTTGTGCGTAACGGGACACAATGACCATGTCGTACCCTTCTTTGATCTTGGCGACGCAATCTGGAATAAGTTCAGGGATGGAGTTCCCGTCGGGACTAAACGTTAAAATCACATCTCCCGTTACATGGGGCAAGGCTTCCATGTAGGCATGGCGCATCCCTTTTTTCTGTTGAACGACAATCGGCCAGCCTTGGGCCCGGCAAAATTCGATGGTGCCATCGCTTGATTGGCCATCAACGATCAGCAACTGATCGTACCATTCCGGTTTGACCTTGGGCATGATGGATTTCATGCCATCAATTTCGTTAAGTGTGGGAATAAGTAAGGTGATTTTCATGGGGTATGGGATAATTTTGATTCAGACGCCAGGTGTATTATACATATTCTCTTAGGAATGGAAAGAAATTCTTTAAGTTTAAGAGAAAAATGGGCGATGTTTGCTTCCCTGAAAAAAGTTTAATTTTACTTCCGGCTTTACAGGTGTATTAAAATTTGTTATATTTATGCATCTTTGGGTAGACTAAGTGACGTTATGCTGGCGTAGCTTCCGCCACAAAGCACGGCGGATGAAAATCCGCCACGTAATATGGCGGACCCGCCAAGACTTTTGACGGGCAGCTTACTGAGGCCTATTCGAAAATCTTGATGATTTGTGCCGATGTAGCTCAGTTGGTAGAGCGGCTGTTTTGCCCCCTCAATTCGGGGAAGTTCTTTTGTGCCGATGTAGCTCAGTTGGTAGAGCGGCTGTCTTGTAAACAGCGGGTCGGGGGTTCGATTCCTCTCATCGGCTCCATTATTTATGATAGTCTCGGGATTCACCGCAGGAGTTGTCCCGAGCAAAGCGAGGGATAAACAGCGGGTCGGGGGTTCGATTCCTCTCATCGGCTCCATTATTGTCGGGCAGATACCCAAGTGGTCAACGGGGACAGACTGTAAATCTGTTGCAAACGCTTCGGAGGTTCGAATCCTCCTCTGCCCACCATTTCGCGGGAGTAGTTCAGTGGTAGAACTCCAGCCTTCCAAGCTGGTAGCGAGGGTTCGATTCCCTTCTCCCGCTCCAAAAAAAGACAAAGCTAAATTAAGCTTTGTCTTTTTTTATGCCTGAGAATTGAGTCGTTTTGTTTTATTTCGGAAGTTTTTCGATCAGCGCGTTGATACGCTTCAACAGATCATTGGCCAAATCATCCTTGGCGCGAGCCTTGATGGGGGTACGTTTCTTGCCTTCGATGACTTCATCAAGTTCCCTTAAAATGCGGCCAAAGGCTCCGACTAAATTTTTTGAAGCGCTGTGCGCGATAAAAATGACAGCCAAGATGGGCACCCATAGGCAGGCGAGGACAAACATCGCCCATTCCATAATCAATGCGATTTGCGGGCGCGACGTGCCGTAAATAATGATCTCGACTAAATCTTTAAAAAATTGGATGAGAAGCAAAGAAATAACGATGCCAATGATCAACGAGGGGTAAAAAGCCAGGGCAACGATTTGCCGTTGATATTGATTGGCGTAAAGAAATTTCCGGCGTTGGTTATTGGGAGGATTCATGAAATTGAAAATATTCTACCCTTTTTTCCCACCCTTCACAAGGATAAAAATAAAAACCCCCTTCCTGTGCAGAAGGGGGTTTTAAGGAAAGTTCCCGTGGCGAAGAATCCTTTATTTACAATCGACCTCGAGCGTCTGATTGGTCGGCTGCAGTTCTTCAAAGGAATAATTATCTTGGTTAATATGAAAACGCGCTTTTTGGGGTAACGGGATGGCTGTAAACGTTAAAGGATCCGTTGTCCCATCCGTTATAAACATTCTCCACGGCGTTTGGACGTTAAGGCTGTCCAGGAATAAAGGTGCCCACGCATCGCCGAATAGATATTCATATAGAGGGTTATAAATATCCACGCCATGAAGAATACTGGCATTAGGATTCACCAGTGCCTGTTGAGAGAAACTG
Source organism: Candidatus Omnitrophota bacterium (assembly GCA_020053475.1). Lineage (GTDB taxonomy): Bacteria > Omnitrophota > Gorgyraeia > Zapsychrales > Zapsychraceae > JAGVNC01. The sequence continues at coordinate 34,529 of JAGVNC010000021.1, read as the reverse complement.
ACCGTCACTTGGCTTCCTGAAATCGTACAAGCAACGGAATAAGCGCGTGTTTCCTTCACGCTGGCGATCCCACTCGGGCTAGAGGCCATTTTTTGGACAAACTTTTCAGCCGCTGAAATTGAATCGGCGAAATTAATTAGCCCATTTCCTGAGGATATATTATTGAGGCTAGAATCAAGGGCGCTGGCTCCGAGCATCATCCAGATTTTATCATGCGCTCCCTTCCATCCCGTGTTAACGCCTAAGATCTGTTCAAGTTCGTGAACGCGTTTACGCATAATGGATGGTAAAGAAGAAGCAATGGCCCCGGATGTTGATGTCCCTACATAATATTTATACTTAGGATCTTGTAGGAAAGGTGAACTGGGCGCCGCGGGATTCGTTGTATAGCTGGAAAGTTGATGTTCTCCTGGAGCGACCAATAATACCACAGGGCCTTTATTAGAATAAGGCGCAACTTGGTTAAAGATATCTGTCGCGCCCACGCCTATCACGTTATGTGTCGAGGAGATGCCTCGATCCATCACAATCCCGTCATCCCCAACGGGAGTTAAGACAACGGCTTTCTCATTGTCTGCCTTAAGATTTTCAATCATGTAAAGCAACCCGGGATCTTGAAAAAGGGAAGCCCCGATATATATGGTACTGATTTTAGTCGCGTTTTCGTCTGACCGGCCGATCGATTTTAGCGCTAAAAGCACGTCTATATTCCTGACGTCCCCATCCGGACGAATGACGCGTAAGGGTTTAATTAAGGTATTGCTGGAAGCTAGCCCGGCTAAGCCTTGTCCATTATTCGCTTGGGCTGCGATGATCCCAGTCATGCCGGTCCCGTGAGATTGATTCCCGGTCGTTGTCACTTCATCAAACGGGTAGTTGTCATGATCAACAAAATCCCAACCAAGAACGTCATCTTTATATCCATTGTTGTCTCCGTCAATCCCGTCAGCCCACTGTGCTTTAATCGCCGGGCTAAATAGTTGCGAAGGTTTGCTAACGGCGAAATAAGATAAAAGTTCCGGAATGGTAACGTATTCATCCCCATTGCTATCTGCCGCTACGCGAATCGCCGTAGGTAATTCGGATTGGGTGATGGCAATCCGGTTCATGACGTCCGGGTGATCAAAATCCATCCCGGAATCGATGCTGGCCACAATTTCCAGGGCCGCAGGATTAACAACATCGGGATCAAATGAATTATTAGCTTCGACAATCTTATAAGGTTCAACATAAGAATAACCATCGATATCTTGGGCAAAACTAAATCCATCCTGAGAAACAAACGGATCCAACGGAAGGCTTGCCGCATGCCCCTTAGGCTCTGGGAAGGCAATAGATTTTGAATTCGATGATTTCTGTGCATACGTACTTGCTTGTCCTCCCTGAGGCAGTGTTGACATAGGGTCGCTTGGCTTAATACCCCCTCGTTCAACCATTGTTGGGAAAAGGGCATTGATCGCATCTGCAATCTGGGCCGCTGAATGTCCTGACAACACGTTGTAATGATAAACATTGACCGCTGTGGTGCTTCCATCCGCATTGATTTCATCATCCATCTTTACTTTAGTTTCAGAATTGAAATCAACTTGGTTATGCAGGATATCGCATACCTCTGGACCCAAGGTATCGATGGGACAAGTTTTCTTGGCAATGACTTGGCCGTTTCCTAAACTCGTGTTTCCCATGTCCCCTGATTCTAAAGAAACCGCATTGGAAAGGTTGCTCTGATTTTTCTTGGTTACTGCGGCATCCGTGGTCGGCGTCGCAGGCGAATTAGACGTTAACGCTTCCGAAGAACTGTCTCCTGTTTTCAAGTTAACAATTCTCAATTCGTTATATTGATCGTAAGAAGTTGAAGTCGCCCCGGGTAATTTATCTTTCCAACTCTCTTCTTTTTGTAAACGGGTTTCGGCTTCCCATATATACATCCCAGGGTATTTCGCCTGAAGTTTTTCATAGGGAGGCATCAGCTTGACTTTGGAATAACAGACGTTTACGGGGCCAAAATTCCCATTATTCACGCCATTGTGACAATTCGGGTAGGGATTAGCTGCAAAAGCGAAACGCCCGATGAAGACCACCCCTCCCATAAGTAAAAAACTAACCATGATTTTAAAAGTTTTCATTTTATGACTCCTTATTCATTAAGAAATTTTTCATGTTTTTTCCCTTTTCAGGTCGAATAATAAAAAAGCCTATTCCGAATTGGGAATAGGCTTGATGATCAAATGCCTGTGCTTGATTCGGTAGTCTGGCTATCCCAATTTTAGGACCCGTTGACTTTGCGCCCTCCGATTGCTCGGAGTTAGCCTTTTCGTCAAAACGCTCTATCTTCAAAGAACTACCTTAAGTATAAACGAAGAATAATCTATACACAAATGAGCAGGCGGCCTATTTTAAGAAAATTTGGGGTTAGGGGTCTTTTATCAGCACGGCACTTTTTTGCCAGCACTTATTTTTAAGTCATTGGGAGTAAACAATTTATATAAATTTAGGTGTTTGATAGATGGAAGATTTTTTGTGCCTTAAGATCCGAAAAATAGTAGCGTTTTCTTAAAACAGCTCTTTTTTGGGGAAAACAATCTTGAGGAAGATTTAAGGCTTTTATGCGGGGAATTGCACTATTTTAGTATTTAAAGCCCAATTTAGGGCATATTCCAGGGCATGCCCCACTAACGGGCTTACACCAAATAGTCCCATTTTCATGGGCATAGAGATAATAGTCCGGGGTAAAATTGATTCTTTTCACTCGGACTAGATAAGGTTGAAGCCCTGCGGAGCAGGAAGGGAAATTGGTAGCAAAACCAGACTGGCAATTACCTCCCAGTCCGCCCGTTGCGCCGCAACCCAAAAGTGGTGCAGCGAAATTTAGTGAGGACCCAATACCGATGTCTAAGTCGGTAAAAAAAAGAGGGTATTTATGATGATGATCCACAGGATCAATATAATCAAGATAATACTGTTTTTGCGCTACCATGATGGCTAACATGAGATGCACTTGCTCCTGCGCTTTGAATTTCTCTAATATGATTTGATATCTAGGGAAGGCTAAGGCGGCCATGGTTCCCAGAATAACGACAACGGTCGTAATTTCGAGCAATGTCATTGCCTTTTTGGTTTTAATTCTCATTTTTGTCCTTTGAACAAGCTATCCCAAGTATAGAATGGTTCAGTGGAGAGTGTCAAGCAAGATGAGGATTCTTTTGCCCAAACAGATGATTTTCGGTTTGATTTTTATTCTTTTCTATGCTAACGTACATTTCTTATAGATGATAACGGAATTTCATCTTATGTAGGTAGACATTTTACCATTTACGATTTTTAAAGGGAGCATTGATGAAAAGGATTGGTATTATTACCAGTGGGGGCGATTGCGGCGGATTAAATGCGGTTGTCAAAGGCGCTGCCCAAATGGCCCGGCAGCTCGGTATTAAAAGCTATATGATCCCCAGCGGCTATGCCGGATTGTACAACTTGATCGATTTTGACAAATTGGTTGAGTTGACGCCGGAACGCGTTGATTCCGTGAATTCGAATTTGGCCGGTTCAGAAGCAGGACACTCCCGGGTGAAAATCAAGAAGATCGAAGACCCGCAAAAATATGAGCGAATCAAAAAAGGATTGGAAAAATTCAAGATCGACGGGTTGGTGATTAGCGGCGGCGATGATACAGGGAATGTCATGGTGGATTTAAGCCAATATGGGATTAAATGCATTCACGCCCCTAAAACCATGGACTTGGATCTCCAAACATATTCTGTCGGGGGCGACTCAACGATTAACCGCATCGCTACGTTTTCCGAGGAGATCAAAACCACCGGCCGTTCGCACAACCGCATCATTGTCATGGAAGTGTTTGGCCGCTATGCCGGCCATACGGCGTTTCGTGCCGGGATCGCGGCCGATGCGGATGCCGTCATCATCCCGGAAGTTCCTGTCGATTTCGACGTTTTGTATCAACATATTAAAACAGCTTTTATCCGTCGAGTGTCGAATAGCGACGTGAAAGCCGGTACGTGTTTGATTATTGTTGCGGAAGGATTGCGCGATGCCAGTGGCGCTGAAATTGTGGATGACGCCGCTCCCCTCGACGCGTTTGGGCACAAACGGTTGGCCGGGGCCGGAAAATATGTCGCTACTCAGCTCAGTAAGCGTTTTAAGGCAGACCCTTCGATTGTCGAATTTATGAAAAAAGAAAATTTGTATGTGAAGGGATTGTATGAAGGGCCTGAGGTCCGTGTCGTTTCTCCCGGCCATTTGGTGCGCAGCGGCCATTCCTCGGCCTATGATGTAAATTTTGGCAAAGAAGCCGGGGCCGCCGCCGTCGTTCTTTTAGAAAATGGCCTGACGGGCGTCACGGTCGTTGGCGTTGATGGGCAAAAAATCCTCTACATGGAAACAACCAAGGCCATTGTGCAACGTCATGTCGATTTGAACATGGTAGCCTTTTATGAAAGTTTAGGGGTTTCATTCGGCCGCCAACCCACAGCCAGCAAATTAAAACTGGAAAAGGTTGAGGGCCCTATTCCTCGCCACCTATAACATGATAGGCCCTGCCGCTAAACGGATCCTGATTGTCCTAACGCTGGGAACTTTAAGTGCCTCAGCGTTTTTTATTCGTTGGGAGAATTTCAAGCATAGCGAAAAACGTTCGATCGACGAATTTGTTTACTACACTCTCGGCCGGCAAGTCAACGATGATATTGCCGATTACAACACCATCCCTTACGCGAATAAGCTGATGGCCCAAGGCCGTCCCCTCCCGGAATATTTTACTCAACCATTATTTAAGCACCCTCCCCTTTTTACGTGGCTCATCGCCTTTTCAATGCAACTGTTTGGAGTCAATATTGCCTCGGCAGGATATGTATCGTTATTTTTAGGGGTTTTGATGATCCCCTTAATTTATTGTTTAGGCTCATTGGTCGCCGGCCCTCTCGTTGGGATGGGAGCAGCCATTTTCTTGTGGTTAGATCCTGTCAATATTATTTGTTCCCAAAAAGTGTGGATGGATACCCCGATTGCGTTTTTTACATTGCTCGCTGCTGTTTTGTTTATTAGTGGGATAAAATCACGCAATGATGTTCTGATTATTTTCAGCGGTATCGTCAGCGGATGCGCCGCTAATACGAAATATACAGGCATCTTGATTACCGTGGCCTTTGCGCTTTATGCGTTTCTCTATCGCAAGGATTTATATCGCTCCAGGGCGTTCCTTTTTAGCTTAATCCTCCCAGCGCTGATGCTTGTGCCTTGGATTTTATGGAATATTGGGGTCTATGGCAGCCATGCCTTGGGAGTTCAATCAATTTTGCATGTCGAAATTGCCTCGAAAATAAATCTATTGAAAGAACGATGGCCGTTGCTGCTGGCGCTGATTTTGTTTACAACAGCGATTATCTTATTATTAAGGAAGATCGCCAGAGACAGTCAAGCCCATCAACTGTCCCCCCGCTACCGGAGCTTGATAAAGATTGGATTCCTAACCTTTTTGGTTTTTTTAGTCAGCGGCCAGATTAGGCATAGTTTGCAATTCGGGTTTATCCCCTCGCATTCCTGGATGATGGGACTTTTTGCCGACCAACCTCCTTGGTTTTATATCGGGCGGCTGATTGAATATTCACTGATTTATCTTTTCGCGTTTTTTGCGTTGTTGTTTCCCCGTCCCCGAGAATCGAAGGAAATGCCTTTCATTCGTCTTACGGCCGGTTTGATTTTGGTTTTTTTTATCGCCTGGGGCAACTACCAATCACGCTACATCTTATCGGCAATTCCGTTTTTATTGATTTTGGGAGTGAATGTGTGGAAGGACTTGTATGAGCGGGCTTTGCAAGAAGAAACACTATCGAAAAGAATTCTATGGAAAATTTTGCTGTATGGAATGCTCATCTACACGGTTTTTCGCACGCTCAACATCAATATGCTGATGAGCTATCTAAATGATTTTTGCTATTTTTAAAACTTTTTCTAAATTAACAGGTTCTTATGCCTCAAAATGAAATCGGCCGAATGAAGGAATATTTCATCAACTATTTAAAATACAAAATTGCCAGCCATTTCCCGCAATTATTTGAGCCCTCCATGTCCGCTGATTTCATGAAAGTTTATAGGCTGTGCCAGCCTTATACGATGACCAATCTTTACCGTATGTATGCTTTAAATCAGGCCATTGAATATGTGTGTAAAGCGGATATCTCGGGTGATTTTGTCGAATGTGGTGTTTGGCGGGGAGGGAGCGCTATGAATATGGCCTACACACTGCAACAATTGGGGCAAACGCACAGAAAAATTTACCTTTATGATACTTTTCAGGGAATGGTTGAGCCCTCTGACCGGGATACCGTTTCTTGGTTCCGGAGAAAAGCGATATTCCGTTGGCAGCGGTCCCAGAAGAGCGCGCAGAATTTGTGGTGTTATGCTTCTTTGTCAGATGTCCGTTCCAACCTTTTGGCTACGGGTTATCCGAAGGAGAATTTAATTTTTGTCCAGGGGAAGGTTGAAGAAACTCTTTCCCAAACACTCCCGGATAAAATCGCCTTGTTACGCTTAGATACAGATTGGTATCGTTCCACTTTGCATGAATTGACGCATCTTTTTCCGCGGTTAACCGCCCTGGGCGTTCTTATCGTCGATGATTACGGCCATTGGGAGGGGCAAAAACAAGCCGTCGATGAGTATTTCCGACACAACGATATATCGATGTTATTAACCCGCATTGATTATGGGGCGCGGATAGGGATCAAGCCCAAGGATCATAAGGCTTAAAAGGGCCCATGTTTTCCTCCGACCCCATGCCAGATCCCTATCGTGTGCATGCGTAAAGACGTTAAGTTGCGGCAATTTTGTATCAAGTGAAGATTGCTTCCCGCGATCAAATAAGAGCATATCCATTGATACATGGAAAATCCTTTAAGATGTTTCCGGGCGAACAATAGGTTGTTCCTGGCCATATAATAAAATTTTAGTGCCCCCCAGCCCCTTCCTTCCTTGGTGCTGGCTGACGTTTTATGCCAGATATGGCTCTCGGGAACAACCGCTAAATAGAATCCTTTGGCCTTAGCCCGCTGGCACCAATCTAGGTCTTCATAGTAACAAAAAAAAGATTCATCTAACCTCCCTATTTCTTTAAAGGCTTCGGCCTTAGCAAAGATACAGGCTCCACTAAGATAATCCGGGGATGTCCGAGAAATCGTCTTCAATAATCTTGTTATCCCTAACCATGGGATTATTGCTCCCCCTACGCTCTCCAGTTGATGAGAAGGGAAGCGATAGATGGCTGGGCTGACTATCGTTCGAGGGTGCGTTTTGCAGTGATGAATAAGCGGTTGTAGAAAATCTTTATCAACAAGAGTATCATTGTTCAAGAGACAAATGTATTCAGCCCCTTGCTGTAAGGCTTGATCAATCCCCTGATTATTCGCTTTGGCAAATCCAAGATTATCTTGATTCTGAATAATGGTTATGGTGAGCTTTGGGGCATAAGACTCGAAGACCGTCTCCGGGGGGCCGTTATTAACCAAAATAACTTTTACGCATGGAGAAGATAATTGACGAAGCGATTCTAAGCAGGCGATGGTATCATCGGAATTTCGCCAGTGGATAACAATAAAATAAGTTAATTTTTCTGTGCTCATTGCCCGTTTGTATTCGTTGAAGCGAAATTCTTGGGAGGCCAAAGTGATTTGGTAAAGACGATGCCTAGAAGAATACTGGCGACATATCCCATAATCCTTAACACCCCGGCGACAATAACTCCATTGCCAAAACTTTCTCCCAATGCTTGGGAAAAAAATCCGCAAATAATTTCCGAAAGTCCAAAATTGCCAGGCAAGATGTTGACAATTCGTGTAGCGATCAAGACAAAGGTATAAATATAAAGGACCGGTAAAGAGATAGGATTCCCCAGGGCCAAAAAGCAGATGTAGACAGTTAACATACTAAGAATAAAGGTTAAAATGGTTAAAGAAAACAAGGGAATCAATAAAGAAAAATTCTTGATGTTGTAGGCGATAGCCTTAAGTAGCAAGTTTATTTTTTCTCGGGCCCACAAGAATTTTGCGCGGGCTGTTTTAAAAGAGTTTGTGAACATTTTGATAAGCCAAGGGCTGATGATCAGCAGAAAATCTAGGATGATGAGGATTCCCAGGAAATAGGGTTTCGTCGCAGGAAATTGAAAATTAAAAAAAGTCAGGATGAAAATAGAAAGTGTCATTGAAAAGATATTTTCTATCCATGTCATAAAAGTGAAAGCACTGATAGATTGCGTATAAGGGAATCCATAGTGTTTTTTCAAAATGAGGCTGCGGGTGACCATGGATCCTTGGGTGATATGTAAATTGACTAAATTGGCAACGGCAAAAATTTTGAACCAGGGGAAAAACGAACAGTTGGCCAATCCCATGCTTTTAAGGATTAAAAAAGCCTTATAGGCATTCAGGATTAACACAACCCATATCAAGGCGATTAAGACGAGACTATGCCATAACTTTAATTTAGCCAGTAGACGGATATTCTCTTGGTTTTCTATAAAATAAAGGACGATGAGAACGATAAAGAATACGGCTAGTAAATATTGCGTTGCTCTCCAAATGTTTTTGGCGGTTAACATAAACTTTGATAAATTTGACAGGTTTGTTGCGCTATGTTTTTCCAACTAAGAGATGCTTTTTTAGTAATGATATCCTGTTGAAGTTTCTTGTAAAGACGCTCATCGGATAAAATCTGTTCGATTTTTGTCGCCAAATCCTTGTCGTCATCGGGCCTAATGACACAATGCGGATCTTCAACGTAGTTAGGCAATCCTCCGGTCTGTGAAACAATCATAGGAATGTCAAAAGATAAAACTAACGACCCCACTCCACTTTGGGCGTCAAAGTGCCGGTAAGGAAGCAAAACTAGGTCGGCCGCGGTAAAGAATGTTTCGGTTGAATCCGAAGGAATATAATCGATGTATTTGATGACAGAGTCTTGTAAAGAAAATTGATTAATTAATTGTTCATATTTCGTCCAATCTTCCCAACATTTACCGGCGATGAGAAGTTTAATCCCTTTGTCTTTAAGGCGCCCTAAAGCGCGGATGGCAACATCCACCCCTTTATAATCTCGAATATGGCCAAAACAAAGTAAAACCTTGTCATGTAACGGGATTTTTAGCGCATTCCTGGCTTGTTCTTTTGATATCCCTGCTTTAGCCGGTTCGATCATGCCATGGGGAATCACGCGAATGGTTTTATGCGGAACAATTTTCGTTAGTTCTTCTCTATTCTGCTCAGTATGAACGATAAGCATGTCCCCCAAATGAAAAATAATTTTATTGAAAAATTGTTTAAAGAAACTGCATTCGTGGGGACGCACATTGTGAACAGTTAATACAATTTTATTCCCTCTTAAGCGATTGATCCCCAAGATAGTGATATAAATCAGCGCCAAGGGGTAACTCCACCACTGGGCGTGGATGATCTTTGTGCGGATGGCCAATGCTTCATAAATCCACTGCAGAGGATTGTACCAATTGAGTACATTTTTTATATGCAAATGTTTATGTTCCGCTAAGGGAACGGACGTCGGGTCCAAAAGTTTCCCGGGGAATAAGAACGACGGATAAATGTGGCGAAACCCTAAAAAATCGACATCCACAAGTTTCGAGACTTCGCTGACCAATCCTTTTGTGTAAGGGCTGAGAGCCACTAACGGCGGAAGGGTTCCAATCATGGTTACAGGATGAGGCATTATTTTTTTTCTTTGAGCATTAATTCTATCTTTTTAATTCTTAATAATGTATCTTCGGCTAAACGGCGGTTTGCCGAAATAAGATCCGCCACTAAGCCGATGACAAATAACAAGAGGCCGCTTAAGAACAAAACAGCGGCTAAGATCAAGGATTGGATCTTCCCTCCTCCTTGCCCTAAAAAATAATAATATGTGAACCGACAACCTATCAGGATGCCGATGAAAATCGCCCACCATCCCAGGCGCATGAAAAGCCGGAACGGATTGAACATTGCATAAATACGGATAATGGTCACGAAAGAGCGTTTAATGTATTCGAAGGAGGATTTAAATAGCCGTGATGGCCGTGTGACTTCATTGGTTTTAATCGTAATATTTCCAATGGCGAGTCCTTTGTGTTCCGCTTGAATGATGCTTTCCAGCGTGTACGTGTAATCGGAGATAATGTTAAGCCGTAACGCCGCTTCCCGATTGTAGGCGCGAAAACCGGTCGTGGCATCGGCGATATTGGAACCGGAAACATTGCGGACGACCCAAGTCCCTAACCGTTGGAGGCGTTTCTTGAGCCAGGAAAATTGCTGGACATTTTCAATATCACGGTTACCGATGACAATATCGGCTTTGCCTTCTAAAATCGGCTGGACCAATCGGGGGATATCTTCACCTTTGTATTGGCCGTCAGCATCAGTGTTCACAATAATATCCGCGCCTCTCTTTAAGCTGGCATCCAGTCCTGTTTGAAAAGCCCGTGCCAACCCTTTGGATTTGGTCAAGCGGACAATGTGATGGACGCCAGATCGGCGGGCCACTTCGGATGTATTGTCCTTGCTCCCATCATCAATAATCAATATTTCAATCTGATCGATCCCCGCGATCTTTTTAGGGAAATCGGCAATCGTTTTGGGCAGGCTTTCTTCTTCGTTAAGGCAAGGTATTTGAATAATGAGCTTCATTGCTCCCCTTTTGGTCCTACTTCGCGCTGAGTGCTCAGCACGAAGTGAGTGAAACGAAGGACCCACTTTTTATCCATGGACTTTTGGTCCAGGATTCCGCCCACAGGCTTAAGCCCGTTGGGCTTCATGGTAAACTTTTTTCCAATAATCCTGTAAATGAGTTAATTTTTGTTCCAGCCATTGTTTATGATTCAAATTCCAGAAGATTGTTTGCCGGATGCCTTGGGTAAACGTCAACAAAGGTCGCCATCCTAACTTCCTAATCTTCGTGCAATCCACGGAATAACGAAAATCATGGCCGGGCCGGTCCTGGACGAATTGGATGCTTCGATCATCCCTCCCCAACTCTTTGAGGATCGTGCGAGCGGTCGTTAAGTTGTTTCGTTCGAAATAACTGCCGATATTGTATGTCTCCCCTATCTTCCCTTGATGAAGGATGGTATCAATGGCCTTCGCGCAGTCGCTGACGTGAAGCCATTCGCGGATTTGTTTGCCTTTTCCATAAACAGGGATTTTTTCACCGCGCAATATCTTGAGAATAATCACGGGAATAAATTTTTCCGGGTATTGCCATGGCCCATAATTATTCGCGGGGCGGATAATGATTGCCGGCAATTGATACGTACGGATTGCCGCGCGAACGAGCATTTCGGCCGACGCTTTGGTGGCCGCGTAAGGATTATTGGGCCTTAAGGAGTCTGTTTCTTTGAACCGGCCTTTGACACTCTCTCCATAAATTTCATCGGTTGAAACGTGCAAAAATTTTTTGACATTGTGTCGACGGGCCAAATTGATCAAGTTTTGTGTGCCGATCACGTTTGTTTGAATAAACGGCGTAACATCCAGGATGCTGCGGTCCACATGCGTTTCGGCGGCGGCATGAATAATGCGGTCAATTCGGTGGCGGGTAAAAATTAAATTTAAGGCTTTCGCGTTGGCGATGTCGATCCGGTGCAAAATGAATTTGCCCTTCACCGACGCCAAGCGTTCTAAATCGCCGGCGTAGGTTAATTTGTCAACAACGACGATCCCGTAGCCTTTCGCCACGCCCTGGCGGACGAGTTCGCTGCCGATAAAACCGGCCCCACCGGTTATCAGGACTTTACGTAACGTTGAACGCATTTTTTTAAGATGTCTTTGGTTGATGAAACGTGAAACCCGGAATTGGCCAACTTGCGTGCTGACATCACAAGGTTTGTACGCACCAATTCCAAATTTCTTAGAGGGATTACCTTAAACCGATAATCCGGCACATATTTTTGGTAAAGGGTTAGAAGATCGGGGTAGTACAGAGCGTCTTTTAGAACGATATTATAAATCCCTTCCGCATTCAAACGCAGCAAATGTTTCATGGCGTTAACAAATTCCGGCAGATACGTTACAGAGTTGGGGACGTCAATGATTTTTTGGTAACGAATGAGTTTGGTGAGAAGATTTTTGGGATGCGGCGCGTCGTCTAAAGGAACACGAACGCGGGCGATCAGAATATTGCGGCGCTTGGCCATTTGGGTTAACACATTCTCGGCGTAAATTTTGGTGCGGCTGTAATATAGATCATAATAGTCCGGGATACGATCTTCATCAATAGGCTCTTGTTTCCCGTAATTATAATGATAAATGCATCCACTGCTGATATGGACGAACTTGATGTTTTTGCGCCAAGCGGCTTCCGCCAAAAGGATCGGAACAAATGTATTCGCTGAAAGGGTTTGGTCTAATTCTAATTCACAATCATCGACATTGCGTTTCCCCGTATGCCCAATGCAATTGATAATCGTGTTGGGGCGGTATCGATCTAATAGGCGTTGAATATCTTTGAACGATGAAATGCGTTGACCGGAAACAGGGCATTGCAGGGTCTGCGCTAAATGCGTGCCGATGTATCCTTTGCCAACAATCAGGATTTTATTTTTCATGGGGCGGTGATTTTTTTTAAATAATTCCCGTATTCTGTGGGGATGGCTTGGGCTAATGCCAGGAGTTGATTTTTAGTGATGAATTTTTGCCGATAGGCGATTTCTTCAACACAGCTGATTTTTAATCCTTGACGCTCTTCGATGGTCTTAATAAAGACCGATGCATCAATCAGAGAATCATATGTCCCTGTGTCCAACCAAGCGAATCCCCGGCCTAAGAGCTGGACTTTGAGCTGGCCTTTTTTCAGGTAGGCTTGGTTAATGTCCGTAATTTCTAGCTCGCCACGGCCTGACGGCTTCAACGATTTGGCAATCTTAATCACATTGTTGTCATAAAAATATAACCCCGTGATGGCCCAAGACGATTTCGGGATTTTAGGTTTTTCGACGATGGACGTGACTCTTCCCTTTGAATTAAATGTTGCAACCCCGTAACGTTGAGGATCACGAACGTTATAAGCAAAAATATAAGCGCCCCCTTTGAGCGAAGCCGCTTTTTGCAGAAGGTCCGCGAGCTTATCTCCATAAAAAATATTATCACCCAAAACCAAGCACACAGGGTCTTTGCCGATAAATTCTTCGGCAATGAGAAAAGCCTGAGCAATGCCTTGCGGTTTAGGCTGCACGGCATAAGAAATGGTTAAGCCGAGCTGACTGCCGTTTCCAAAAATATTTTCAAAGTGAGGAATATCCTGAGGAGTGGAAATAATGAGAATATTGCGGATCCCTCCCAGCATGAGAACGGACAAAGGATAATAGATCATCGGCTTATCGTAAACAGGGAGCAACTGTTTGCAAATGCCCCGCGTAATCGGATAAAGCCGAGTAGCCTTCCCTCCGGCTAAGATGATACCTTTCATGGCCCAAAACCCTTCTTTTATATAATATTAATACTATTTATTAGTTTTTTAGTATAGCATTTCTCCTAAGGCGTGACCAGCAATTCATCAATTTTGAGCAAGAATAAGTTTAGGGGAAATAAAGGCTAGGAAGTTTTGGAAAAATTGTAAAACTTTTTTCCTAAGTCTATTTTGGATTTGCCTTGGCTTAAGCGCCAGAGATTGGAATCCCGTAACGAATAGACGCACCCACAGTATTCCTGTTGGTAGAATCCTTCGCGTTTAGCGATGTCATACATCCGCTTCGATCCGCCTTCTTTACGCCAATTGTAAGTCCAATAAATTAAACCAGGATACCGGCTGGCGGCACGCATGCCGCTCTGATTAATCTGATTCATGTCTTTCCAACGCGACAACCCCAAACTGCTGGTGAAAACGTTGAAATCATGTTCTTTGGCGTAAAGCGCTGTGCGTTCAAAACGCATGTCAAAGCACATACTGCAGCGTTTGCCACGCTCCGGTTCCCATTCTAAGCCTTTGACGCGTTTAAACCAGTTGTCGCGGTCGTAATCCGCATCAATAAACGGGATCCCTAATTTTTGAGCGAAGCGGATGTTTTCATTCTTGCGGATTTCATATTCATGGCGAGGATGAATGTTAGGATTATAGAAAAAGATGGTCGGGTCGATACCGCTTTCGAGCATCCCTTCCATCAGTTCACCCGAACACGGCGCACAACAGGAATGCAAGAGCACCCGGTTTGCTGCGTTCGGAGCTTTGAATGTTGATCGAATCGGTTGATCCATCATCGTTAATCATGCACGTCTTAAGGCTTTAGGAATGTTGTCAATGATGTCTGAGGCGATCATGGCCGTTGGGGTTTTTGTTTTGGCCGCAAAATCTCCGGCGCGGCCGTGCAAATAACATCCCCAGCGTGCCGCATCGAACGCTGGGAGGCCTTGCGCTAAAAAAGCCGCGATCATCCCTGTCAACACATCTCCGCTACCGGCGGTGGCCATTCCTGCATTTCCCGTACGATTAGTATACGTTGTTCCTGTCGGAGAGGCAACGATCGTTCGATGCCCCTTTAAAACAAGAATGCATCTGTATTGACGGGCAAAGTCTTTAGCGACCTTCTGTCTGTTTTTCCCAATCAACGCTTGAGACTGATGTGTCAAGCGGGCCATTTCCCCAGCATGCGGCGTTAAAATTTTCGCCGTAGGATTCTTTTTAAGGACGGTTAAGTGCCCCGGCAACGCATTTAAAGCATCGGCATCAATCACCAACGGCCGAGGAGAATTGGCAATGATGTTAAGAATTAATTTCTGCGTTGAAGGGTGCACCGATACCCCGGGCCCAATGGCAATCGCGTCGAATTTTTCCCATGCACGCTGCAGGACACTCAACGCTGTTAAAGATAAGGATTGCTCTTTTGTCTCCGGCAATGGCCACGTCATGATTTCATTGGCGATTTTTTTCTGAATGGTTTGGTTAAGGCTCCTGGGAATCCCAACGGTCACGAGCCCTGCTCCAGCACGCAACGCCGCTAAACCGCACAAGGCGGCAGCCCCTACCATTCTCTTCGAACCGGCCAGGACAAGGACATGGCCGAAATCGTTTTTATGGACGTTGGGGTTATTGCGTAATAATGGCGTGGGCCACGGCATAAGCATGGGTATGAGAAATCGATAAATAAATTTTGTCCTTAAAGTGTTTGTCATTAATAACGCCATAAGGTTTTCCGTTGGCGTCATTGAGGATTTTGATGTCTTTCCAGCGGATATCCGGTTTATTCCCAAACGCCTTAAAGATAGCTTCTTTGGCGGCAAAGCGCGCGGCGTAATGTTGGACGGGAAATTTATTTTCTTGGGCATAAGCGATTTCTTCATCGAGAAAAACATGATGCAAAAAATGATTGCCCCAGCGATCAATGGCCTTTTGGATTCGTTCGATTTCGATAATATCAATGCCGTTTCCCAGGATCATGACGATTTCCCTTCCCCATGGGCAATGCGGGCCATTTCTCTAACGGCTTTATCTAGTCCGATCAATACGGCGCGCGAAACAATCGAATGCCCGATGTTTAATTCGTGCATGCCGCGAATACGCGCGACAGCAGCGGTGTTATTGTATTTGAGCCCATGGCCGGCATTCACTGTTAATCCTAATTGCCGGGCATAGTGTGTCATGTCCGTGAGTTTTCTTAGTTCGCGCAGCCGACTGGACTTGGACTTGGCCTGATCATAAGATCCAGTATGTAATTCAATGATGTTGACTCCGGCCTGGTGTGTCTTGTCAATCATGCGCTTGTCCGCGTGAATAAATAAACTGACTTCAATATTTTTTTGGTGTAATTGACGGACGGCTTTTTGGATGCGGCTAAAATGGCGGACAACGTCCAATCCTCCCTCCGTTGTGATTTCTTGCCTTTTTTCTGGAACAAATGTTGCTTGGTCCGGTTTAATCCGGCAAGCAATCTCGAGGATCTCGGGATTAAGAGACATCTCTAAATTAAAGCGTGTCCGCACGCTACGTTTCAACCGGCGAATATCACTCTCATTGATATGTCGGCGATCTTCCCGTAAATGGGCGACAATGCTGTCCGCACCGGCTTGTTCGCAGATCCATGCCGCCAACACAGGGTCTGGTTCAAATTCTCGCCTGGCTTGACGAAGAGTGGCTACATGGTCGATATTGACACCTAATAAAGGCACACGCTAGTCCTTTCGTTTGAGCGTGAGGGAAAATAATGGCGCTGGCAATTATTCAATGGGGGTAATGCGGCGTAATTCTCCGTTGACGTAAAGCCATGTAATAATCGCTAATCCTAAGGCGACGATCTTCAGCGTTAAATTATGCGTTAACAATTTTTTCATTTTTTGTCTTTGATTGTGTGGGGCTTAATAAAAGGTCTTTGAGAATATTCACTAAACGCTCTTCGTTCATAATTGGAATAAACCGCCCATCGACCGCGACAGAAATTTCACACGTTTCCTCCGAGACCATGAGGACAATGGCATCCGTTTGCTCGGTCAGTCCTAAGGCCGCCCGATGCCTGGTTCCAATAATTTTACTTAAGTTTTGATTGTCGGACAATGGAAAAAGACAGGCCGCGGAAACAACGCGGTCAGCCCGCATAATGACGCCCCCATCATGCAGGGGTGTCGTTGGTGTAAAAAGGCTTTGGATGAGTTCCGTTGAGATTTTGGCATCAATGGGGATCCCGCTCTCAATGTAGGTGATCAGACGCGTTTCACGCTCTAGCGCAATCAGACATCCAATTTTTTGACGAGACAAACGGTGGACCGCCTTGCTTAACTCTTCAATGACCGCCACAATTTCGGATTCTTCCAGGCTGACACTAAACAAATGCTGTTGGCCTAAGCGGGCAAGCCCATGACGAAGCTCCTGTTGAAAAAGAATCAGCAAGGCAAGAATCGAAATCCCAAAGAATTTTGTTAAGAGCCAATTCAGGGTATCCAATCCAGCTAGTTGGGACACAAGAAAAGCAAATAAAAGATAGGTCAACCCTTTTAAAACCTGAAAGGCGCGTGTTCCCTCGAAAAAAACCAGGACTTTATAAAACACCATCCATAAAATGAGGATCTCAATGGTCGGTTTAACGTAATCCCAAATAATGAAAAAATTCATAAGGGTTTATTCTGGCGCTGAGGATTGATGAAGGATAGCATCGGCCATGAGTGCCACCTCTTTTGTTGGCTTAACGTCATGAACGCGGACAATATGCGCCCCTTTGAGAATACTGGCACATACCGTCGCTAGCGTTCCGTACAGACGTTGATTGACGTCTGTATCTAAAACCTCCCCGATAAAGGATTTACGGGACGTCCCAATCATAAGCGGTCGGTGCAATAATTTAAGTTCATCTAAGCGGTTCAGGATTTCTAAATTGTGATCTGCGGATTTCCCAAATCCGATGCCAGGATCAATGATTATCTTATCTGATTTAATACCGATTTCCAAGCATTTTTCTAGAGACTTTTGCAACGAAAACACAACCTCTCCGATTAAGTCTTTATAATAAATGTTTTTTTGCATTGTCCGGGGCGTTCCGCGAATATGCATGAGGATGATAGCCGCATCCAATTCCTTAACAACCTTTAAGAGTTTCTCATCCCCATCTGTCCCCCGGATATTGTTGACGATCGTGGCGCCGGCGTTGAGGGCTTCGTGGGCCACACTCGCTTTATACGTATCAATGGAAATTGGGAGAAAAAATCTTTTTGATAAATGGTGAATAACAGGAATCACGCGGTCAATTTCTTCCTGCGCAGAAATACGGCGCGCTCCTGGACGGGAAGACTCCCCTCCCACATCTAAAATATCGGCCCCTTCGCGAACATGGCGCGACGCCAGAGCGATCGCTTTTTTGACAAAATCACGCGAGTTTTTTAGGCAGCCATCTTGACTAAAAGAATCGGGCGTGACATTGATAATGCCCATGATTTTGGTTCGACGGCCTAAAGGGAGAATGCCGGATCGTAACGATAACGAATAAGGATCCCGATTAACAAAAAAAGAGGCGGATAACGCTGATGTCGAAACGTTATGCCGAAGGGAGATTGTTCGGCGTCTCTGGGCCTGTGGGAATAATTTGATTGATCGGTGGCTTGGGATCATGGGATTTTATTGGGGCCATGCCTAAAAGCTCTGTCGCCTCGTCAATATCAATGGTTTCTTTTTCGATGAGACGCTGGGCTAATTTATCGAGTTTTTCTTTTTGCTCCGAAAGCAATTTTTTGGCACGTTCATAAGTCTCGAGAACAATTTGGCGGACCTCTTCATCAATCTGGCGTGCCGTTTCTTCACTGTACTCTTTTTGCTCCAAGAAATCTCGGCCCAAAAACATTTGTTGTTGGTGTTGACCATATGATAATTTACCTAATTTGCCGTTCATTCCAAATTGACAGACCATCGCACGGGCAATCTGACTGACCTTTTGCAAATCGTTGGAAACACCTGTCGATGTATCACCGACATGTAATTCTTCAGCGACCAATCCTCCCAACAGAAGCGTCATTTGCCCCATGAGTTCTTTCCGGTTGTAATAATGCTTATCTTCCGTCGGAGGTGTCAGGGTATATCCTCCGGCCATGCCGCGAGGAATAATGGAAACTTTCGTAAATGTATCGACCTCGTCAATCAAAAGCGACAAAAGCGCGTGGCCTGCTTCATGATAAGCGGTCATTGCTTTTTCTTTGGGAGAGGTCTGGTAGCTTTTCTTTTCCGGCCCCATGGTGACGCGTTCAACGGCCGCCAAAAAATCGGCTTGGCCGACAGCATCTCTATTCTTGCGAGCCGCGAGCAGAGCCGCTTCGTTACAGACGTTGGCTAAATCAGCGCCCGAAAAATAAACGGTTTGTTGAGCAATTTTGCGCAGGTTGATATCAGTGCCCATTTTAATATTTTTGGTATGGACCTTCAAAATTCCTTCTCGTCCATTGATATCCGGTAATCCAACGACGACACGGCGGTCAAAACGCCCCGGGCGTAACAATGCGGGATCTAACGTGTCAGGCCGGTTGGTTGCGGCAATCAGGATCAACCCTTCTTGGTTGGTAAACCCGTCCATCTCGACTAAAAGCGCGTTGAGGGTTTGCTCGCGCTCGTCATTGCCGCCGCCGATGCCGGCAAAACGTAAACGCCCCACCGCATCGATTTCATCAATAAAAATAATCGCTCCCTTGCCGGAAGCCTTGGAAGCACGCCGACCTTGTTCAAACAAATCACGGACACGCGATGCCCCGACACCGACAAACATTTCCACAAAGTCCGAACCGCTTAACGAAAAAAATGGAACTCCGGCTTCTCCCGCCACCGCTTTGGCCAAAAGAGTTTTGCCTGTTCCCGGCGGGCCGATTAGAAGAGCGCCTTTGGGAATTTTCCCTCCGAGGCGTTGAAATCTTTTGGGATCTTTTAAGAATTCGATGACTTCTTGAAGTTCTTCTTTCGCTTCATCCACGCCGGCCACATCATTAAAATTGATACAGTTTTTATCATTGTTGTTCATCTTGGCGCGGGATTTCCCAAATGACCAAATTTTATTTCCCATCTGCGCTCCACGGTAAGAAAGAAACCAGATGAAAAAAAGGATGAGCAAAATGGGCATGAACGAAAAAAAGACTTGGCTCCAGAATGTTTGGGGCGGGACTACTTTAAATTCTGGGACATTGCTTCGTAATAGATCAAGGAGCTTGGGGTCCTCTTTGGGAATATGGAGGGTAAACTCCCCTCCTTCTTTTAACGTTCCCTTGAGTGTGTTTTCCGTGTTCTCAATCAGTTCAACTTTCTGAATTTTCCCTGTTGCAGGATTGGTCTCCAGGAGTGAATAAAATTCGCTGTACGTCATTTCTTTGGATGTGCCCATCGGTGGGACCGGGCTTGATTGGCTCAAAAGCATCAGGAACATAAATCCAATCAAAATCCAAAAAAACCAATTCCCGTTGGGCTGCTTGGGACGATTTTTACCTGGCATGCCTTTGGGATTAGAATTTTTACGTAACTTGCCCTTCTGAATGGAGTTCGAGAAGTTGTCTTTAAGAAGATTTGGTTCAGTCATTTCACTCTTTCTATAATTTATAGTAAAGTTATTTTACAACCTTATGATTATACTCATTTTCAATAGATTATCAACTCAAATTTCTTTGTGCCAAGCAATTTAAGAGGTGCGGCTTAGCCTTAAATTTTTTTTGTCTTTTTGAGCGACCATTTGTTGGGGGAGATGAACACGCGAATTATCCGGACGGTGAGCCAGGAGATCTTCCATTTCTTTCATGTGGGTAAATGTTAAGCGACGGGTGTTGCCTTGGAGACGTTCAATGGCCTTCCGTAGCAATAAACGTTGAATCGCGGGATGGCATCGGCGTAACGATGTTAAGGGAATACGCAGGGTTGTGCCATCCGCAGAAACTTTGGTTACACGACGGAATAAATCGGTTGCCCGCGCTTCCAGAAAATCATAATCGGCGCTGCTAACCTCAGCAACATTGGCCAACGATTCATAAATTTGAGGATTAAAATCTTTGACGAGAAGCGGAAGAAGCTGATGACGAATTTTATTGCGAAAAAATTTGATGTCTTGATTTGTGATATCGATACAATAAGGAATTTTATGTTTTTTCAAATATTGATGAATATCTTTTTTGCGTGTCCCTAACAGTGGACGAACAATCTCAAGCGATTGATACGGGCTGGAAGGCCGCATGGCCCGAAGTCCTTGCAATCCTGTCCCACGGATAAGCCGCATCAGGACAGTTTCCGCAAGATCGTCTTGTGTATGGGCCAAGGCCACAAGGGATGTCTTTTGGCGTTTGGCCAATTGGCTAAAGAATTGTAAACGGTAAAGCCGTGCCCGTTCTTCTAAAGAAGAACGTTGGCCCTCCTTTCTTCCCCACACTGCCGTTGAACAAGGAATTTTAAGTTTGCGGGCTAATGTTTCCACAAATTGCTGATCTTGGTCTGCTGCTTTTCTCAAGCGGTGATTGACGTGGGCGACATGCAAGTGAATGCCGAATTCATGTTGCCATTGGTGCAATAGATACAATAAAAAGACAGAGTCTGGCCCGCCGGAGACTCCCACAATGACTTTATCCGAAGGGGCCAGCAGTTTATGCTTACGAATATAGTCTTTGATTTGCTGGAGATCATTCATCAAAATTGATTCAACCATTTGATGTTGATGAAGGCACTAAATCCGACGATGAGCCATCGATGATCCATGAGATCCCTTATTCGTTTTGTAATCCGCGGCGTTCGCGGCGGGCCTCTTGATAGGCTTCGCGAAGTTGGTCGGCATATTCCAGGTTCGGTGGACTGATCTGCAGATGCGCATACCCTTGTCGCAGAATTTCGGCATTAACAAATAAATTATTATTGACCAAAAAGACATACCCGAGGGTGTGATCAGCATCATCCACGCTTTGGGCATCTAGTTCGATGCGGACATTCTGGTTCGTTAAAAGCTCCTGAACATATTGAAGGGCTTCTTCCTCGAGGGAATCTGCCGGGCTGATCGGCTCTTTGATGATCATTCCATATTCATTGCGCTCAACGCGCCGATGAGGTTTTTCAAAATCATCCGGGGCCTTAATCCCAATAAGTTTAACTTTTTCCCCCGATGTCAACCGAAAAAGATCAATAGCTAAGACTTCTTCTACCCGGACATTTTTATATTTGGGGGAGCGAAAGACCTCTTGAAACGCCGTTTCGGCCTCAGCCATCCAAGGGCTAAACGTATTGCCTAACAAATATAAGGCTAAAATGATTTTTCTCATCGAAATGGTAGCGGGGGGCGGAATCGAACCGCCGACACTGCGGGTATGAGCCGCATGCTCTAACCAGCTGAGCTACCCCGCCATCTTAAAACGAAATTTTAATGTTAAAAAATTTTACGTGAAAGGCCTTTAAATATCAAGTTCTTTTTGTGGGCTGTATTTATGTGAAGAAAATAATATAGAGAAAAGAAAAAATAATGATCAGGCAGATGATGTAAAAATCATTAAAATAAAAGAAATCAATGATTTTTTCTTTCGTCGAATAAGCGATTTGGGGATTATCCCGAGCCACGTAGCCGGCATTACGCAGATCCATCACCTCGGTCCTTTTAAGGCGAAGAAATTTGTCCGCAATCCGATAGGCCAACAGTTTGCGCACCTCGATCAGATCCATGATTTTCTTTTCGGAAATACCTAGCAACTGGGCGGCTTCCCGGACAGAGATATACTGACCTGTAGTCATAATTTTTGTTTTTGTGAAGAAACCCTATGTTAACGAAGCTTGCCTGAGGACGCCCAGTGATCGATTTGGTGGCGTTCAAATTTCCATTTGTCGCCGGTTCGCTTGGCAGGAATTTTCCCTGAGTTGGCTAAGGCTTCAATTTCGGCTAAGTCTATTTCAAGATAACTGGCGACTTCATCAATGTCCAAAAGGTCTTCGTACATCTGGCAATTGCCTTGGAAAATGGCTCCCTCGACAATGTTTAACTTAGGAGTTGAGATGTTGCCCGTCAGAATGGCCGTGGGCATCAGAACCAACATTTTGCTGGCATTGATATCGCCCCTGACTTTACCGGCAACGACAATGTTGTCTCCAATGACATTGGCCTCCACGCTGGCTTTAACCCCGACGGTTAATGTTCCTTTGGTTTGAAGGCTTCCTTTAAACTCACCATTAATTTTAAGATTCACTGGATCATTAAAGCTTAACGATCCTTGCATCTGGGCGCTGATTTCGATGGCTTTATTTTCTTCGTTTTCTAGTTCCTTGGTTGGTTTACGTCCCCCTAGTCCCATCGTCTTCCTCCCGTCATTTTTCCTTCCGCCTAAAGCGGACCGAGGCTCGTCTCTTAAAACTTAATCGACGGCCTTGTTGTGATGCAAATCTTTAAGTTTCTCTCCCAATTTATGTTCGATCGAGCGAACACCAATCATGACGAGATTGACGACAATCGTGACAATAATCGCCGACCCATAATCTCCGGCTCCAACGGCGATCCCGATTCCCGACACGATCCATAATGTGGCCGCGGTCGTTAACCCCTTGACATAAGGCCCAGCTTGCATGATGGCGCCGGCACACAAAAAACCGATCCCTGTTACAATCCCGGTAATCATCCGGGTTGGATCGATAAAGCGATTTTCCGAACC
Source organism: Candidatus Omnitrophota bacterium (assembly GCA_020053475.1). Lineage (GTDB taxonomy): Bacteria > Omnitrophota > Gorgyraeia > Zapsychrales > Zapsychraceae > JAGVNC01. The sequence goes on along the minus strand of JAGVNC010000021.1, from coordinate 11,427 downwards.
GTACACTCTTAGAATGTGTAACGATGTGACGACAATCAGCGCAGAACCGACTCCCACAAGAATATGTGTTTTGAGCCCAGCGACTTTTTGGCGCAACTCTCGTTCCGCACCGATGATGCTGCTCAAGAAAATGGTTAAAAGAATTTTAAACGTAACTTCGACTAATTCATGCATGATGGTTGATTGTTGATGTTTTTGATAATTGGTACCCTAATCCTGCCACCATGGCGGCATTATCCAAACATAAACTTAGAGGCGGGAAATAAAGATCGATGCCGTTTTCCTTGGCGGCCAGCGTCAGTGATTGACGAAGCGTTGAATTGGCGGCCACACCACCTCCGATTAAAAGCGTTTTGATCTTATAGCGTCGACACGCTTCCATGCATTTGTCGACCAAGATGCCAACAACGCTTTTTTGAAAAGCATAGGCAATGCGGTTAACCGGAGTTGCTTTATGCTGTTTTTGGTAATACAGAACAGCCGTTTTAATTCCGCTAAAGCTAAAATCTAATGTACCAGGTAATGCAGCGCATGTAAATTGAATATCCGAATTTTTTACCTGCTGGGCCAGTCGATCAATCACGGGGCCCCCCGGATAACCCAAATTCAAAAGGCGCGCGACTTTATCAAACGCTTCCCCTGCGGCATCATCCCGGGTCTGTCCTAATAGTTGAAATTTTTCAAAATGTTGAAGACGATACAAACTCGTATGACCACCGGAAACCACAAGGCCGATGGCGGGAAGTTGAGGAAACTCTTTCTTTGTTTTGTCTTCTTCAAATGTTAAACAATTAGCATACAAGTGAGCTTGAATATGATCGACTTCGACACACGGTTTTTTAAGAGCAGAAGCTAAGGCTCTGGCGAACGAAAGACCAACGAGCAAAGAGCCGATGAGTCCTGGGTTGTGGGTGACGGCAATCGCATCAATGTCATCCAAAGACAAGCCGGCTTCCCGCAAGGAAGCTTCAATGACGGGATTAATCCATTCCAGTTGACGACGGGAAGCAATTTCAGGGATGATCCCCCCGAATTTCGAATGTTCTTTAAGGCTTGAGACAACGATGTTGGAGAGAATCATGCGGCCGTCAGCAACGACGGCCGCAGCTGTTTCATCACACGATGTTTCTATGCCTAAAACGTTCATTTTGCAGGCGCTTCAGCAGGTGTGACAGGCGCCGGACTTTCAAGCTTTTGATAGACTCGAATCCCTTTCAATACACTGATGGCTGAACGCACTTGATTATCAGCCAGAAGGCGCTCGTGGGTTTCGGTGTCTTTTTGAGAAAATTTTGTCTGGTCCGGATCTTCGGCATCATGGACTTCGACATTTTGAAAGATTTTATCAATGTTCTTTTTGTCATCGACCTCCCCTTCTTTTTTTTCTACAGGAGGTTGATATTTGACTTCGATGTCAGGATGGATCCCTTCTCCATGGATCGATTTCCCGGAAGGGGTAAAATATTTGCTCGTCGTCAAACGTAAGCCCGACCCATCGGGAAGAGGAATCACTGATTGGACCGATCCCTTCCCAAATGATTTGGTTCCCAAAATAATCGCCCGTTTATTATCTTGAAGGGCGCCGGCCAGAATTTCGCTGCCTGAAGCGCTTCCTTCATTGATCAAAATCACCATAGGCCAATCGATCAAATGGCTGGCATTATGTGAATACGTAATGGTATTTTGTGCCCGACGACGGCCTTTGGTGGAAACAATAATTTCGCCTTCCTTCAAAAATTCTTCCGTGATATTAATGGCGACGGTCAGTAGCCCCCCAGGATTGTTACGCAAATCCAGGATGAGGGCATTGCTTCCCTGTTGGTTTAAATCGTCAAGGGCTTTGCGGAATTCTTTGGCGGAATCTTCGCGGAACTCAGCCAGGCGGATGTATCCGATATTGTCTTCGAGGATTTGGGTATTTTTTACGTCTTGAATTTGAATGATCTCTCGAGTCATGGTGAATTCGAGGATTTCAAACGTCTCTTCACGTAAAATCGTGATCTGGACATCTGTCCCGGGTTTCCCCCGTAATTTCTTCACCGCATCGTTGAGGGTAATGTCTTTGGTGAGTTCCCCTTCAATTTTGACGATCCGATCGCCGGATTTGAGCCCCGCTTTCCAGGCGGGTGTATCATCAATCGGCGAAACAATAGTTAACAAACCGTCTCGAATAGAAATTTCAATCCCTAACCCGCCGAATTTTCCTTGAGTTTCGGTTTTGAGTTCTTTGTATTCTTCAGGATCGAGGAATTGGCTGTGCGGGTCAAGCGAAGCCAACATGCCACGCAGCGAACCATAAATCAGTTCATTGGGAGTCTTCTCCTCGACATAGTCTGCTTGAATAGTCGTCAAGGCATAACTAAATAATTCGATTTGGGAGTACAGGTCATCTTTTGTTTTGCGGTCCATTTGTGATAACGCTAACGGAACGGCCGCGAGTAAAACGAGGAACGTAAATCCAACGATTCTCCATTTCTTATTCATTAAGAAGCCTCCTTCTGAATAGATCGCCAATTTTCTTGGGATTGGCTTTTCCTTCGGTTTTTTTCATGGCTTGGCCTACTAAAAATCCAATGGCCGATGCTTTGCCTTCTTTGACTTGTTGCACGACCTTTTCGTTTTCCTTAATTACATTCTCGACGATTCCATCAAGAGTTTGATCGTCGGACACTTGCGCCAGGCCTTTTTCTTGGATCACCGCATCAACGCTTTTCCCGGAATCGATGATATATTTTAAGACGTCTTTACCCGCGAGATTGCTCAAGGCGCCGTTTTCGACTTTTAAAATTAAGTCTGTAAAATTCTGGACGGTTAAAGAAATTGTCGTGACACTTTTTTTGCGGGCGTTTAATTCTTGGAGCAAGGCTCCCTGGATCCAGTTGCAAATTTTTTTAGATTCAATCCCTTTGTTGGCTTTAGCGCATTGTTCGAAGAAATCGGCCAGCGCTGGGTCTTGAATAAGAATCCCCGCATCATAGTCGGGGATTTGATAATCACGGATCAAGCGTTGAAGCTTAACATCCGGCATCTCAGGCAATGTCTGGCGGGCGGCATCAATCATTTTCTTGTCGACCACGAAAGGCACGAGATCCGGTTCAGGAAAGTAGCGATAATCATGGGCCTCTTCTTTGCTGCGCATGGAGAACGTCGTGCCCTTGGTTTCATTCCATAAACGCGTTTCCTGAACAACCCGTTCGCCATTTTGCAAGACCTCTTGATGGCGACGGATCTCAAAATCCAGGGCTGTTTTGACGGCCTTAAACGAATTCATATTTTTCAATTCGGTCTTTGTTCCTAGCGTCGTTGACCCTTTTTCACGCAGGGAAACATTGGCATCACAGCGCAGGCTTCCTTTTTCCATGTCGCAATCGGACACATCCAAATACTGTAACGTTAGCTTGAGGATGTGTAAATAATCGTAAGCCTCTTGCGAAGAATGCAAGTCCGGCTCGGTCACGATTTCCATGAGCGGTGTCCCTGTTCGATTATAGTCAACGAGACTGCAGCCCAGAGAATCGTCATGAATCAACTTACCGGCATCTTCTTCTAGGTGCCCCCGACGGATACGGATTTTTTTTGCTTGGCCGCCGGACGAGATGACGAGCAACCCATGTTGGGCTATGGGCAAATCATATTGCGAGATTTGATACCCCTTAGGGAGATCGGGATAATAATAATTTTTACGGTCGAATTTGATTAATGGATTAACTTCACAATGTAACGCAAGAGCGATTTTAATCGCGTATTCCAACGCTTTTTTATTAAGGACCGGAAGTGTCCCGGGTAATCCCAAACAAACAGGACATGTATGGCTATTAGGCTCCCTGCCAAATGTGTTGGCACAGCCACAGAAAATTTTTGTTTTGGTGTTCAGCTGCAGATGCACTTCAAGGCCGATCACCGGTTCAAACTCTATACTTATTGAGGGGCGCATATTTTGCATTGTCTTTTCTATTGAATGGGCGCTTTACGTTGATGCCAATCGGTATTCTGTTCGTACGTGTAAGCCACGCGAAAGAGCATTTCTTCCGCAAAAGGCTTGGTGATGATTTGTAACCCGATGGGCAATCCTTCCCTTGAAAAGCCACACGGCAACGACATCGCCGGCAACCCGGCCAAGTTGACTGAAATCGTAAAAATGTCGGATAAGTACATGTCCAACGGATTGCTGACCTTCTCTCCGATTTTAAACGCTGTTGTTGGTGCCGTCGGAGTCAGAATGGCATCACATTGATGAAAGGCGTTGTCAAAATCCTCTTTAATCAACGTGCGTACTTTTAATCCGCGTAAATAATAATCATCATAGTAGCCGGCGGATAAGGAATAGGTCCCAAGCATAATCCGGCGTTTGGCTTCCGCTCCGAACCCTTTGTCGCGGGTTTCTTCAAACATGTCAATGAGTGGTGATTTGCGCGTTTGGCCGGGGATTTCGCGTAATCCGAAGCGTACGCCATCATAACGGGCCAAGTTCGAGCTAGCTTCGGCCGTCGCTGTAATGTAATACGTCGCTATCGCGTATTCGGTGTGCGGCAATGAAATTTGTTGAAATTGCGCCCCGCATTGTTTGAACACATCAATGGCCTTCTCCAGGGATTGTTTGACTTGCGGGTCAATTCCTTCAATAAAATATTCTTTAGGGATACCGATTTTCAAATTTTTCACGTTGTTGACCAATGATCGTGTGTAGTCCGGGACGGGGACATCCACGCTGGTCGAATCCATCGGATCATATCCGGCAATCATCTTCAGGAGCAACGCCGCATCGTGGACATCTTTGGTGATTGGCCCGATTTGATCAAGGCTTGAGGCAAACGCGATGAGTCCGTAGCGCGAAACACGCCCATATGTTGGCTTGAGCCCGACGACGCCGCAAAAAGCCGCCGGCTGACGGATTGATCCGCCGGTATCCGAACCTAGCGCCCAGATGGCTTCATGCGCCGCAACGGCCGCTGCCGATCCCCCGCTCGATCCGCCGGGAACACAAGCGAGATTCCAGGGGTTACGCGTCACGCCGAAATGCGAATTTTCCGTGGACGATCCAAAAGCAAATTCATCCATGTTCGCGTTGCCAAGAATCATCCCCCCGGATTGCTTGATTTTTTTAACAACGGTGGCGTCGTAAGGCGGCTTAAAACCTTTTAAAATGGCTGATGCACAGGTGGTTTCCTGGCCTTTAATGCACATATTATCTTTAATGGCGATAGGAATCGGAAAATCGGCTTTTGGCGGAGAAGACATCGGGGCGTTTTCATTGACCCGAACATACGCATGAACCTGTGGTTCCTTGGCTTGGATTTGTTTTTTGACAGCCGCATAAACATCCTGCGAACTTGTTTTCTTGGCTTTGATTAAGTCTAACAGCTCGTGAGCTGTGAGTTCGTGAAGGTTCATGCGATCACCTTGGGGACATTAAAATGCCCTTTGGTGTGATAAGGGCCGATGCTTAATGCTTCTTGTTGGGACAGGCTGGGTTTCACAATATCTTCGCGGTAAACATTTTCTAAAGGCAGGACATGGCTTGTTGGTTGAATGCGGCTCACATCCAACTGCTCGAGCTTTGCCACATAATGCAAAATATCTTCCAAGTTTTTCGTTAGTTGTTTCACCTCAGCGGCTTGCAAATTGATCCGCGCTAAGCTGGCCACGGAACGAACGACCTCTTCATTAATTATTTTTTTGTTTTTCATATAATAATATTATTAATTTAAGAAATAAGTAAGATGATTATATTAACATTAGTCGAATTAAAAAACAAGCGGAAAGCTGTGCAGATTTTAAAGAAGAATTATTATTCGATTAAGCCACTGAATTTTTGATGCAAATCTTCGGGGATAGCGGTCGGTTTAAAATCGTTCGTAAGACTGACAATCGTCACTTCCGCTTCGACCAGAAGCTGGCCGGTTGTTTGGTGTGTAATTGTTTGATGGAAAACAAGTTGTGCCGCCGTGACTTTTTTAAGCGTTGCCCCGCAGGTGATGGTATCGGCGTAGCGGGCCGGAGCGCGGTAAGTAATATCACATTTTCGCACCGCATAAAGAAATCCTCGTTCTCGTAAAGATTCGACGGATAAATGGTTCTTCTCTAAGAACTCTGTCCGGGCTTCTTCTAAATATTGCAAATATGTCCCGTAATAAACGACCCCGCCGGCATCTGTATCATGATAATAGATGCGAATATCCATAATCCCCTTTTTTAGCATCACCCTCGCTCTCTGTCAAGCCCTTATCTCCTTAAAAGAGACGGATCAATATTTTCTTAATTATTCTTGCAGCCCCAGAGGGGCTATGTTATATTGTCTTCAATGCCACGGCTCTTATTCATTTAAGGGAATCGTGGCTTTTTTTATTGAATTCCTATCCCTTCGTGGGAACGGAGGCTAATGGCACCTCAGAACCAACAACCCTTAGGTTTTGGTCGTTCTGACTCGCGTTATTTACCTCGATGGGAAGTCAAAAATCGTGTTCTGCATCGTTTATCCAATGAACTTGCTGTCCGGCAGGGCTATACTAAAGATTTAAGTTGCGCCGGCACATGTATTGCGACAGCGGAAACATACAGTCCCGACCAAAGTGTCAAGTTATCCATTTATCTATCCGAATCGACCATTGTTCATCTTGATGGAAAAGTCAAATGGTGCAAATCTTCTCAAGCCCAAGGCCATGAACGTTTAGTCGGCGTTCTTTTTACAAATGTCCCGGAAAAAACACAGGATCTCATTTTAGAGCACGCCTTTGAGCTGAATCGAGCCAAGCTCGTTGACCATTGGTTTAAAGACTGGAAATCTTAAATTCCTGCCCTTTTCTTCTTCAGCGTAATCCCAAGCCTGTTGGATAAATCGACAAATTGTTTAAGATCTAAGTTTTCCGCTCTCGCCTGCCCCGGGATCTGACATTGGATAAAAATTCCCTGGAGCGTGGATTTGTCCGCGAGGCGTTGCAAGGCATTGAGGATTGTTTTGCGGCGTTGTTGAAAGGCCGTGCGAATGACCGAGAAAAGGAAATCTTCATCAGCCGCGGGAGTAACAGGATTTTTGCGGAAAAGAAGCTTAAGAAAACACGACTGGACTTTAGGCGCAGGATCAAAAGACGTGTTCCTGATTATAAATAACTTTTCTGCCTGTGCATAATATTGAACAAAACAACTAAACGCGCTGTAATCACGGCTGGACGGTTGGGCGATCATGCGTAGGCCGTGTTCTAACTGGACGGTCATATAAAATACACTAAATTTTTTGCGATGGATCATGATTCGCTCGATAATGGGAGAAGCGATGTGATAAGGCAAATTGCCAATCCCTTTCATTGGGGCCACAAGTGATTCAAACGGAAACTCCAAAATATCGTTGTTGATAACGGTCAGATTTGTATTGAAAAATTGAGTTTGGAGGTGTTGGGCCAGTCGAGAATCCTTTTCAACGGCGGTAATGCTCTCCACGCGAGGAATTAGTTCTTTTGTCAACGCTCCCTTCCCCGGTCCGATTTCAAAAATACGGTCGTCTTTTTTTAAGTCACAGGCTTCCATGATTTTGCGGATGATGTTCGGATCTTTCAAAAAATTTTGGCTTAACCACTTCCGAGGACGCAACACCGCTGGATCGAGGGAACGTTTCATGAGGATAATTGCACTGCCAGTTTGATGGCTTCAATCATGGATGAAGGATCGGCGACGCCTTTGCCGGCGATATCAAAGGCTGTTCCGTGGGCGGGTGAAGTACGGATAAATGGTAATCCAACAGTGAGATTAACCACTTTCTTAAAAGCCAGTGTTTTCATCGGGATCAGCCCCTGGTCATGATACATGGCGACAATGGCATCGAGGCCTTTGAGCCGGTCGGGCGTAAAGAGTGTGTCGGCGGCAAAGGGGCCCTTCACCTTCATTTTTTTTCGTTGGGCTTTACGGATTGCCGGAATAATGATCTTGATTTCTTCTTGGCCCATCCTGCCCCCTTCCCCCGCATGCGGATTGAGCCCGCAAACGCCGATGACAGGATGTTGAATCTTGAAAATTTTATTGAGAGATTGATGCGTTAAGGCGATTGCTTCATAAACATTTTTTCCCGAAATTTGTTTAGGAATATCTTTCAACGCTAAGTGGCGGGTCACAATCATAGTCCGCAGGGTATCGTGCACAAACATCATCCCAACGTTTTTGGCACGGAAGGCTTGGGCCAAATATTCCGTGTGGCCTTGAAACGATGGCTGAACCATGCAGACGGCTTCTTTACAAACAGGCGCGGTCACCAACGCGTCAATCTTTTTCGCTTTCAATAATTCCACAGCTTGCTGTAAGTACATTAAGGAAGCCTTTCCGCAGGCTTTATTGACGCGTCCTTTGGGGTAAGTGGACAGCATTTTTTGATCCCCAATGATCACGTATTCAACTAGACGATGCAACGAAGCTAATCGAGGCGAGCGTAGCGAGCGTAGGGCCTTGGCGACGACTTCCGGGCCAATCCCGCCTGGATCTCCAAGAGTAATCCCAATAATTTTTTTATTTGATTTCGACATAGGCGCTTTTCTTTAACTCTTCAATCCACTGCGTATAGCGCTCACGGAAGTTTTCTTGGAAGAGGAAGTTTTTAATATCCTCTTTGACATCTTGCAGACTGGCCACTTGGGCGGGAATTTTATTCATCAGTTTAAAGATATAAAATCCGGCATCGACCGTAATGATCCCGGAAATTTCCCCCTCGGTTAGACTAAATACTTTTTCTTCGATGTCGGCTAGGAGCTGGCCTCTCTCGATCAGACCAATGGAAGGAATATCCGAATATTGGCTGGCGACTTCGGTAAAATCTTTGCCGCTTTTGATCTCATCGTAGGCTTTTTCGGCTTTTTGCTGGGCCGCGGCTTTATCGTCTTGGGACTTGATAAAAATAGACTGAAGGTTGGCCTGCTCGGGTTTCTGGAATTTTTGTTTATTCTCTTCGTAATAGTTCGTGACTTCTTGAGGATTCACAAAAACCTTCGAGCGGACAAAGTGATCAATGGCGAACTTGATTTTGAATTGATCGGTGATTTTATTGCGCAAATCCGTAATCGTCGACCCGTTTTCAATCAGCATGACAATAAAGTCCTGTTCCGATGGATAATTCGCCTTGATTTTCTCGATGCGGTCATCGACAGCTTTGGCCCGCACTTCCATTTCCAGTTTATTCGCCTCACTTAAGATTAATTTGTCTTCAATCAGTTTATGAATCCCGTTGGCCTGTAGGTCATTTTTAATTTCATTCAAAGTTGTTTCGTCCATCCCTTCGCTGGCCAAATTGACGTACGTAATTTGAATGTAGTCTTTCAATTCCTTTAACGTAATCAATTCGTCATTGACGACCGCAATAATGGCGTCATCCATGGCCAAACTGGCCGAAGCCATGAATGTTACCAACAACAAACTAACAATAACGTGTTTGAGATTAACCATGAAGGGGCTCACGATTATTCATTCGTTTAAGATGTTCAACAGATTCTTTTAACAACCGGCAATAAAGATCGAAGCCGATGCTGGCGATGTATCCGTGTTGTTCTTGGCCTAACAGGTTTCCCGCCCCGCGCAATTGCAAATCTTCGAAGGCGATCTGAAAACCGCCCCCCAACCCACTATGTTTCTCCAGAGCCTCTAAACGCGCTTGGGCGATTTTGGTTAAGTGTTCTTCGGAACGGACAATAAAATAAGCGTACGCTTTTCTGGTAAACCTCCCCACCCGTCCACGTAACTGGTGAAGATCCGCCAGGCCAAATTGATCCGCCCGATTGACAATCAGCGTATTGGCATTGGGAATATCAATCCCCGATTCAATGATCGTTGTACAGACAAGAACATCGATTGTGCCCTCAAGGAATTTCAGCATAATTGCTTCCAAGAGTTTTGGTGACATCTGTCCATGGGCAACCGCCACCCTTGCCTGAGGGATTTGTTTGATTACTATTCTAGCAATTTGTTCAATATCTTCAACGCGATTATGAAGAAAGAATACCTGGCCCTTTCGCTGCAATTCCCGCTGGATCGCCTGAGTAATAAAGTCTTCATCAAAGGAAATGATTTCTGTTTTGACAGGAATCCTGTTTTGCGGAGGGGTGGCGATGATGGACATGTCCTTCGCCCCGGCCAGCGCCATGTAAAGGGTGCGCGGGATCGGGGTTGCGGTCAGTGTCAGAACATCCGCTAGAAGGCGAAAATGCTTGAGGCGTTCCTTGGCCCGGACACCGAACCGTTGCTCCTCATCCACAATAATGAGCCCTAGGTCTTTAAAGCCGATGTCTTGGGAGAGTAAGCGATGGGTCCCGATAATAATGTCGACCTTCCCTTCCTGGACTCTTTTCACAATGGCTTGCTGTTCATGGTGCGTCCGAAAACGGCTGAGCATGCCTACTTCAACAGGGAAGTCTTTTAATCGTCGAGAAAAATTATAAAAATGCTGCTCCGCCAAGATGGTTGTGGGGACCAAGACAGCGACTTGTTTGCCATCCATCACGGCTTTAAACGCCGCTCGTAACGCAACCTCTGTTTTCCCGTACCCCACATCCCCGCATAATAAACGGTCCATTGGTTGGGCGAATTCCATGTCTTTTTTGACCTCTTGGGTCGCTCTACGCTGATCGGGCGTTTCTTCAAAAGGAAATGCCGCCTCAAATATTTTTTGTTCGGGCGTGTCAGCCAAAAAGCGATGGCCGACCAAACTGGCCCGCACGGCTTGGGTGTGTAAAAGTTCGGCGGCGATGCGCTGTAATCGTTTTTGAATCGTCGCCCGTACGCGTTTCCACTCCTGGCTTCCTAATTTGTAGAGTCGTGGCGGCCGTTTATTAAGCCCAACATATTTTTGGACAAGATGCATATCGTGCTTGGGAACATACAGTCGATCACCTCTATCATATTCAATCACCAAATGCTGTTTTACTTGATTAAGGTGAGTGCGCTCTTCAACCCCCAGATAGCGGCCGATCCCATGGTTGTTATGAACGACATAATCGCCTTTTTGAATATCGATAAAATTATTGAGAGGAATGTCCGCGTTGAAGACCGATCGAGAAGCGCGCGTCAAAAACGGAAGGAGAATGACGATTTTATGCTGCCAGATAGACTTGCCCGACAAACTGTTGACACTCGCGATCACCTTGATTTTCTCGTCATCAAAATCAATACGCACAGCGCTGTCAAATCCCGTCGGAAAGACTTCCAAAATCCCTCCCCGGACACTGAATTCCCCTTCCTCAAGCGAACGGGATGTTCGAGTGTATTTGAGTGCGGTCAGATTTTGGATTACCGCTTCTAACTCAATCATTTGACCTACGAATAATTCAAGGGCATCAAACATAAGAATTCACCTGTTTTAAAGTGGAAACCCCACGGGTAAAACCCGTGGCACCTGTTTCCACATTTCGAGCTTCGCTCGACGCCCTTTGGGCGAAAAGCCATTCATCCACGGGCAAG
>JAGVNC010000076.1 GCA_020053475.1 Candidatus Omnitrophota bacterium | reverse complement strand
GATAAGAATCGCTCTTGGGGTACTTTCAAAAATTTTGAACCCTCAAAATAGGACATTTCTGTTTTGCTAAGAATAGGACATTTTAGTTTTGTCTTTACATACTCCTTAGAAAAATTGGCATTTTCCCAACCCGTAGTATATACTTACAAATAATCTTATTATTAAATCGTCTGAGCAAAAATTCTTCGCTTCCAATCACGCCACGGGTTTGTTCAGATTATTTCTGTTGAATTTAAGTTACCACGATGATCATCTACTTAGACAAACATAAGACGTGCCTGTCTTTCCGGGTGATGGTTTGTACCATCATTTGGTCATTCCTGTCTGGTTTTGTCCTTGGGCCGACAAAGGCCCACGCTCAAACTCTTCCCACCGCTCTTAATCTGCCCGCTCCCGGAACCATGGTTTCATTAAGTTCCTCCTACACTCCTGTGGCCGTAACAGGGATCACGCTTTATCCCAATGATCCTTTTCAATTCGATTTTATCGTCAATACGGGCGACGACCGCTTGGAAGGCCAAGCCTTAGACCAAGAAACAATGAAACTGATTAAATATTTCTTGGCCTCTTTAACGATCCCGGAAGAGGAGATGTGGGTCAACTTATCTCCCTATGAAAAAGACAGAATCATCGCGCAGGGATTAAGTCAAACCCAAATGGGCCAAGACATGTTGGCGCAAGATTATTTATTAAAGCAACTCACCGCGTCGCTGATGTATCCTGAAAATGGTCTTGGCGCGGAATTCTGGAAACGCGTTTACAATCGCGCTCAGGCGTTGTATGGGACAACAGACATCCCTGTCGACACATTCAATAAAATTTGGATTGTTCCCGACAAAGCCTCCGTTTATACGCACGGCCAGAGTGCGTTTGTCGTTGAGAGCCATTTGAAAGTTATGGTAGAAAAAGATTACGTCGCCAGCCGCCAGTCTCCAGCAGTCAGTAAACCCGGCGACGGGCGACGGGCGACTGGTGACAATACAAAGGTTAAGGAGATTTCTGCTGAAATCGTTCGAGAAGTGCTGATCCCCGAAATCGAACGTGAAGTCAATGAAGGCAAAAATTTTGCGCCATTGCGCCAGATATTCCATTCCATGATTTTGGCGACGTGGTATAAAAAGAACTTGCGAGAGAGCGTCTTAGGTCAAGTGTACGCCGACCAAAATAAAATCTCGGGCGTGGAGTCGGCCCAGAAAGATGCCAAAGAGAAAATTTATCACCAGTACATCGAAGCGTTCAAGAAAGGCGTTTACAACTACATCAAAGAAGAAAAAGACATAGCTACGCAGGAAATCATCCCGCGCAAATATTTCTCCGGCGGGATTGAAGGCGTCCATCAAGTCGACAGCGCCATGCTTTCTCCGCGTTGGGTCGATCACGAAAATCAATATCCGCACGCCAAAACGACGTTCCGCCTCAATACAGTAAGCTCTGATGCGGCCATGGTCCCAGAGGACCAACGGAGGTATCAGCCCGGGGGATACACCCGGCCGGGAACATTGTTCATCAATGGCAAGCCGATGCGATGGCTGCGCGGTGACGTTATCAAAGAAGTGTTTGCTGTCTCTCAGGGGTTCTTCCACGTGAAAAAAACAAGAATCGGGGTCCAAGGGGGAGACGCGTACGCCTCTTTATTGCTTGAAAAGTTACAACAACTTCAATTGATCCCTCCGGTATTATTCAGCGGGGCCATCGATGCGTCAGGGGATCGACACGCTTTTATCACGTTCAACGGTGGGTATGGTGTGAAAGTCAACACTCTCGTTGGAGAAAAAGCCATCGACCAGCAGGGCGTGAATGCCATCATCGATCTTTTTAAAAGGCTCATTGAAAATGGGATTTATATCGGCAACTTAAGTCCGGCCACTATTTTTCTCGACTATGATCACGGACAGAAAAGATTTATGGCTTATATTGAACCGGAATTCGCGCGCGAAGAAGAATGGACGCCCGCAGAATTGGCTCAGCGTTATAAGATCCAATATTTTAAGAACATACAAAGAGTCGTTCCTGATATTGATGGCCGCATCCGCGCTTATTTGGATTCTGTCATCAAAACCAAACAGCAAAGAAGATCGACCGACGTCGACGCGGCGATGCTGAGTTTAGAGACGCCGGAGCAGGTCGATGCTTTATTGGCCCAATATAATGCTTCAAAAAATCTTGGTCTTACGGAAGATGAAATCAGATTTCGGCAAACGACCCGCGAATTTGTTGAGCAGCATATTCCTCTGGGGTTTGCTGTTGATTTAGACGAAGCCAATGATATTGTTAAGGCTAAAGGTATTTTGGTTGAATTGGCCCACTTGCTTTGGCCTCAAGGCAAGTTCCGTTCACCGCTAGGGGAATTCATTCTCATTGAAGAGGTTGCCCGACGAAGTGAATCCCTGGCGATTATCCTGGATGTTCTTTCGACGTTGACGGCAAATATTGTGGAAGAATTTGGGACTGACGAACAAAAACGCGCATTCTTAGATGGCCTCCTCCGTGGCGACTACACAATGGCCTACGCGCTCACGTCATCCATCTCCGGTTCGGACTCGGCGGGACTCAAAATGACAGCCCAGCGCGATGGCGAAGAATATGTTTTGAATGGCGTCGGCGAGAATTCAAAAATTTACATTACCGGCAGCGTTGGGGCTAAATACGTGATTGCTTTTGCCCGCACGGCTGACCATAAACAAAAAGGCATCGCGGCGTTTATCGTCCCGTTAGATGCCCCAGGGGTAGATGTTGTGCCGATGAAAACGATGGGCGGTTTGCACGGGTCAGGGACAGCTCAAATTCATTTTGACCACGTCCGCGTTCCCGCTGCCAATCTTCTGTGGACAGAAGGCCAAGGATTTACCATTGCCATGAAGGCCTTATCCAGCGGACGATTGGCCGTGACGTCGGTAGCGTTAGGGTCCTCGGAAACTTCTTTAGATGAAGATACAGCAGAGTATAAAGAGCGTTTAAAACAAAAAGCAAGTGCCTCAGATTTGACCCCTTTACGGCAAGCGATCCCCAAAATGATAGCCGATGCGTTTGGGGCACGGCGCCTTCTTGTTCGCGCGGCCCGTGCGAAAGAGGAAAAGAAAGATTTTAATTTAGATGCCGCCGTTGCCAAGCTTTTTACGACCGAGCGGGCCATCGAAAACGGTTGGTTAGCGAAAGATTTGATCGGCCTTAAAAGTCTTCGTCGAGGCCACATCCTGGAGCGAACCGAACGCGACGATCGTGTCAATAGCATCTTGGAAGGGACAAGCGAAATCATGCGCAACGTCATCAAAGCCGAACTAATGGAAATTCGCCAAAGAAAACAACAAGCATTGTCTCCTTTATCGTTTCAAGAGGCCATATTGAAAAATATTGCAGATTACCCAGAATTCTTACAACGTCAAATCAACGCATTGCTGGCCCTTAATCCTGCCAACGAAGACAAAGATGTCAATAACCCGATTGAGCGAATGATTATTGATCTTTACGTGGAAGGCCATGTTTTGATGCTGATCAAAGAGGCGGCGAATAGCGAACCATCCCTTTCTTCGTTTGTTGAGGAACTTTGGACGGAGCAACTTCAGCAGGTCGAGGTCCGGGCGAACAAATTTCTGGATGAAGCCCAAAAGCTGGGGAAAAAAGAGACAAAATCGGAAAAGATTATCCCTGCAGCTTGGAGCGATATGGAGTCGATGGCCCGTGATTCTCTTGAAAAGGGAGTTGGGGCGATCCATGAGAAAGATACTAAAGAAGCCGGGCATGCTCATTTAACAGGAACAGCATTCTATGCCCTGTCAACGAATAGAGAAAGAAAACAATTTATTGAACAGTTTGCCGGCGGGATGATCGGCGTGTCTTTGCAGCAAGAGTATCGGGAGCAAGGGTTCGATGAACAGGTGCGCGATCTTATTTTAGGTGCTGTGGCTCAAGAAGATTTGCCCTTGGCGCTCATGCTTTTGGAACAGGAGAAGGGATTGGCAGTTCTTCAGGCTTTCGGCGACGAAGCACAGAAGGAAAATCTGGACCCATTTTATAATGGGAAAGCATTAATTGTTGTGGCGGTCGATGATGTGCCGTCAAATCCGGTCAAGGCCAACCCTCTTCCCGGCGAAAGTAAGAAATATCTTATTCAAGGTCAGAAGCAGTTTGTGATTAACGGCCTATCAGCAGACTTATTGATTGTCTTAGCTCCCATGGCGGGGCAAAAAGAGCTTAGTGCTTTTCTTATTTTTCAGCACGAAAATCTTGTCCCTTCGGCGAATTCCATTGCGCTTTTAGGGCTTAACGAGGCGGGGATCGCGGATGTTTTGTTCAATGGTGTTGGCACATTAATTGGCCAGCCAGGACAGGGCCTGGAAATTTTGGAAACGATACGTCGGGTGGAACGAAGCGCTTTGAAAGAAATCACCAAAGGCGCGGGCCAGGCGCTGATCACCGCGGGCCGCCAACGGGCGCAAGAAAGAGAAGCGTTTGGTAAACCGATTATTGAATTCGCTCAAGTCGCCGAGATGCTCAATGCCTCACAAAGGGCTCTGGATGACATGGACGAAGCCAACGCTACACGTAATTTGCGCTTCATTGCTAATCGTATGGTCCAGCTCCACGGCGGATCAGGCTATGATTTTGATACAAAACGGATCCCCACCGGCTGGCTCGATGCTGTAACACTTCATGTTTTAGAGATTCATCGTCAAAATCTTGATGTGGCGCGTGTGTCTAATGTAGACGATGGTGCAGTCACGTCCCGTGAATCCGCCATGCTGCCGGAAACCACCGACGGGGCGATGGTGGGTGTTGACGGAGAAAATGGCACATCGGTCAAAAAAGGGGTGCTCAAGCTTCGCCCGGAAGATTTGATTAATTTAGGGTTAACGGATAGAAGAGGAGAGTGGAACATCGATAATCTTTTCCCTCGATTTAAAGGGGCGCCGGAAAAAGTTCGGCAAATGCTGATTAAGAGGCTGGCCTCTCCCAAGGCGGATGAACAGGATGTCGAAGATCTTCGGCGTCCTTTGGCCCAGTTAATGCAGGCCATCCAGGAAGAGGGCGCCGGAGAAGATGGTAGATTGGCATTGAAGAAGAAATTAGAAGAGATTATCGCTGCGATCAGAATTTATTCGCATCTGGTCTATTCCAAAAGACTAAAAGGTGGAACTCAAGGCGGCTTTTATCATGAATTAAATTGGCTGAAGGACAAACATTACGTCGATCGTTATTGGCGAACGAAGGCCCCTCATCGACACCCTTATCCTGATGTGACGACATCATTGATCAAATTAGCTGAGATAATGAATCTTTTGGAAGAATTGGAAAATATGTTGCCGGATGATGCCACCGGTATCATCCGCATCACTTGGAAAGAAAAAATACGTAAGATCATCGATCATCCGGACTTAAAGCTATTAAGGGATCGGAAGCATTTTCTGGCCGCAGCCGTACGCTTTGACAATCCATATATTTTTGTAGATGAAGATGTTTTAGCTTCTTTTGATATGAAATATTTTCGTAGTGAAGAGAAATTCGAACTCGAACAAGCACAAAAAATTCAAAGTAGGCTCAAGAATACAGGAGAGCTGGCTCTGATCATGAAAGAATTTAAAGAATTGATCGACCCCAACTCGGGATTGGGGGAACTTTGGAAAATTAATGTGCCTCCGCAAGAGCAGGTGAAAAGTCATGCGACGGGAAAATCTGGGAAAGGAGACAAACATGCATTTATCCGGCAGTTTCCGGACAGTGTCATGAACAATATCTTGACAGAAATTGATTTTTATGCGCGCTTGGCCCTTATGTTTATTGAAGAGGGTTATGTCTTTGCCGAGATCGACCCTTCGCCGGGGACGATCCATTTGGATTCTTTTTGGAATCCATTATTAAAAGGAAAAGCGGTGTCAAAACAGGAAGCCCCCAAAGGTCGCAGTTTAAGATCGTTTTTCGGACTGGAGTCAACAGATTCAGATTTAGACATTGCGGGGGAAGATGAAATCGAGGATGACGAAGTTAACCCAGGAGAGGCATCTGTAGATACGAAATTTCAGAAAGATCGTGTTATTCCGGTAAGTGTAGATCTCAGCGGTGAGCAGAGAGCGTTACTTCTGAGTGGGCCGAATATGGCGGGGAAAACAGAGACAGCCCGGGCCATTGCGTTGGCTGTTGTGTTAAATCAAGCGGGGCTTCCACTCCCAGTCGGAAGCGCGAAACTTTCTATGTTCCGTCATATATATAGTGTTTTTCCTCGACCAGAACAATTTCAAGAAGGCCATGGATATTTTGGTACGTTGCTTAAAGAGCTTGCGGAGTTGACGAAGAATGTAGGCCAGGGAGACCTGGTCATCTTAGATGAAGTACCAACAGGCACAGATTATCACGAGTTAGTTGCTGTAACGACGGTGATGATCGAAGATTTAATCAAACAAGGCGCAACGATCATTATCACAGGGCATTTAAAGAAGGCGTTTGAATTGATCGCTCAGCGAACAGGACAGCAGCCTTACATGCAAACCCTCGGAGAAGATGGAAATCCCAATTTTCATATTTCCAAAGGCATTGCTAATCGTAGTTATGGGATTGAGTTGACACAAAAGGCGGGGTTTCCGAAAGAGATTACCACATTGGCGCGGAGTTATTATGACACAATTATGGAAGGGAAGGCGCCTGAAATTTTACCCGAGATTAGCGGCTCCGAAGATAAAACCAGCGCTTCTGACCTAGATTTGGGAGGAGGCGGCGTTGTTGCTTCGGCGTTGAGAAAACTTTATGCGGATGAGTTTTTTGCCTTAGGGAAAAGTTCTCAAACTCAAGTGATCAATTTTATGATGACCTCGGTGGAAGAAACAAAGCCTGAAACAGAAAAGGATCGCCCTGCCCAAGAGCCGGCTATCGTAAGCGCTGCAAAGGAATTCGAAGGGATTAAGGAAACGCTCAATGAACTCCTAACAGGAACGTTTAATTCGGCTTCTGTGACTCAAGAGAATGTGGATGAACTGCACCGTGTCATCCCATTATTTATGTCACAAGGCAAAGATTATTTGGAGAACTTAACTAAGCTAATTCAGGCTTTCCAGGAAATGCATCGCGATATCCGCAATTCTTTTTTTGGGTCCCCTTATTCCCATAAGAAAGCAAAGGCGGATATTGAAAAATATCAGCAGGCCCTTAGAGCGGTGATAAGTCATTTGAAGCCCTTGGAGCAAGACGAGCTGGTTAAAAAGATCAGCCAAAAGATCGAAAAAGATATCAAAGCGGCGGACGAGCTTTTTAAAGCATTTTCTACCGAAGATGGGCGAGGATTAGATGAAATTCAATCCGAAGATGAGTTTTTTCAAGCCTTGGAAAAAATGAAAAGCAATGTGCATCTGCATGGCTATGTCCGTGATATGGAAGCGCAACGAGCCCAACGAATAGCTCAAGGAAGAAGCTTGGATGATCGAGGATTGGAACAATTACGGCGGATATGGAACGATGCCTTTGATCAGTTAATACGCTATGGAGCGTTGATTACACTACGGCCTGTGGACCAATTGACGGGTGTTTCCCGCGCCAACATTAAATATGCATTAAGAGCTCCCAAGATTAGTCAAGGATCCCGAACGTTTAAAATGAACAATGCCCAGCCGTTTTCTTTAAGTGGGCGTTTATCTTTATCTCCTTTTATTCAGGGCGGAAAACCGCAGCAGCTGGAAATCGACCCGCAAAAACCTATTCAGATATTGACCGGCCCAAACTCTAGTGGAAAGACGGCGCTGATGTTGACGGTGTATATCAATCTTATTTTGGCGTCGCATGGAATGTATGTCCCTGCCGACTTAGAAATGGGGCAGTTTAATGGGACGTATTCTTTCTTTGGAGGGGATAATGTGACGGGGCAGGGAGAAAGTTACTTCTTTAATATTTTAAAGCAATATAGTGCCATGCTTAAATACGCGAAAGAAGGCGATTTTGTTATTATCGATGAGTTGCATGGATCAGATAATTTTGAATTAGCTGCCATCCAGCTTGCAGTGCTTCATTATTTGCGCCAACGCAACGTGACTGTCCTTTACAATACGCATATCCGCGACGGGCTTAAATTGCTTGCTGATCGGATCGGTTTAGATTTATGGAAAACAGATGTTGCTTTCGATGATAGAACATTCGAAGTAACGCCTTCGTATACGATTTCGCCCGACCCCAATCTTGAATCGAAGAGTTACGGCTTGGCCGTTGCCCGCCAATGGCTTTCCGAAGATCAATTTCAACGAGCACAAGCCATCTATCGTGATTTGACCACCGACGGGGCGATGGTGGGTGATGATCCAATGTTCGAAGATGTGGTCCAAGGGTTTCGACAAAGGATACGTGCGCTGTGGGGCACCAATGAAGATCGGTACAAAAAATTTTATTTGGAATTATATGGGGCCTTTGATCCGGAGTTTGTTACATATTCCAGCTTTATAAGCCAGAGGAACGCTTTATCTGTGTTAACGCGAGAATTCCTAAAGGTCATGGTAAAAAATGTCAAACAACATACCTTGCCCAGGAATGTTAATCTTTCCCCTGGGAGTGTGCACGAATGGGCCAAGACGGGACAGGCCGACACCCCCCCCGGCACGAGCCGGCCGGACAGCGACCCGGCGATGGTGACTGCCGATGCAAAATTTATATGGTTAGGACCATTTCGTGCCCAGGATGGTCGAACAGTTTATCAAGCGCCATCGGGTTTAACGTTGATCGGTGTTAAAAAAGCAGGGAATGACCTTTTTAGCGTAAACAATGGAGAAATTCTTATTGAAGTTCAGCATCCTAGCCTGGGCCAAGCGGATTTAGAGATTATCGGTCCCTATGCCCAGGCGATTCAAGTGACTAACATTCAGCGATTGGAATTTGTCTCTGAGGAGAAAAGAATAGGAAATCATCCGGCTATTCCTGCCGGCTCATTCATTCTTTATTCCCGCGATAGAGGCCATAATGTAAGCATAAAAGTCATTTCACCAGCCGGCGATATAGAAACTTCCTATGATTATTTTTCTCGAACGTTAGACACCGTTGAGCAAATCCTAAAAAGGGCTGTTCCAAAAGAGATTCAAAAAAGAACGGTTGGATCAGCAGACAGATACAGTTATCAAGGAGTTCCCATTGTTGAATTTATGCCTGATGACGTAGACCCTTTCCTTACTATTTACCGAGGAGAATTGTCCGCCGATGGCCAAACGTTTTCGTTTTATTGGAACGGTGCTCTTATCCAAATCAATTCAACCGGCACAGTTCGTCGCATTGAATTAGAGGCGGCATCCGACCCGGCGATGGTAACAGCGCCAACACCCCAAGAATTGTATCAACGAACAATGCAAGTGATGTTTAATGAAACAATCGCCGGGCATACACGGCCGGAACAAAATGGCGAAACATGGAAATCCCAGGCGGAATTTGCCGGGGAGCTTTTAGTCCTCCCAAGCACCTTTGCCATGGGGCGCAATTTGTTGGAGGAATCTTATACAAGAGGGGTAACCTTGAAAGAAAAATTTCCTTTAGTAGGAACTGTTATTCGACAAATGGGCCGGTATCCAAAGTTGAGGCAACGCGCGATCGAAATCATTTTTGATCCACGATCGTATAGCAGCGGCGATGAATATTCTTTTGACGTCCATGACATTGAAAAGGCCAAGAGAATTTTGCTGCAGGAACATGGAGCAGGAAGCGGACAGTCTGGGGAGACAGCTCATCTAGGTTACGCGAATCTCACGATGAGAGAATTTATCCTGGAGCTTGTTAAAGCTATTGGCAACGACGACGTCTCTTTATCCAACAGATTACTAGAGATGGTCATGACTATACGAGAATGGGATCCGGAGACTACTTTTAAAACTGATATTCCAGGTTATATCGAGGAGTTGGGGCAGATTGATGGATTGTTCCCTAAATTAGAAGCAATGGCTGCAACAGTTGAAGATAATGAAGAACAGGGAAATGCGCATGCTCGACTGTGTGCAATTTATGCTCAAAAAGGACGCATGGACAAGGCCATTGAAATGCTAAGTAAAATTGAAACATTTTCTCTGGGTGTTCATAAGGATATTTTTTCCATGATGGCGCTAGATCCTCGATATCGGGAGGCGATTCTTGAGAATATTCGTAGGATTGGGGGCGACCATGAGGTGGAGAGTTTAGCGGCTGTAGCTGACATAGCTTTAAAAACTGGGGCTAAGGAGGAGGCCGCTAAGATTTATGATGAAGCTTGGGGGAAATCGAAAAAAATCGTGAGTGGATTCTTTGGCCATGATCGCAATATTGCCAGGTTTTTTGTGCATGCGGCCCGGACAACGGGTCTTCGTTTTGACGGAATGGGATCAAAAGAATTACTGGAGTTAGTTCGGTTGATCGTCATTAAAGGTTTTCAGGAATATAAATACCCACGAACCGAAGATGATAGGTATGCCGAACCTGTGGTTTTAGAATTGATTCCAGATGAGCCTCCTCTGATCCTGGATATTCCCCCGGAATATTTAGGGCGTACGTTGGATGGAGAGATGCTCATGGGATTTGCTGATGATGTGATTTTTGAATTGGCCCGGGAGGGCTTCTATCATTCAGCTGAAGGCCTTGTTCGTTGGAAGGACCAAAGAGGGCGGATTGGGCAATGGACGGGATTGGCGGATGGCATCCGTCCTGAAGATCGAGATAAAGGGTATATGCAAATGGCCATTGGAGCGGCCTATCGTCAGGATTATCAAAAAATTGATGAATATTTAGGGAAAATGGTGGAATTTAAACCTGATACAAGATTAAAAATTACAAAAATTTTAGGAGAGAAAGGGGATTTTGAAAATGTTTTCTTCGCCCCGGCTCTTGTCGCTAGTGAAGTTGTTTCAGTGGGTGGCTTGAATGAAGATCGAGAGGATGTTGGTCTCGCGAAGAGATTGTTGCCTTTTAACAAAGGAGAGGCTTGGTTTGAACTCGGGAAAGCGATGTGGGAGCATAACTATGAGCGGGAGAGAGTTGGAGAAATTTTTGCAAAATCGACCAAAGCGGGATCAGACGATCGTTCATTAGAAAGAATGGTAGAGTTTGTTCGGGAGAATCCGGAGTTAAAATCTTCCCTTTTGGGAATTTTAACAAATGCGTTGGAGGATAATACAGGTGTCTTTATGTATAAGCAACGGAGGGTGATCTTGAGCGCCCTACGGGAATTTTTTCCGGAATTAAAAGATTTTACGCCTCAAATCCCGGATTTCGACCCGGCGATGGTGGCCAAGCGGGGGCCTTCCGGCAGGCATTATTTCAAGCAATTACGACAACTCGCGGACCAAATCAATCTTTCCAATATTTTTACGTTAAAATATTTAGATGAAATGGATAATGTCATCAATAAATTTGTGAGGGCGTACTTTGATTTTTATGAGGGGGACGAAATAGATTTTTATAGAAGAATTCGAGCAGATGGCGCAGGGTATGTCCCCTATATGACTCCTGCAGGAATATTAGAAGAGAGGTGGCGCATTCCTGTTGTGGGAATGCATATGATCATTCCTGAAGGAGATCGAAAACTCAATGAAGCAGAATTTAGTGAAGCTTTAATAAAAGAGATTAAGCTTGTTTTAGATGCAGGGTTACGCAGCAAGGCCAATCTCACGGCTTTTGACGTTATTTCTGTCGCATGGGCGATAGATCAAATACGGGGCCATATTCGATATAAATTTAACATTGAACAAATAAAGAGAAAAATTTTCGATAAAATTAAGCCCCAAATTGCCTCACGTCCTATACGATTGAAAGATAATATCTTTAGGGGAATTTCTTGGGACCATGTGGCCCAAGCGCACGCACTTTTGCAAAGCCGCGGTGACTTTGATGTTGCATTAGAGATCAAACAACTTAATCGGCAAAGCAAGGCAGGGGTTCCTCTAGAATCTGTTGTTGGTTTGAAAATTGTGGAAAAAGCCGACTTGGTGATGGTGGAAGAGAAGGGGCACCCAAATAAATTTGTCATTGATGGGGTCGAGTTGTTTCCTTTGATTGCTCCGACGGCTCTTACTCATCTTGCCCCGGAGAAATGTAGTGATGCTTTATGTATTCAGATTCTCTCTCCTGAGATCGCTAGCGATCTTACCGTAAAGTCTGGTACTCAAATTTTTATCTTTTTGCCAGGAGACTTAAAGGATGTGAGAACAATGGTTCCATTAAACAAAGCAGAGGAGATGCTTAAGACGGCTGTTTTTCAAGAACATGCCGGTGTTTCTAAATTGGGCAGAGAAGGGAGTTTAGACACGCTTCCGAATCAGATTCAGCTTCCCTATGTCGATCTGGCTCATCGAGCGCTTGTTCAACAAGGGGAAACACGCAAATTTATCACGATGATTAATACCAGTCGAGCCCAATCAGCCGAAGATGCTGTCTTGTTAGCAGGGGTTGGTATCTCGTATGCGGGGACACCTTACCTGAAGCTTGAAATTAGAGACGATGATTTAATGACTAGGAATGATGAAGTGATGAAAGCCGTGAAGCGTTTGGTTGCGTTAAACAAAAATATAAAAATTCTTCCTTTAATCGGAAAGGGAATCACCAGAGAAGCGCTAAACGAATTACTAAATTTTGATCAAGTGGTTGGCTTGCGCATTGAGGGCACTCGGCCGGGCTCGGGACAAGGATTGGGGACGGATGAAGAAAAAGAGACAATGAGAAGGATCATTTCCTGGGCCAGAGAATTAAGGCCGGGCATTCCTTTGGTTGCTGAAACCGGAATTGGCAAGCCGGATCACGCCAAAGAAGCCATGGGGATGGGATTTAATGCTGTTCTCGTGAATGCCGCTATTACGCAATCCGATGACCCTGTACAAATGGCAGTTGAGTTTGCAAGCGCCGTCACCGATGGGGCGATGGTGAGCCAACAATTAAAAGAGATTCTTACCATTAAGGCAAGTGAGCAAAAATTTGTCGAAGATTTAGACATAGCCCCCGACGGGGGGCGTTTAGCGACATTAAGCTTAGGAGAAGGGGTAAGTATTTGGGATCCAACCAATGGTTCGTTGGTTTTCAAATTAAAATCTCCGAAGAGCGAGAACAATCTGGATCATGTTGAATACAGTCCCGATGGGCAATTGATTTTAGGTTCTTCGCAAAAGGGAGCTATTGTTGTTTGGGACGCGAATACCGGAAAAATTAATTTTGAGATCGATGCAGACATAAATGTCTATGACTATAAGAATACAACGGAGTTTAAAGTTATCGAAGGGCAATTACGTATTATAAGGTTAATTTATAGCAAGTTCGTTATTCAAACTATGAATGTTCAGACAGGAGAAATTATTGAGGAGCAAGAAATCGATGCGGTCGGCGAGGGTGGTTTAGAGGGGAATTTAGCCATGAATACGGCTCAAAATTACTATTTATACAATAATGTCTATGATTACGAAGGAACGCCTTCTGTTATGATAAGGAATATTGTTAGTGGTGAGTTTATTTTCATACAAGAAGAAAAGATCGAATATACAACGGGCGATTTTAGCCCGGATGGCAAGAAGGTGATTCTTGGGAATCAAAATGGAGAAATCGAGATTTGGGAGTTAGATGAAGGGGGGAAGCTAGTCCACAAAGTTCAAGCATTCGACAACAATGGGCAGGGGAAAAGACGTGGGGCTGCTGAATTTTCCATCATTGGTTTTCTTGACGGAGAAAAATATTTCTATGCCGCTAACTTTAATGGTGAATTTAAAATTTGGGATTCAGCAACAAAAGAATTGGTCGCGCACTACAAAAATCCCGAAGGTTCAATCGACAATGTGGCCTTTAACACAAAAACCAAGAAAATTGCTGTTTCTTTTTTCAGCTTAAGGGAAGCACAAATAAGTAAAAATGTCGTCGTGTTGGATTTTAATGTTGGGATTCATCCAGAGCCTGCGACGGATGTCAGTGGCCCGACCGACCCGGCGATGGTGGGCGAATTTCAAAGGAATTTCGTATACCCTAAGACTACGACGCAAAACCGAAATCGTGATCTTAATACTGTTATCGGTTCGGATCAATTCTTAGAGCTGATCCATCATGGAGGATTGGATCTAAGGGACGGGACACTTCATAGGGTGATTAATGTTGGAGCCGGGGTCAGGCCTTTTGATACCAAAGAGTTAGTTGATCATCTTAAGGAAGTAGGCGTTAATGCAGAAGTGTCCGTCGTTGAACTCCCGTCGGCAGTATCATCTGCACAAATGATCATTGGGCAAGGACCAGTGCTTGACCGTTTCAAGCAGATCGCCAAGGAAAAAATGGTGGGAAAGGAATTGGTAGACATCGATCGAATATTCGAGGTCCGTTTGCTGGTAGGCCCTCACGGGGCTGCGGAGGATGCCGGGATTAATGAGATTATCGTCGGATACCGCCACCCTGATGATTCTAACGATCAATACAGATTTGTGGCGATGTCCCCAAACGCTGAATTTCGGCGCAGGGAAGAAATCGTAACGGATGAAAAATATAGAAATACTGACTTTTTTAAGAGCTTCATTCGTGATTATCTCGGTGTTGAGACCTTGAACAAATTACTGGAACAGGCATCATTATCTCCTAACGGTGAGTTTCAGAATGGAACTCTATTCGTTGTTTTGGATCCTATCCAGAAAGAATTAACGGCTACAGGGGCAAAGTTATTAATCACTTCCGACATTTTGAACGAGCCTGGAATGAGAGGATCTGTGAGTTTAGTCGCGGCATCGCATGTTACCGAACATTTTGATGTTGGACAAGAGAATGAATTCTTCCTAACAATGCAAGGGATCCTAAAAGAAGGTGGAGTGTTTATAGTCAAAAACCGTTTAAATAATCCAGCCTATGAGACTACGCCGCGGACAAGCGAAATTCATGCTTTTCAAAAGCGAAACGGGCAACTTCAATATCTTGGCAGCATATCATCGGTAAATTCAAGGCAGTTTGTTCCTAAGCCGGTACTGATTACAGACCAGGTTGTTCTCGATCCGATATTATTTGAACATCATCGAAAAGGATTTCGACTAAGTTCTATTCGATTTAATTCACCTCAGCGGTTGATTCTTGAAAACCCCGACCCGGCGATGGTGGCGGGAGAAGACCCTGACCTCGGCGGGATCGATTTGAACCCGCAAGAAATGAAGTTAGAAACGCAAGGCGAGGCGATCCAAATGCCCGTGTTCCCGCAAGGCGTTCCCATGCCGAACGGCCCTATCGAAGGGTTCCGTCCGGTCATCATCAACACCGTCCCCGTCACCAATTTCCTGCTGCTGTTGGGGTTATCCACAAAACCGGAAGAGTCACAGCTTACGGCATTGTAAATTAAGTTTAACGGTAGGCATCTTTGCGGTGCTTTATACGATAGATCTTTATTATTTTTGATTGATGATCAACCGTATATAAAATCCTATAATCCCTGATCCTGATACGCCATCCATCTTGATCAACGAGTTTCTTCGCGCCATGCGGCCAAGGATTTATTTTTAAATTATTTAGTGCGGAAATAATGGGGTCGATAACAGAAGAGGGGAGGTTTTCTAACTCTTTTTGAGCCTTTCTCTCGATCAGAATTTGGTACATTAAGTTTTTTTTATTTTTTGTAGATACTCATCGAAATCAATAAAATTTTTCTCAAATCTCTTCGCTTTCTTTAAATCTAAAGCGTCTTCTAAATCTTCCAAATAATTCATCAACTTCCTAAAATCCCTGATGGACAAAACGATAGATTTTTTCTGTCCTTTGGCGCCAACAAGATATTCTGTATGTAATACCATTTTAACCTCCCTGCCTGCCGGCAGGCAGGCTTTAATCTTTTGTTTAAGTATAGTATAAAATAAAAACCAGAACAATACATAATTGGAACTTTCTCCGCCAAAAAATCTTGACCGTGCCTGTCGTCTATGTTAGACTCCGTAGATTTCAACCGGATGTCAAAACATGTCACCCAGCCAACCGTTATATCAATTCTCAGACGATGGGGTTAGCTTTCGCTCGACGGAAGCAACGAAAATCCGCTCGCTGTATTTTCCTTTGTGCGGGCCTGACGCGCAGTCGACGAAGTCCTCCATCACGCCTTTCTTGAGCGGCGATATCAAAATCGATAAACATCATTTTTTGACGAAACCAGCATCGCGGGAAGATTTGCGCCACGATGTGCGCAATTTTTTTGTTTATCTTAAGGGGAAAGGGGCCTTTTCGCTGACGCAAGGGGGCCCTAAAGATTCTGCCCAAGTGGAGGCCGGTCAATTGTGGCACAAATTAACTCGACGGCACAAAAGCGCTGGAGTGGAGTTAGAGGCTCTCAATTTTGTCCCTGTTTCCGGTGAGGCGGTCGAGCTCATGCGGATCACGGTCAAAAATATTTCCCGACAATCCATCAAGTTCGTTCCCACGCTGAGCCTTCCTATTTTTGGCCGCGGATTGCCCAATAAACATGACCATGAACACGTGACGGCACTCTTGCATCGCATTGATCAAATGCCGAATGGCGTTATTGTCCAACCGACGATGGTATTTAATGAGGAAGGGCACAAGGACAATCAAACAATCTATTATGTGTGGGGGCAAACGG
>JAGVNC010000031.1 GCA_020053475.1 Candidatus Omnitrophota bacterium | reverse complement strand
GTGGTATGACAATGTTCCTTTGTTGAGTTATTGTTGGCTAATGGCCAAGTGCCGTCATTGCTCCAAGCCCATTTCGCTTCGCTATTTTATCGTCGAGTTAATCACGGCCGTCACGTTTGTGTTGTTTTATCTTTACTTTGGCCTTAACGTCATCCTGATCCCTTATTTGGTCATGGTGAGCGGGTTTATCGTGGCCACATTTGTCGATTTGGAGCACAGGATTATTCCCGATGAAGTTAGCGTGGGGGGGATGTGCTGCGGGCTTATCTTGAGTTTATTGATTCCTTCTCTTCACCATGTTGTTCCTCACGAAGGCAAAGTTGTTCTCGTGCATTTACAATCCTTAGGGCTTTCTGTTTTGGGGGTATTGATCGGCGGAGGCGCTATTTATCTCATGGGAATGCTTGGGGATTTTCTGTTTAAAAAGGAATCCATGGGTGCAGGCGATATTAAACTGTTGGCGATGATCGGGGCTTTTTTAGGATGGAAATTAGCGTTATTAACGTTTTTTATCGCGCCTTTTTTTGGAGCTATTTTTGGGATTATTGAAAAAATCCGCACAAAGGACTCTATTATCGCCTATGGGCCGTTTCTTGTCATTGGAGCGATTGTGTCGCTTTTTTGGGGAGAACAAATTCTTAATTGGCTCTTTGTCCTCAATGGATATTCCCCCAGCTAATCGTTTTTTGTTAAAATAAAGGGTTCTTGAACATCCTCACTTTTTAAAGTCATCCCCCTTAATTTCCGCATAAGATTGACAGTCCCGAAGTGATGTGTTACAATCCAACCCATGATTAATAGTAATAATATTATTATTATAGGTTTCATGGGCGCGGGTAAATCAATGGTTGCCAATGAGTTAGCAAACATCTATCAAAGGAGCGTTGTTTCGACCGATCAACTCATTGAACAGAGAGAAAAACGCTCGATTAAAGATATTTTTGTGGGGGAAGGAGAGGCCTACTTTCGTCAGGTGGAAAAGGAAATTGTGAAAGAGGTTAGCCAACAAAAGAATCTGATTATTGATTGTGGGGGAGGCGTGATTATCGATGCGGATAACCGCCAACTTCTCAAAAAGAGCGGGATTATCATTTATCTATCGGCGTCACCGGGTGTCCTCTTGGAGCGCATTCAAAAAACCCAGGAGCGCCCTTTATTGAATGTAACCGATCAAATGGCCAAGATTGAAGAACTCTTGGCCCAACGCCGGACATTTTACGAGCAAGCCGATTACACGATTTCAACCGATCATAAAAGTGTAGCGGAAGTCTGTCAGGAAATTAAAGAGGTGATTGCATGACGGAGCTAGAAGCTTTATTGGTGCTTAATGCGATTCCTGGGGTGAGCCCAAGGCAAATCAAAACATTATTGGGCCATTTAGGTTCAGCCAACAACGTGTTGGCCTTTTGCGAACAGGGAACGACGGATGCGTTTTTGTTGCCATCCGCTACTGTGGATTATATTAACCAATTCCCTAAAGAAGAATTTTTGCGCAATGAATACGATTTGTTGAAAAAAGGACGTGTCCAATTGATTTCTTGGCAGCACGAACAGTATCCAGCTTCTTTAAAAGAAATCGCTGACGCTCCTTTGGTCTTTTACTACAAAGGGATACTTCCTCAACACTTAGCGGTCGGACTAGCGATTGTCGGTTCACGCCGGGCTTCTGTCTATGGAATGCTCACGGCGGAACGGTTCGCAAGTCAGTTAGCGGAATACGGAATCCCGGTGGTTTCCGGCTTGGCCAAAGGGATCGATACGGCCGCGCATCGCGGATGTTTAAAAGCAAAGGGCGCGACCGTGGCTGTGTTAGGCTGCGGGCTTAACCACATTTACCCGGCTGAGAATAAAAATTTATATGAAGAGATTGCCGCGAGCGGTGGAGCGGTGATTTCGGAATTTTCCATGCAAACGCCTCCGTTTGCTTATAATTTCCCGCGGCGCAATCGCATCATCAGCGGTCTTTGCTTAGGGGTCATCGTCGTCGAAGCGGCCGAAAAGAGCGGAGCTCTTATTACCGCCGATTTTGCGTTAGAACAGGGACGCGAAGTGTTCGCGATCCCCGGGAATATTGATAACCCCAGCTCGCGCGGCGTTCACTCTTTAATCAAGCAAGGGGCCAAACTGACGATGGGGATTGAAGATGTTTTGGAAGAAATTAAACCTAAATTAGACAATTATCTGAATCAATATAATTTGAGCAAACAGGAAACAGCCCTGCTTCCGCAAGAGCCAGACACATCCTTAACGGAGACAGAACAATTAATCTATGAAAATATTACGCGCACACCCATTCATATCGATTCTTTATCAATGGCGTGTTCCGAAGAACCAGCAACGATAACAACCACATTGCTCCACTTGGAGCTAAAGAAAAAAATCCGGCAATTGCCGGGTAAATTTTTTGTGAGGTAATCATGGTCAAAGCGATTGTCATCGTTGAATCCCCAGCCAAAGTCAAAACCATCAATAAAATTTTGGGTAGTGATTTTAAAGTCGTCTCGTCAATGGGGCATCTGATTGATTTGCCAAAATCGACGTTGGGGGTGGACGTTACAAAGGATTTTGAGCCTAAATTGATTGTGATGCGCGATAAGTCGAAAGTGATGTCGCAGTTAAAAAAAGAAGTAAAAGGAGCGAAAATAATTTATATCGCGACGGACCCTGACCGTGAAGGCGAAGCCATCGGATGGAATTTGGTCCAACACATCGGCCAAGGAAAGAAGGTCTACCGTGTTTCTTTCCAGGAAATCACCAAAGAAGCTGTTTTGAAGGCTTTTGAAAAAGCAGGGACGTTTGATGAACGCAAAGTAAAGGCCCAAATTGCCCGGCGTATTTTAGACAGAATTGTGGGGTATAAAATCAGTCCCATCCTTTGGAAAAAGGTCGGATCGCGGTTAAGCGCCGGCCGTGTGCAATCCGTCGCTCTACGCTTGATTGTCGAACGCGAACGCCAGATCAAAGCATTTGTCCCTAAAGAGTATTGGCAAATTGCCGCGGAATTTCAAAAATCGGGGAATCCAATTGTTATCAAGGCCTCTTTAGAAAAAATCAATGATGCGAAATTTGAAATTTTCACACAATCTCAAACCGCGGAACTCGTCGAATCGATCAAGAAAGAATCGTTTGTTGTTAGAAGCATCTCTCAAAAGCAAGTTAAGCGTAATCCGGGGCCACCATTAATCACAAGTACCCTGCAACAGGAAGCGTTTAATAAGTTGCGATTCAATGCCAGTAAGACAATGATGCTCGCCCAGCAACTTTACGAAGGGATTGATTTAGGCGAAGGGGAGACCGTGGGGTTGATTACCTACATGCGTACGGATTCCGTGAATATTTCTCAAGAAGCGTTGGGGCGCGTGCGAAGTTTTATTCAATCCAACTACGGTTCTGCGTATTTGCCAGAGAAACCCAATGTTTATAAATCAAGGAAATCGGCGCAAGAAGCCCATGAGGCTATTCGCCCGGCGAATGTTTTACAAAAGCCTAAGGATGTTGCCGCATTTCTTGACCCTGATCAGCTTAAGTTATATGAATTAATTTGGAATCGTTTCGTCAGTTCGCAAATGGTCCCGGCCGTTTATCTCCAGCAAAAAATGGAAATTACCGGTGGGAAATTTCAATTTGGATCATCGGGGTCCAAATTAACGTTTAAAGGATTTTTGGCCGTTGACGAAGATTTAGGGGAAGAAGAATCCCCTGTTGATTTTTCATCGTTTAAGAAAGACAATCCTCTGAAGATCAAGGACGTCCAAGGAACGCAGCATTTCACCAAGCCGCCTGCCCGTTTTTCGGATGCCAGCCTTGTCAAAGACTTGGAAGAAGATGGGATCGGCCGGCCAAGCACGTACGCCTCCATCATCCAGACATTGGTCATGCGCAACTATATTCAGCGTGAGCGAGGCTATTTTACGCCTACCGAATTGGGGATTCTGATCTGTGATCTTCTCGTCGAATATTTCGCTAAAATCATGGATGTTAAATTTACCGCTGAAATGGAAGAGAAATTGGACCTCGTGGAAGAGGGAAAATTAGAATATCCAAAATTACTGCACAAATTTTATCAACCGTTTCAAGAAGAGCTTGCGTACGCGGAAGAAAACATCGTCAAAACACAAAATTTTGTGGACAAGAATTGCCCCTTGTGCGGCAAACAAATGGTGATGAAGTGGGGCCGCCGGGGACAATTTATCAGCTGCTCCGATTTTCCTAACTGTAAGCATGCAGAGCCAATTCTTTCGGGTGTTAAATGCCCTCAGGAAGGATGCGGGGGGGAACTGATCAAACGGCGTTCACGCCGGGGAGCTTTTTATGGATGTAGCCGGTATCCGCAATGTACGTTTGTCAGTAAAGAATTGCCTTCCGTGGGAGCATCTCCTTCGCCGGCCCCTGCGGACGCATAAAACCGCCGCCTTATGAACCGTCAAATTGAGAAGTTTATCAACTATTTAGACATAGAGAAAAACTACTCCCGGCACACGATCCTCAATTACAAACTCGATTTAACCGAATTAGACAAATTCTTAGACAAGACACCGTTGGAGCGCGTTGACTATCTTCAGCTGAGAAAATATTTGGCCCAGCTAAAGACAAAACAATATCGCCCGCGCACCGTGTCGCGCAAGCTCTCTTCGTTGAGGAGTTTTTTTAAATTCCTTCAACGGGAAGGGTATCTGAAGGACAATCCTTCGCGATTGCTGATGTCTCCAAAGTTGGACAAAACGCTTCCTAAATTTTTGACGGAGGAATGCATGTCCAAATTTATCGAGGCCCCACTTACCGATAAAACGCTAGGGAAAAGGGACCGCGCGATTTTAGAGACGTTGTACAGTACCGGCATCCGTGTCAGTGAACTGGCAGGATTAAATATCGAAGATGTCGATTTTATTGGCAACATTGCCAAAGTCGCCGGAAAAGGGAAAAAAGAACGGCTTGTCCCAATCGGGGATAAAGCATTAGACGCGATCCAAGATTATTTGAAGAGCCGCAAAGAAAAAACATCTGTTCTTTTTCTGAATAAAAACGGGACGCGGTTATCGACCAAGGGAGTGTGTGATCTCACGCATAAATATATCAAGATGGTCAGTGCCAATGATCATGTGTCCCCGCATGTCCTGCGGCATTCGTTTGCCACTCATTTGTTGAACCGCGGGGCGGATTTACGTTCGGTCCAGGAATTATTAGGGCATGTCAATCTTTCCACGACACAGATTTACACTCATTTGACAACCGAAAAATTAAAGAAGGTTTACGATAAAGCCCATCCGCGGGCTTGAGGGCCAATGTTCATGCCGTTGATTTATGACATTTTATTATTTTTCGGGATTCTTGTTTCTTTGCCGTATTTGTTTTATCGAAAAAATTGGCACCGGGGATTTTTTCAGCGTTTAGGGGGATTTCCTCCTGGGATCCGTCAACGTTTGGCCGCAAAGAAGAACATTTGGATCCACGCGGTCAGTGTGGGAGAGGTTTTAGCGGTCGGAGGGTTCATTGAACAGATCAAAACACAGTTGCCGGGATATCAGATTGTTTGTTCGACGGTGACCACAACCGGGCAGAAGTTAGCGCAAGAAAGATTAGGCCCAGAACATATTGTCCTTTACGCCCCCTTGGATTTTCGCGGGGTCGTCCAGACATTTCTACGGGTTATAAAGCCGCAAATCTATTTATGCGCTGAGACCGAAATATGGCCCAATTTATTCAAGGCCCTTCATCGAGCGAAGGTGCCGGCGATCATTGTCAATGGGCGTATCTCGGATCAATCGTACAAAGGCTATCGGAAGTTGCGATTTTTCCTGAAA
Organism: Candidatus Omnitrophota bacterium; assembly: GCA_020053475.1. GTDB lineage: Bacteria > Omnitrophota > Gorgyraeia > Zapsychrales > Zapsychraceae > JAGVNC01. Next base: position 1,163 of record JAGVNC010000031.1, on the reverse strand, counting down.
GATTTGATTGAAGGGGTCGATCATTTTTGTATGCAAACGGATCTGGACCAACAGCGCATCGTCGCTTTAGGCGCTTTAGAAGAATGCGTTAGCATTGTGGGGAATATGAAGTTTGATATTCCGCCTGAGGGGCAGATGATCAGCCGTGAGCAATTAGGGTTTGATCATGCTAACGCAATTTTGATCGCGGGAAGCACGCATCCCGGGGAAGAAGAGATCATGTTGGCTGTTTATCAGAAATTAATCTCAACATTCCCGAGCCTTCGATTGATTCTGGCCCCTCGCCACATTGAACGGACATCTGACGTTGTGAATTTAGTTAAAGCGAGGGGATTAAATCCGATTAAGCTTTCGGAGCGAAAGGAGGCCGGGATTGAATCCCGAGATGTCGTTGTCGTGGATACGATCGGCCAGTTACGTTCTTTATATGGTATCGCAAATATTGTGTTTATCGGAAAGACCCTGAAGGTCGGTGGGGGGCAAAATATTATCGAACCGGCGTTTTTTGGTAAACCCATTATTGTGGGGCCCCGTACACAGAACTTTAAAGACGTGATCCAGCAATTTCGGGCCGCAAAAGCGATACTTCAAATTGCGGACGGGGATCAACTTCTTGAGGCCATCAAACGCCTGTTAAAAGATCCTCAAGAGCAGCAACGGATAGGCCAGGCAGCGTTGCACCTTGTCCGGCATTCGCAGGGAGCGACACAAAAAACATTGGCGATCGTTAAGAGGGCGTTAAATACTCCTTAAATGAAAGAATTTTTTTACAAAATAGCGACGGATCAGATAAGCGGTGTCAGCACGACTCCGTTGAAGGCCATTTTATGGGTTTTGTCTCAAATGTATGGTTGTTCTGTCCGCTTGATGATTTATCTTTATCAACACAATATTCTTAAGCGTCATCGTTTACCTAAGCCGGTGATCAGTGTAGGGAATATCGTTTTAGGCGGTGTGGGAAAAACACCTTTGGTGATTTATATCGCTGAGAAACTGATGGCCGAAAATATTAAGCCGGCGATCCTTTTAAGGGGATACATGGGGGGCTCTCAACGTGAAAGTGACGAAGCCACTATGCTCAAGGAGCGTTTGCCAACGGTTCCTATTTTGGCCGGAGCTAACCGCTTCAAGACAGCCTCTGAATTTCTAAAGAATCATTCAGT
>JAGVNC010000067.1 GCA_020053475.1 Candidatus Omnitrophota bacterium | reverse complement strand
TGTATAATTTTGCTGCAATAATTTGTATCATAAATGTATGATTCATTATAAAAAGTAAGAGAATCAAATATTTATCATTAATTCGTTGACTTATGTAAGACAATGTAATAAATTGGTAAATGATTAATTGATCTTAAAATGCGTCCACCAACAAAAGAAAAATATGGATTTTACTCAAGAATTAATGACGATTGAAGAAGTCGCTCAATATTTGCGCGTGAAAAAGCGAACGATTTATGATTGGCTTAAAAATGGGAAAATTCCAGCTATCAAAACCGTTGGTCAGTGGCGGTTTAAGAGAACGAAAATTGATGCCTGGCTAGATAGTCAACAAGGAGGATAAATGGCTAAAGCCCCGGATATTGACGTGGAAAATGATATTAAGGCAATCGTCGCGGAAATTCTGGAAACGGAACTAAGTGATATTCGCCCGACTGCACATTTTGTCAAAGACCTAGGAATGGACTCGATGATGGCGTTAGAGGTTTTAGCCAGCATTGAAAAGAAATATCGCATCGTGATCCCCGAAGACGCACTTCCTAAATTTATCAATTTAAACGAAACAGTCGCAATCGTTCGAGAGATCCTAAAAAAGAAAAAATAGATTCTCCCGTATCCCTATTAAGAGAGGAGTCCTCATGTACTTCAAAAAATTAGAAATTTTCGGGTTTAAATCCTTTGCGGAAAAAACAGTATTGAATTTTGAGCCGGGGATCACGGCCATCGTCGGGCCTAATGGATGCGGCAAAAGCAATATCTTTGACGCCATCCGCTGGGTGCTTGGGGAACAAAGCATGAAAGAATTACGCGGGGGAGCCAAAGAGGACGTCATTTTTAATGGGACAGAAAGCAAGGCGCCTTTAGGCTTTGCTGAAGTTCACGTAACGTTTTGTAATGAGTCGCGGATGTTGCCGATTGAACAGCCGGAAGTGGTGATTGCGCGACGCATTTATCGTTCGGGTGAGAGTGAATATCTCCTGAACCATAATGTCGTGCGCTTAAAGGATATTCAGGAGTTATTGATGGGGACAGGGATTGGGGCCGAAGCTTATTCGTTGGTCCAGCAAGGGAGAGTGGATTTGGTCGTCAGCGCACGGCCCGAAGACCGACGGATGATTTTAGACGAAGCAGCCGGGATCACGAAATATAAGGCTAAGAAAAGAGAGGCCACGAACAAATTGAAGTCAACAGAAGATAATCTTTTGCGGCTCAATGATATTATTTTGGAAGTTAAGCGTCAGATTGGATCCATTGAACGGCAAGCGAATAAGGCCCGCAAATATAAGGAAGAATACGAAAAGTTAAAACAGGGGGAAATCAAATTAGCGTTGCATCAAATGGAAACTTTCTGTGAGAAGCGCAATAAAATTGAAACAGAGATGAATGCCTTACGTCAAAAGGAACAAGATCTCATCAGGGAATCGCAAGATTCAGAAAATCAGTTGGATCAACAGACAGTGCTATTGGAGGAAACGGAGCAGAAAATCAATGAATTGCATGGCGAAGAAATTAAATTGGACAGTCAAACCGATTTGAATAACCGCCAGATTGGATTTAATCAAGAGAGGATCGAAAGCCTGTCGCAGCAAATTTTTCAAATTAATGAAAAGAAAGCTCAATTGATTGAGCGTTGCCGTACTCAGCAAGATAAACTTGAGGAATTAAGAGCGTCTTTGAGCACGATTAAAGGAGCGTTGCAGAATAACGAACAACTGTTGATCGAACAGAATGATCATTTAGCCCTTCTAGAGCGTAAAATCAAGGAAGCAAGAGAAAGTATTGTTGAAAATGAGGAAAAAGTCCTATCAATGACATCCAAGCAAGTATCCGTGCGGAATGGCTTGACGGACATCATGAAGGAATTTCAAGGATGTTTGGCGAGAAAACGACGTTTGGAAATGGAATTCGAAAAGGTATCACGCGAAAAAGGTGAAGTCGATCAAAAGCTCCAGCATGCCGAGTTTCAAATCAATTCGACTCAAGGGAATATCATCGATTTACGCCACGAAAAAGATTCAAGCGAGAAGAAGTTAAGTGGATTGCGCGCTCAGCTGCAGGAATTGGATCGGCAGATCAACGAACTTGAAAAGAAAAAGTTCTTTTTTAAATCGCAAAAAGATTTTATCGAGAAATTACAGGCCCAATATCAGGATATCCCTGATCCTGTCATTGAGGGGCGGTTTTTTACTGACCATGCTCCAGCACCTCATCATACGGGGATTATCGGGAAAGTGAAACATTCAAAGAACATCCCCTGGAATCGGGTGCCTTATTTACAAGAAGCATTGTCGATTCCCGAGGGGAAGGACCTCTATGAAATTATTTGCGAAACAAAATTCATTGAGCTAGATCCCCAACAGGTTCAAGCCAAAATCGATGAGATTGATCAGGAAGTAGCCGCTTTGACTCAAGCCAAGCAAGATGTCCAACAACAGATTAAAGAAGAAATTGTCGTTGTCCAAGGGCTAGAAGAACAATTGATCCAAAAAGAAAAAATGGGATCAATCCTGGCCGCCCAGAGGAACGACATTGTTACGGAGGCGGATAAAATTTCTTCCGAAATTGATCTTTTAAATGTGGAATTAAATGAAGTCAAAGAGACATTAACGTCTTCCAAGAAAAAAGAAGACGAATTGAATTATGAGTTAGATACGATCAATCAAGAAATCGGTTGGTGCCAGAACGATATGAAAAATAAGCAGGCTGCCATTTCCGCCCGCCTGCAGGAAAAAGAGCAAACCCAAGTCATGATCGCCCACTTGAAAACAGAGATCGATTCCACGCGAGACAAAATACAATCGCAGGAAGATAATCTGAATCTGTTTTCAGAAACGCTGGATAGTTGGCTGGAAGAAATAAAGAAAATCGAAGATGAATGCGTCAGCAATCAATTGAAGACGGAGCAGTATGTGGCGGAAATAGGAACGCTCCGAGCAACGATTGAAGAAATCAAACAAAGCAAAGAATCTTTGCGTGCCGTCGTTGCAGAAAGTGAAGCATTGAAAAACGAGATGAGCCAGCAAATCAAAAGTTTGCAGAGCCAACGGGGTTTTCTTGAAAACGGCATGGATGAAGTCCGTCAACAAATGCACGCGCAAGAATTAGTCGTTCAAGAGGTTGGGTTTGGGGACCAGGGCATTAAAGACAGATTATGGCAGACTTATAAAATTCAATGGGATGAGGTTAAGCCGCTACAAGCCCACCCGATCCAAGACCCTGTGGCAGAAGGCGCCGCCGTTGTTGAAGAGGCCCATGTTCCTGCCGCGGCCGGACTTCCGATCAATGAAGAAGAGCTCTTGGCGGAAATCGAGCGTCTTAAGAAACGCTGCGACTCGTATGGGACTGTGAATTTAGTGGCCATCGAAGAATATGAAGAATTAAAGCAGCGCTTTGAATTCTTGACCAAACAGCAAAGCGATTTACTGAGCGCCAAAGATCAACTCATGGAAACCATCAGAAAAATCAACCGAACCACCCGTCAATTATTCTTGGACACATTCACCAAGGTCAGCCAAGAGTTCCGCATTTATTTCCGCATGCTATTCGGCGGAGGAGATGCAGAATTGATTTTATTAGATCAAGAGAATGTTCTGGAATCGGGGATCGACATTGTGGCCCGCCCGCCGGGAAAGAAATTACAGAATATCAGCCTAATGTCCGGTGGAGAGAAGACGCTCACGGCCATTGCCCTGATCTTTGGAGTGTTTAAGGCCAATCCCAGTCCATTTTGCGTCTTGGACGAAATCGATGCGGCTTTGGACGAAGCCAATGTGGGCCGGTTCAGTTATCTATTGAAAGATTTCTCGAAAATCGCTCAATTTATCGTCATTACCCACAATAAAAAGACGATGATGAGTTCCGATATTATGTATGGGATCACCATGCCGGAGACAGGGGTGTCGCGGATTGTTTCTGTGAAATTATCGGATGAGAAAAAGAAGGAAGCCGTCGCAGAAGTTCCAGTCGCAGCTTAAGCGAAGATAGTTCTATTTCATTCTGCAACGCAGATTTGATTCTTGCCTCCGAACTTCGCCGTGTACATGGCCTTATCGGCCTTGGCGATCAGTTCGAGTTTTGTTTTGGCATCATCGGGCAAAACAGCCACGCCAACACTGACCGTCACTTTAAGGCTGGCCGCAGGAGAGGAAAGAACAAAGGAATGTGCTTCGATGCGTTGACGCAGCCGTTCGGCAATCGCGTACGCTTGATCTTTATTGGTCTGTGGCAGAATGATCGTAAATTCCTCTCCTCCGTAACGGCAGACAAAGTCCATTTCTCGATAAGACTCTTTTAAAATTGTCGCAATTTCTTTTAAGACAAAATCACCGTTTTGATGGCCGTAAGTATCGTTGAGTGGTTTAAAATCATCGATATCGATCATCATTAAGCCTAATGAAGTCTTTTCACTCTGGGCCTTTTTAACAGCTTCCGTTAATTGTTCTTGAAAGAACCCGTGATTCCACAATCCCGTAACAGCATCGGTATGGCTTTGATGCTTAATCATTTCATAAAGATGGGCATTCTCGATCGCCAGGCCAGCTTGGTTGGCCAACATAATAAAAATCTTTAAGTCATCGACGGTAATCGTTTTTTGCGTAAAGAGATTATCAGCAACGATGAGCCCATTGACTTTATCTTTTGCTTTTAAAGGGACAATCACCAGTTCATTTGCTTTAAAGACCTGCAGGAGGGAAGATTGAGCATAATAACTGATTTTTTCCGGTGGAATATGCAAGGGCGTGGCTAAACGATAGGCATAGGACAAAACGTTCTTATCATCGGCATCTAAAGGGATCCGCAGGTCCTTGATTGACTTAAAAAGGCTAGATTCATAGGCTTGGTTAAGGTTGTCAGTCTTAATAAGATCGTCCAGGCTCTTTTTAGATGCGGAGATATATTGCCAAATTTTTTGGGCATGCTCGCCCGATTCAGGCCCGATGGCCATTTTAGGCTCTAAACACCGTTCTTTGTGATTCACCAGAAAAATAATGGCTCGATTGAAGCCTAGCCCTGTGTGGGCCGTGACGCCCGTAAGGATTGTAAATAGAATTTGGTCCAAATCCAGGCTTGTCCGCATCGCATTGCTGATTTCATAAAGTACAGCCAGATCGCGGCGGGCACGCTGGAGCTGCTCAGCTAAGTATTTATTATCAGATGTTTCTGTTTTTTCCATTGATGGCCTTAAGATTATCAATAGGTCATTTACTGTTGAGAGGTGTTTAGAGTATAGCTTGAAAGATACCATTTCTAAATCATAATGTCAAGAAATATCAGCCCTTGCCGTCGGAAATAAATATGTTATAAATACATGTATAACAATTAGTTATGACTCGTATTGAAAATCAAAGAGCCGGCAAGCGCTTTCTTGACAGGCTAATATGTGTATGTTATACTTTCAATCCCTTGGTAGAGAAAGGGAGCAAATGTGAGGCCCTCGATTGACGTTTAAGTTCATTGATATTTTGATGTTATGTGTTATCGGTCGCGTTACTTATCACGGGTATAAAAATGGCCTTATCCCCGAATTTTTTCAGTTAATTGGGATTTATTGCGCGACCATTTTTACGTTTCATTTTTACGTACGATTGGGAGCAGGGTTGAAACATATTTTGTTCTTTATCGATCCATCCGGGGAGTTTTTAGCTTATCTATTATTGAGTATCGCTATTTTGACCTGTTTCTCGCTGTTTCAGGAAGGTTGGTTAACCCTCCTGAAAATCGAAATTCCACCTGTTTTAGATCAATGGGCAGGAATGTTGATGGCGGGGGTGAAAAGCATTCTGATCTGTGGACTTCTCTATATAGGGATATTTGTCACGCAGAATGGTTTGTTAATTTCCCTATCGGAAAGTTCTTTGAGTCAATCTTTCGGCAGAGTTTCAGCGAATATTTATCAAGTCGTTTACGAAAAGGGGATCGTTGCCTTATTCCCGTCAGAACCGTTGACCAAAAATGTTTTTACAATACTCTCACCCAGTCATCCTGAAGACGAAGAGCTATTATTTGAATAGAATATACTTGAGACGCAGATCATCGTTTAGGTTAAGCATGCGAAAAGAGGGGAGATGGCTTTAATTCCTGAGGACATTATCGCCCAGGTCATTGATCGAAGTGATATTGTTGAGATTATTTCCTCGTATATCCCCCTGAAGCGGGCCGGAAGAAGTTTTAAAGCGAATTGCCCGTTTCACCATGAGAAAACACCGTCGTTCATTGTGAATCCGGATAAGCAGATTTTTCATTGTTTCGGTTGTGGGGAAGGTGGCAATATTGTTTCGTTTGTGATGAAGCACGACCACCTTGATTTTCCCGAAGCGGTCCGGCTCTTGGCCAAACGGGCGAATGTTGAAATCCCAGCCGAGAAAACATCCGAGCGATCAGACAATATTCGCCAGCTCATTTTTAAAGTGAATGCGTTCGCGATTGAATATTTTCACCAGAATTTGCTCTCTGACAAAAGTCCAGCAGCCCAAAAAGCCCGGGAGTATTTGCAAGATCGTAAAATCCGCCAGGAAACGGCCAAAACGTTTCAGTTGGGATTGGCTTTCGATCAATGGGATGGCCTCATTGCTTTTTTTCGGCAAAAAGAGATTAGTTTAGGCCTCATGGAAAAGGCTGGACTTATTATTCCGCGAGATGGGAAAGAAGGGTATTATGATCGGTTCCGGGACAGGATCATGTTCCCGATTCTCGACGGACAAAGCCATTGCCGAGCGTTTGGAGCGCGTGCATTAAATAAAGAAGATACAGCCAAATATATCAATTCTCCGGAAACAGCGGTTTATATTAAAGGCCATCATCTTTACGGATTTCACTTGGCTAAGTCGGCGATGGCGCAACAAGATTGCGTTATTATCGTCGAAGGCTATATGGATTGCCTGATGCCTTGGCAAGAAGGTGTGACCAATATTGTGGCTTCGTGTGGGACGGCGTTGACCCAGGAACAAGTTCGGTTGCTGCGACGATATACCAAGAATGTCATTATGCTCTTTGATGCGGATACGGCCGGTGAATCGGCGATGGTGCGAAGTTTAGACATGCTGATTGAAGAAGACATGAACGTGAAAGTGGCCCAATTGGACCGGGGCGAAGATCCTGATTCTTTTGTCCGCAACCATGGCGTCGAAGCGTTCAAAGAAAGAATCGCCAACGCCCAGTCGGTGATTGATTTTAAGTTGCGCGTCTTAAAAGAAAAATGGGACAGCCGCACGATTGAAGGCAAAGCCAAAATTGCTGCGGCGATTTTACCGACGATCAACCGATTTCCCAATGAAATTATCAAGACGGCTTATCTAAGAGATCTTGCAAACCAATTAGGGATTCAGGAAGCGGCATTAAAGACAGAATTAGCCAAAGTTGAACAAGCATTTTTACGTCAACCGGTGGGACGTGAAGGCCCGGAGACGCTTAAGTCTGCGTCGTCGGGCTGGAGAACGGTTGAGTGGAATATTTTAAAGCTCTTATTGTCGGATAATGAATTGATTCCCACGATGAAACAGGAGGTAGACCTAACGGACTTCCAAGACACGCAAGTCCGGGATATTATATCCAAAATCTACGAACTGTTTGATCAAGGGCAACGATTCAATGTCGCCAATCTTTTGAATAGTTTTTCTGACGCTTCAGCGCAGCAGATGATTTCCCGCTTAATGACCGATGAAGTCAGGATTATCGGCGACCGGGGAAAAATTCAAAAAGACCTCATCAAGCGCATCAAACAGGACCGTTTGAAACAGAAGCGGCAGCAGTTGCTGGAAGACATCCGGCAGGCCGAACAGTCGGAAGACCACAGGAGATTGGAAGATTTAAAAGAGCAATTTAACCAATTAATTAAGGGGGTATCAATTTGACAAAGGGAACCCCAAAACCGATGGTGAAAAAACACGAACTAAAAGATGATATTGACAGATTAGTTTCTTTAGGCAAGCAGAAAGGTTTCTTGACCTATGATGAGGTCAATGATGCTTTGTCCGATTCTGTGGAATCATCGGAAGAGATTGATAAAGTTTTTGATATCCTCGACGGGAAGGATATTAAAATTATCGAATCGGAAGAGAGCGAAGAGCCGGCGGCGCCCGCCCCAGAGGAAACAGTTCACGAACCCGAGCATGAATCGCGGGAGCAGGAAATCCGTCGTGTCCGCGAAGAGAGCCGGGAAGATGATGTCTATTCAGACAAGTTTATTCCTTTAGACGATCCTGTCAAAATGTATTTGAAGCAAATGGGGTCTATCCCTTTGCTTTCCCGAGAGAATGAAATCAGTTTGGCGAAGAGGATCGAAGAGGCCGAAATCAGGTTTGCCGAAGCGCTGTTTAAAACGGCTTATGCCCGTAAAGAAGCGCTGAAAATCATCAATCAAGTGTTGCACGAAGAGATTAACGTCGAGGATGTGATTAAGGACGAGTTGGAACGCCGGCCCAAGTTATTGCGCGATTTAAAGAAACTTAAGTCCAAGATTAATTACACCAAAATCGGTTCAGATAAATCCGCGAAGATTTTGTCGGAGTTCAAATTAACCGCTTCCGTGAATGAAAATATCGTTGAGGAAGTGGTCGACATGCTAGAACGTATCGAAAAAATTGACAGGTTATTGAAAGGAAAGAAAAAGTCCCAGGATAACCAAAAATTACGTAAGGAAAGATTCAAGCTCGCCAGAGAACTCTCTGAGCCGTTTAACGGTGTCAAAGAGCAATTGCGCGTCATTAAAATGCGCCAATCAAAGTTTAACAAGGCCAAGAAACTGTTGGTGGAAGCGAATCTTCGTTTGGTCGTCAGCATTGCGAAGAAATACATTAACCGCGGCCTTTCTTTCTTGGATCTCATCCAGGAAGGGAACATGGGGCTTATCCGTGCCGTCGAGAAATTCGAATACAAGCGCGGGTATAAATTTTCAACATACGCCACATGGTGGATCCGCCAGGCGATTACACGTTCCATCGCGGACCAGGCCAGGACGATCCGTATTCCGGTCCATATGACGGAGACGATTAATAAAATCATCCGTGTCTCGCGTCTGTTTGTGCAGGAATATGGACGTGAGCCATCGGCGCAAGAAATTGCCAGGCAAATGCGCATTCCGATCAGCAAAGTCAAAGAAATCTTAAAGATTTCTCAGGTTCCTATCTCCTTGCAAACACCAATCGGCGATGAAGGGGATACAAACTTCGGTGATTTTATCGAAGACAAAAAAGCCATTTCCCCGGCCAACGCGACATTGCAGAGCATGCTTAAAGATGAGATTATGAATGTTCTAAAATCGCTGGACGAACGTGAACGCAAGATTTTAGAGCTTAGATTCGGGATTGCGGATGGGACCACGCGGACATTGGAAGAAGTCGGTAGTGAATTTAATGTTACTCGCGAACGCGTCCGCCAAATTGAATCGAAGGCTTTACGGAAACTACGCCATCCAACAAGATCGCGGCGTATCAAGCAATTTATTGATATGGCCGGTAAAGAGGATGAGATTATTTAAAGTTCACATTCGGTTTCGGATGTTGTGATGAAAAGGCCTACTGTTTATTCAGTAGGCCTTTTTGTCTTGAGAAATGCATTAGCATTTCTCAAGGGTACGTCCCCGCAATCTTTCAGATTGCAGGGGATTGGTAAAAAGGCAAGGAGCGGCTTGTGCGTGGGCTGTTTAATAAGTTATACTATTATTAGTATATAACGATAGGAGATGTGAATGGGAAGGAAAATCAACAATATCGCGATCATCTCAATTGTCTTCTTGTTATTTTCTTTTTCAGCTGTTGCTCAGCAGACCACAATCGATGCCGCTTCCAAAATGATCGCCAATCAGCTGATCATCGACATCTATTACGATATTTTAGACAGAAAACAATCTTACCCCGAACTTCTGAATTTTGATACAACGGCGCTTTTTACAAATCAACACGACATTTTTACGATTATCTATAAAACGACTGTTCAAGACAACCAGCCCTATGAATTTGCCGTCACCATCGTTGCGAACCAAGACCGTAATTTTTTAGAAAAGGGGAAAAATGCCTTTAATTATATTTTTCCTTGGCTCGATATAAAGATCGCCGGCTACAAAATTAATCCATTCCCGACGAGGTTATTCGATGTTACGGACATCGTTCAAAAACGCGGGAATATGCTGTGGGAATATCAGCAGCAATTTATGCCTTTGCAATTAGAATTGACAGCGGCCAAAGACTCTTATAACCCCGGGGAGGATATTGAATTTACCGTTTCGTTGAAAAATATGACAAAAACACTTTATAAAGTCAACGACTTAAGCGATAAAACATTATTTTTTGTTTATAATGATAAAGTCTGGGGAGCGAGGGAGACCAATCCCAAAACGAAAGAAGAGGACGTGATTCTACCCCCGGGGGGATCGATCAAGAAGAAGTTTACCGGAAATGCCTTTGGGAAGCCCCAGGAATTTGAGATTTATGCTAGCTACACTATGGAGTTTAAGGGTGTAAAGCCTGCCGGGAAGTTAAAAATCAGGGTTGCCGATGGCAGATGATAATCCCCATCTTTAAGCCGTTAAATCCAATATCCTTCATTATTTTTTCCTTGAAAAAACTCTCTGCCCTCTTGAAAATGAGTTTTTTAAGCTCTTAAAGGCCTGTGGGGTAACAGTGAAATGTATTGAAATTAAAAGGCCATTATGTTATTCTAAATGGCAAAAATTACGTTCTTTTATTACGAAAGGGCTTCTGGTAAATTCTAGGGGTCTTTTTTCCTAAGGGCAAATTGAGTTGTAGCTAAAACTGAGTCGGAGGGCCCATAGCTCAGTCGGTCAGAGCAGTTGACTCATAATCAATTGGTCCCTGGTTCGAGTCCAGGTGGGCCCAGATTTATAGATCTTGCGCCTTGGCGAACGATGAACAATCAATGGATATCTGGGGCGCATAGCTCAGCTGGTTAGAGCGTTGCCCTCACATGGCAAAGGTCGAAGGTTCGAGTCCCTCTGCGCCCACCATTCCCATTGATTGTTGGTGCAAGGCAGAAAGGATCAATATTTACCCCCAATTTCGAGAAGAGGAAATAGTGCCACAATTGTCCATTAAAGATCAGGTCAAGAAGTTAGTCGAATTGCAAAAAATCGATGGCGCCATCTATGAATTGAAAAAAAGTTTGGAAGAAAAACCAAGAGTGTTGGAAGGGTTGCAGCGGCAATTTGAGGAGAAGAAGGCCCGGCTCAAAGAACTCGAGGGCAGGCTTAAAGGTATTCAATTGAAGCGTAAGGAAGCGGAAGTTGAATTGGCAGGAAAAGAAGGTGACATTAAAAAGTCTAACGCCGATCTTTCTAAAATTAAAACAAATAAAGAATATACAGCCAAGATTCATGAAATTGAAAGCCTCAAAGCTGATCAATCGATTGTTGAGGAAAAGATTCTCGTTTTTTTTGAAGATGCGGACAAAGTGAACGCCGAGATTGCCAAAGAGAAGCAATTCGTGGTTGAAGAAGAAAAGAAGTTTCAGGCGGCCCAAAAGCAATTCGACGAAGAGATGCAAATTGCCCAAGACCGTATTAAAGTTTTAGAAGCACAGCGGAAACAATATCTTCCGGATATTGATCCTAACGTATTGAATCGTTATACCAAACTATTGGCCCATAAAGAAGGGTTAGCGATTGTTCCCGTCCAGGGAAGTGCTTGCGGAGGATGCTTTATGAATCTAACGACCCAGATCATTAATCACATTAAGATGCATGAAAGTTTGGAGGAATGCGAGAAGTGTTCGCGGATTCTTTATATTAAGGATCAGCTTTGAGTGATTTATTAACTATTTACATTGATGGGGCTTGTAGCGGCAATCCCGGCCCGGCAGCGGTGGGGATCGTTATTTGGCAGGAGGGAAAGAAAATCAAAGGGATTTCGCAGGCGATCGGCCCGGGCACCAATAATATCGCCGAATATACAGCTCTTCTTTATGCGTTACGGGAAGCCTCGAAACTTAAGGCCGAGAAATTAAAGATTTACACGGATAGTCAATTGATGTTTGAACAAGTCACCGGTCGTTACAAAGTAAAGAATGAAAATATAAAATTGCTCTTTGATCAGGTGCAGCATCTGGCATCGGGATTTAAGAAAATCGATATGCAGCACATTTCCCGCGAAAAAAATGCCGATGCTGACAAATTAGCAACGCAAGCTTTGAAAAAAAGGCAAGCTGAGATGGTTGCCCCGCTGTTTCAACGCAGTGGGGAGGAAAGTCCGAGCTCCGAAGGATAATGCATCCTGCTAATCCAGGACACATGTTGTTGGCCACGGGAAGACATGGAGGATTTCCGCTCATCAATCATGGCGGACCCGCTAATTGTTTTGGCGGGAGAGCTACAGTGACGATACTTAAATCGTTGTGAGTTAAGCGAGGGGTAAAAATATTTATTCTAAGCGATCCACTCATGGCTGTTTAAGGGTGAAACGAGCAATCTCTGCATGGAGCAAGGCCAAATAAGAGGAGAATCGAGTCGATCCGGCTCGTCACAATCCTCGGGTAGGCTGCAAGAGTTGGCAAATTCATTTGCCAAGTTAGTGGAATAACCATCCTCCGTCGCAAGATGGAGAACTCAACTCGGCTTATCAGCTTGCCTTTACTATTTTAGTTTTAACGTTAAGATAATAGGTGAGGAGGTTTTTCAATGTCAGGACATTCAAAATGGGCAACAATTAAACATAAAAAAGCAGCGACCGACGCAAAACGCGGGGCCGCTTTTACAAAAGTCGTCCGTGAAATTACTGCCGCCGCGAAAGAAGGCGGTGGTAATCCGGATACCAATCCACGCTTGCGCACCGCCATGGAACGTGCCAAATTTTTTAATATGCCGGGAACTAATGTTGAGAACGCGATCAAAAAGGGCACAGGAGAGTTACCGGGTGTTGTATACGAAGAATTCGCTTTTGATGCGTATGGGCCGGGCGGGGTTGCTCTTTTGATTTTAGGATTGACGGACAATAAGAATCGCACAACTGCGGAAGTCCGTAACATCCTTTCCAAAAAAAGCGGAAGTTTAGCCGGGCCCGGAGCCACGTCTTATCTTTTTTCCAAAAAAGGGTTTATTGCGATTGAAAGAGACAAAATCGGCGAAGAGGCGTTAATGGAATTGGCGTTGGAAGCGGGAGCCGAAGATATTCAAACTCAAGAGAAATCTTATGAGATTACGACGGGCCTCACGGAATTTGAGCCGGTTAAAAAAGCCATTCAAGATAAAAAAATCCCCTGGGTCACGGCGGAAGTCACGATGGTGCCCAGTACCTATGTCAAATTGGCGGGAGACAATGCGCGTTCTCTTTTGGGATTGATGGAAGCCTTAGAGGAGAATGAAGATATTCAAAATGTGTATGCGAATTTTGATATTCCCGATGCCGAAATGGAAAAAATATCGCAGGGGGCATGAGAATTTTAGGGGTTGATCCAGGATTAAAGGCCACAGGATACGGATTGATTGAGGCCAATCATTTGAAGGTGGCCTTAATTGAGACCGGGACAATTGAACCCAAACGACAATACATTTTTGAAAAACGGATCCAAGTTGTTTACGACAACCTTCAGGCGCTTATCCAAGAATATCATCCAGAAGTTCTAGTTTTAGAGAAAATCTATGCGCATACTAAACATCCGGCGACGGCAAGCATCATGGGGCATGTGCGCGGCGCCATTTGTTTGTTATGCGCCCAGAACAATATTGATTTAGCTGAACACAGTGCCAAACGGATTCGAAAAGCTGTTTGCGGCAATGGGAATGCCCCTAAGGGGCAGATTCAACGCGTTGTCGCCAGGGCTTTGGGTATTCCCGCTGAGCAATTGACATTGGATGCCAGCGATGCGTTGGCATTAGCCCTCGGGTATGTTCATATCAACCGAGTTTTTTAACGACAACGGGACCAATTCCGGCGGTTATTGGCGGATTTATGATCGTACGTATTTC
This sequence comes from Candidatus Omnitrophota bacterium, assembly GCA_020053475.1. Classification (GTDB taxonomy): domain Bacteria; phylum Omnitrophota; class Gorgyraeia; order Zapsychrales; family Zapsychraceae; genus JAGVNC01. The sequence goes on along the minus strand of JAGVNC010000067.1, from coordinate 414 downwards.
TGGGAAGATTGTCGAACGAAGAGATCAATCCGTTGTGATCGATGTCAACGGTCTTTGTTATGAAGTGATTGTCCCGCAAACAGTCCTTTGGCGCATTGATAGCACTCTTGATCAGCAAGGGCATGTGCATCTGGTCACGTATGAATATTTTCAATTGACGCCGGCCAGCGGGTTGCCAATGTTGATTGGGTTTATCAATGAGATCGAAAAAGATTTCTTTTTGCAGTTTATTAAGGTCTCAGGGATTGGCCCACGAGCGGCCGTCAAGGCGCTGAATAAACCGATATCGGAAATTACGCGGGCCATTGATGCCGGAGATGCCGCCTATTTAAAAACATTACCGGGCATCGGCGAACAACGGGCCAAAGAAATTGTCGCGAAGCTTCAAGGTAAGATTGGCAAGTTTGGATTGAT
>JAGVNC010000010.1 GCA_020053475.1 Candidatus Omnitrophota bacterium | reverse complement strand
GGTTTTTGGCACTGCACACAATGGGATCCCGGCCAGACAACCGATTTTTCATGCGGGAGCCTCACAATACAAACATTGAGAAAACTACCGACGCAAGATCCCAGGACAAACATGCAGGTTCCGATGAAAAGATTGTCGGGGATCATGCCGACTCCAATTCTTTTTGCAAACTTTTTCGCATTTTTTGTTTAATCTCGTCGTCTAAAACCATATCCGCCCAATGTTGAAGCGCTAAAACTCCTTGATAAAACAACATGCCTGCCCCATTGGCGGTTTTGGCCCCCCTGCGCCGGGCGGCCTTGAGCAACGCTGTCTGGGCAGGATTATAAATTAAATCATAAACGAATAAATTCGAATGTAACGCCTCTTCATCCACGATACAAGGATCATCTTTCCCCAGGCCTACCGATGTCGTATTAATCAAGATATCGGCGATCTCGACATTGAGATCTTCAACCTGGGTGACGGGTTGAATGATGCTTACATCGAATCTCGTCTTAAGATCTTCCAGAAGATCATCTAAGCGAGAACTTGTGCGATTATAAATTTTGATGGATTCAGGACGTTCAGGGATAAGACACAACGTTGCCAAAATAGCCCGCGCCGAACCTCCTGCCCCTAAAATCGCCACACGTTTTCCTTTGGTATTGATTTTTAATTCGACGAGATGGGCTAAAAATCCCGGGCCATCCGTATTATGCCCGGTTAATGTCCGCTCCGGTGAGATGACAATCGTATTGACGGCACCCACGCGTTGGGCAAAAGGGGTTAATGTATCCATATACTTGAGAACTTCTTCTTTGTAGGGGATGGTGACATTAAGCCCAAAAATAGGACTCGATTTTTCCTTTAAATTGACAAAGAAATCATCCAGCTGATCTGCTTTGAGCGAAAAAGCTTTATACGTGGCGTTGGCTTTTAATTCCCGGAATGCTGTGTTATGCATGGCCGGGGACAGCGTGTGCCTCAGCGGGTAACCGATAATCCCATATGTTATCTTTTTAGATCGCATACACTTAATAAAAAATCTTCAAACCATTGCGTTCCCTCACTGACAAGAATGGTCTAAAGATTTTCCAATGGAAGAAACAATTATTTCTTCTGAAGGGCTTGGGCAATCACCTTGTTGACGGCATTTAAATAGGCCTTGGCCGATGCTTCCAAAATATCCGTGCTGGTCCCTTGGGCAATGACAACTTTCTCCTGGATCTTGACTTTGACCGTAACTTCTCCCAGGGCATCTTTCCCCTGGGTGACGGATTGGATCGAATAATCCAGCAACTGCCCTTTCATCTTCGTAATCGCATCAATGGCTTTATAACAAGCGTCGATAGGGCCGTCCCCGGTCATTTCCTTTTCATAAGATTTGTTCTTGGATTTCAAGACCACATGGACGTTGGGCTTGATGTTTGTTCCACTCTTGGATTCCAATCTGACAAAACTCCACGCTTCATGGAACACTTTGACTTCGTCCTCGACGATCGCGACCAAATCCTCATCAAATACCTGTTTCTTTTTATCCGCCACTTTTTTAAACCGCTCAAAGGCCTTATCCAATTGAATGGGCTTTAACGTAATCCCTAAACTCTTTAAACGGTCGTTAAAAGCATGCCTCCCGGAATGTTTCCCTAAGACCAGCCCGGTTAAAGTAAACCCAACGTCTTTAGGCTGCATAATCTCGTAGGTGGAACGATTTTTGAGCATCCCGTCTTGATGAATCCCCGCTTCATGACGAAACGCGTTTTGGCCGACGATGGCTTTATTGGGAGCGACGGCAAACCCCGTGTATTTACTGACCAAACGCGACGTGCGGAAAAATTCCTTGGGATTGATATTCGTATCACATCCGTAAAAATCACTGCGTGTTCGTAAAGCCATGACGATCTCTTCCATGGACGCATTGCCCGCACGCTCGCCGATCCCATTGATTGTGCACTCCGCCTGACGCGCGCCGTTAAGGATCGCGGCCAATGAATTGGCCACACTAAGTCCCAAATCATCATGGCAATGAACCGAAATCACTGCCTTATCAATATTAGGGACATTATTCTTAATATCCGCGATTAATTGACCGTACTCCGCCGGCATGCTGTAGCCTACCGTATCGGGAATATTCACGGTCGTGGCTCCGGCCTTAATCACCGCTTCGATGATGCGATAAAGAAATTTTTTATCTGAACGCGACGCGTCTTCCGGAGAAAACTCGATATTCTCGCATTTCTGACGGGCGTATTTCACATGATCGACGGCAATCTGAAAAATCTCATCCTCCGTCTTTTTAAATTTGTGCTCCATGTGGATTTTGGAAGTTGCCAAAAAAACATGAATCCGCGCCTGTTTGGCCGACGTTAACGCTTCAGCTGCCGCATCAATATCTTTTTTAATACACCGCGCTAAACCACAAACAATAGAGTTTTTAATATGCTCCGCCACCAATTTGACGGAATTAAAATCCCCCTTGGAGATGACGGGAAATCCCGCTTCGATGATATCGACGCGTAGGCGTTCCAGCGCATGGGCGATGTCCAGCTTCTCTTGCGCGTTCATGCTGGCGCCCGGCGCTTGTTCGCCGTCGCGCAAAGTGGTATCGAAAATTAACACTCTCTCTTTAGGGGCTGATTGAATCATGGCAATTCACTCAATCTACTTTTTCATCCAGGGCATCATTTGGCGCAATTGGGCCCCCACTTTTTCGATGGGATGATTTTCGGATTCTTGGCGATACTTGTTAAAATTAAGCCTGCCGTTTTTATTTTCGCGCATCCATTCACGGGCAAATTTCCCGGATTGGATTTCTTTTAATATTTTTTGCATTTCTTTACGGGTCCGGCCCGTGATGATCCTCGGCCCCCGGGTATAATCCCCGTATTCGGCCGTATCGGAAACACGCTGGCGCATGCCCTTGATCCCTTCTTCATAAATAAGGTCGACGATCAACTTTAATTCGTGCAGGCATTCAAAATAAGCAATCTCCGGCTGGTATCCGGCATTAACTAATGTTTCAAACCCAGCCTTAATCAACTCGCTTGTCCCTCCGCACAAAACAGATTGCTCACCGAACAAATCCGTTTCTGTTTCTTCTTTAAATGTCGTTTCAATAATGCCGGCCCGGCCTCCGCCGATCCCGCATGCATAAGCCAACGCATCTTTAAGCGCATTCCCGGAAGGGTTTTGATGCACCGCCACCAGGCACGGAACGCCTTTGCCTTCTTCGAATTGACGACGCACCAAGGCGCCGGGGCCTTTGGGGGCGATCATCCACACATCCACATCCGCAGACGGTTTAATTTGGCCGAAATGAATGTTAAATCCGTGCGAAAAGGCGAGCGATTTTCCTTTTTTCAAATTCCGCTTAATATCTTTCTTATAAATTTCTGCTTGTAAATGATCTTGGGTCAATAGCATAATGACATCGGCTTCTTTAGACGCCTTGCTGGCCTCGACGGGTTCAAAGCCATCGTCTTTGGCTTTGGTATAATTCACGCCCCCCGGCCGCTGGCCGATAATCACAGTAAGTCCGCTGTCGCGTAAACTTAACGCTTGTCCGCGGCCTTGAATCCCATACCCGATGACGGCGATTTTCTTTTTCTTAAACGCTTCTAACTCTGCATCTTTTTCATAATAGATTGTTGGCATTGCTTGTATTCCCTTCTTGAATTAAGTTAATAATTTTATTAAATGACAAAAATCGTCTAAATGCCTGAATTCCTTATGAGTCGCATCCTTGATGTCAATCACATTGATTTCATCTTGAAGGACACCGACCGCCTTACCAAACATTCCCTGTTGAATCAAATCAATCGCTGCCGCCCCTAAGCGGGTGGCCATGATTCTATCTTGACCGGTTGGAGTCCCGCCTCGCTGAATATGGCCTAAAACGACAAACCGTGTTTCTAATCCCGTCATCGTCGTAATCGTGTTGGCGATTTCATGAGCATGGCCGGCGCCTTCGGCGACAACGATGATCCAGCTAATCTTTCCTTTTTTATTCCCTTCTTTAATATCACGGCACATCCGCTCATAATCAAATTTTCTTCCGGGGACAATGACATCTTCGGCTCCGGCGCCCAATGCAACTTCCACCGCAATATAACCCGATTTATTTCCCATGACCTCAACAATAAACACACGTTCCATACTATGCGCTGTATCTCGTATTTTATCGATGGCATCCAAGGCTGTATTCACCGCCGTATGACAACCGATCGTTTGGTCCGTTCCGTTAAGATCGTTATCGATCGTGCCCGGCAATCCAATCACAGGATAATCGAACTTTTGCCAAAGTTCCGCGGCCCCTCGATAACTCCCATCTCCCCCAATCACGATAAGGGCATCGATATTATGCTTAAGCAAAATTTTAACAGCCGCTTCTTTGCCAGAGGGTGTTGCAAATTCCTTGGAACGGGCTGTTTTCAAAATGGTCCCGCCATGGCTAATAATATTCGAAACGGAGCGATGATTTAACGGAATAATTTCTTCCTTCAATAATCCTGCGTAACCACGCATGATCCCGTCAATCTCGAATCCGGCTTTTAGACCCGCGCGGACACAGCCACGGATGGCGGCATTCATGCCTGGGCCGTCTCCTCCGGATGTCAAAATACCAATTTTCTTAATTTTAATTATCTTGGCCGCGATGGTTAGTACCTGTAAGTGTCGGGTTTATAGGGGCCTTCCTTTTTAATGCATAGATAATCGGCTTGTTTTTGCGTCAGCGCTTCTAATTTGGCCCCCAGCTTCCCTAAATGGAGCTGCGCGACTTTTTCATCCAATGATTTAGGGAGGACATAAACTTTATTTTCATATTGACTGGAGTTCTTCCACAATTCCATTTGCGCTAAAACTTGATTCGTAAAAGAATTACTCATGACAAATGACGGATGCCCCGTGGCACAACCCAAATTCACCAGCCGGCCTTCAGCTAAGACAATCAAGCGTTTGCCGTTAGGATAAATATACTGATCGACTTGCGGTTTAATCTCAACTTTCTTAATATCTTTACGGCCGTTAAGATAAGCGACTTCAATTTCTACGTCGAAGTGCCCGATGTTGCAGATGATTGCTCCATCTTTCATGGCATCCATATGCTCGCTGCGGATGATATCGCAGCAACCTGTGGCGGTCACAAAAATATCGCCTATTTTGGCCGCCTGCTCCATGCGCATGACTTCGTAGCCTTCCATCGCTGCCTGCAGGGCACAAATTGGATCAATTTCCGTGACAATGATCCGCCCCCCTAATCCTTTAAAAGCTTGCACGCATCCTTTGCCCACATCTCCATATCCGGCAACAACACAAATCTTTCCGGCAATCATGACGTCGGTCGCGCGCTTAATCCCATCGACAAGAGATTCCCGGCAACCGTAAAGATTATCGAATTTTGATTTGGTGACGGAATCATTAATATTGATGGCTGGAATTTTTAATGTCCCTTTACGCACCATTTCATGTAAACGATGCACGCCCGTGGTTGTTTCTTCGGATAATCCGCGGATATCTTTCAAAAACTGCGAGAATTGCTCATGAAGCATCGTGGTTAAATCGCCGCCGTCATCAATGACTAAATTGGGCCCCTTGCCATCCGGCCATTTAATCGTCTGTTCGATACACCAATTAAATTCATCGATCGTTTCGCCTTTCCAGGCAAACACAGGGGTCCCGGAAACAGCGATGGCAGCCGCGGCATGATCTTGCGTGGAAAAAATGTTGCACGAAGACCATCGCACTTGAGCGCCTAATTCAACGAGGGTCTCGATCAAGACGGCGGATTGAATGGTCATATGCACGCATCCTGAAATCCGCGCCCCTTTTAAGGGTTGCTGCTTGCCAAATTCTTGACGAATAGCCATCAACCCCGGCATTTCCGATTCGGCAATTTCAATTTCCTTGCGCCCCCAATCGGCCAACGAAATATCTTTGACTTTATAATCATGCATTGCAGTAGCTGATTTACTCATTCTTCCTCCATCCTTCAGGGATTATCTTGTGAGATTCTTTTATCTTGCGGATTTGGCAAGCAAAGATTCAGCTTCTTTACGCAGAGTCACAGCCTTATCGGTCTTTTCCCAGGAGAATTCTTCTCGTCCGAAATGACCGTACGCGGCGGTTTTCTGGTAAATCGGGGTCAACAAATTCAATGTTTTGATGATGCCTCGAGGCGTCAAATCAAAATGTTTGCGCACCAGTTCGACTAATTTTTCATCAGGAACATCGCTTGTCCCGTAAGTATCAACCATGATGCTGATCGGTTCAGGATATCCGATGGCATAGCTAAGCTGGACCAAACATTTACGGGCCAATTGAGCAGCCACGATATTTTTCGTGATATAACGGGCCATGTACGTTGCCGAACGGTCTACTTTTGTTGCGTCTTTCCCAGAAAAAGCTCCACCCCCGTGCGAAACGATGCCTCCATAAGTGTCGACGACAATCTTACGTCCGGTCATTCCTGTGTCGGACTGAGGCCCGCCCATGACGAACTTTCCCGTCTCATTGACAAAATATTTTGTTTGGCTGTCCGTTAAATAACCGACGATAGGTTTAGCAATAACATCAAGAATTTCTTGACGCGCTTTGGCCGTAATCTTCTTTCCTGTCTCATCAAGAATGTCTTCGGTATGCTGACAGGCCAACACAACAGCATCCACACGAACAGGGCGGTCGTCAAAATATTCAATCGTGACCTGGCTTTTACAATCCGGGCCCAAATATTTCAAAATACCCGTTTTACGGACTTCCTCAACGCGTCTGACTAATTTGTGGGCCAACATAATCGGCAAAGGCATCAGCTCGGGAGTTTCATCGCAAGCGTACCCGAACATGATCCCTTGATCACCGGCGCCGCCAGCATCAACCCCTTGGGAAATATCCGGAGACTGGCTATTGATCGCGCTTAAAATAGAACACGTTTTGGCATCAAATCCATATTTCGGATGTGTATACCCAATGTCCAGTAGAACTCCCCGCACCAATTTGTGGATATCAATATATGTTTTGGTTGTAATTTCTCCACCGACAATCACCAGCCCGGTAGAAATAAATGTTTCACAGGCCACTCTTCCTTTTGGGTCTTCTTTCATGACCGCATCTAACACTGCATCGGATATTTGATCACAAACCTTGTCTGGGTGTCCTCGGCCAACCGATTCTGATGAAATAAAATGCTTCCCTTTCACTTCAACCCTCCTTTTTTTGCCTTAGGCTTATTCACTTTAAAATTGGCTTGTGCGTCTTGGTAGGATTCGATACTTCCTATATCAAACCATCCCCCGTGGAATGTAAAACCATACACTCCATGATGTTCCTGTAACCATTGAATGTAGTCTCCGGCGCGATCTGACTTTTGTGATTCTACCAGATAATCGGAAATAAAACCAAGGGTTTTTTTAGGGAAAAAATACAAACACATGGCAATCAATGTTGAGGATGGATTTGCTGGTTTTTCCTCAAATAAGGTAATTTTGCCTTTTGCATCTGTTTTCACCACTCCGAATTTCTTGGCCTCTTCTAAGCTGTCAATGGCAAAAAGCCCTATCGTGACAGAAGAAGGATTCTTTCCGGCCGATTGGATAAACCCCTGAAGGCTTTCATCAAAAAGGTTATCGCCTCCAATGACCAACAGATCGTCTTTAACCAATCCTTGCTTCAAAACAAAATCAATGTCTCCAATGGACCCTAATCGCGTCTCGGGGGTCAGGGTCCCGTCATTAACCACCGTCAGCTTGAAAGAGCAGTCCTTTTTTTGTTGCTCAACCCATTGCACAAAATGTGTATAAAATTTATCATTGGTAACGATCAATGTTTCATCTAGCCCCTTTAATCCATTGAGTTTATCGCAAATATAATGAATGAGGGGCCAGCCCTGTATCTCTAACAAGGCTTTAGGCGTATTTTTGACCAACGGGTATAAACGTATTCCGTATCCAGCTGCTAATATCAAGGCCTTCATTGCAAGTCCCTCAATGTGAACGAGTTTCTTTCTGATCGGACTGGATGACTTCGGGGGCCAACTGCTTGACGCGTTCTCGGGCAATCTCTTCGACTTCCTGTCCCGTCGATAAGCTCAACACTTTCTCGGCTAAATCTTTAGCGTCCTGCAGACTGACGGTACGAATCATTTTTTTGATTTGTAAAATACTTAAGGAAGACATACTAAACTCATCTAACCCTAAGCCCAATAAAATAAAAGCCAAAACGGGTTCACTGCACATCTCCCCGCATAACCCTACAGGAATTTTTTGCGCATGAGCGGCGTCGATCGTGTTCTTAATCAAACGCAGAACAGCAGGATGTCCTGGCTGATACAGTTCGTCGGTATGTTCATTCACGCGATCAATGGCCAACGTGTATTGAATCAGGTCATTGGTGCCGATACTAAAAAAATCGGCTTCTTTAGCCAAAATTTCGGCAGTCAAGGCGGCGGAAGGGACCTCAATCATAACGCCCACAGGCATCTGCTCATCGAATTTAATCTTTTCTTCCTTTAAGTTGATTTTTACTTCTTCCAGGATGGCGTTCGCTTGACGTAATTCATCAATGCCTGAAATCATTGGATACATCAGGCGTATTTTGCCAAAAACCGACGCCCTTAAAATCGCCCGTAATTGTGTTTTAAAAATATCCGGGCGCTCCAAACAAAAACGAATGGCCCGCCAGCCCAAAAAAGAATACATGTCCCGGGGGATCTGTAAACTTGAAATAAATTTATCACCGCCCAAATCCAAACTACGGATCGTCACAGGATAAGAATGCATGGCTTCGGCCACATATTTATAGGCCTTGAATTGTTCTTCCTCCGAAGGCAAATCAACACGATTCATATAAAAATATTCCGTGCGGTAAAGGCCAATCCCGCTGGCCCCATGTTGACGGATGGACGGAAGCTCCTCAGGGAGTTCCAAATTAGCCATTAAAACGACACTCTTCCCATCCGTCGTTTGGGTTGGGAGATCTTTGATTTCTTGGAAACGATCACGAAAAGCCTTGATCCGATTTTTGACATCCTGATAAATCCGTCGCGTTTCTTCCGTAGGATTAACAATGAGCAACCCTTGGCGGCCATCGACAATAATAAAATTGTTATTTTCGATGCGCAGTGTCGCATTTTTCAACCCTACCACCGCCGGAACTCCTAGCGATTTGGCCATAATGGCGGTATGGGATGTCCTTCCCCCGACATCCGTTGCAAAGGCCAGAATATTTTTGTTGTACATACTTGCGGTATCGGACGGCGAAAGATCATGGCCGATAATAATGATTTCTTCTTCCAAATTATCCAACTCATGAAGTTTTGATTCATCCATGAGGTTTTTAAGAACGCGCCTCCCCACGTCATTGACGTCATGGACGCGGTCACGCAAATATTCATCTTTAATATTGGAAAAAATCTTCACATATTTCTTTAACACTTCGGAAAACGTATATTCCGCCGAAAATTTGTCCTTTTCAATGCGCTGGATGACTTCGTCAATGAACGCTTGGTCTTCCAAGACCAACTGATGAGCATCAAAAATTTGCGCATGCTTCCCATCCATTTTGCGGCTGATCTTATTTTGAATTTCGGCAATTTCTTGACGGGTTTTAAGGAGAGCTTCTTGAAAGCGCGCAATCTCAATGGGGACTTCTTGCTTCATCACCGCTCGAACAGGAATAATAAAGTCCTGTTTGTCTAAGATAAACGCCTGCCCGCTGGCGATCCCCGGGGCCGCTGGAATTCCTTTTAAAACGAATTCTTTCATTGGATATTATCCCTCAATAATAGTTCTTCTAATTCCATAACGGCTTGTTCGGCATCCGGGCCTTCTACATCAAGAATGACTTGACAATCTTTCTGGGCCCCTAATGTCAGGATCCCCATGATGGATTTTCCATTGACTTTTTCATCGCCTTTTTGAAGGGTCACTTTGGAAGTATACTTGGCGGCGACCTGCACGAACATCGCTGCCGGACGGGCATGAAGCCCCTGGGGGTTTTTGATCGTGATTTCCCGGGTAACTTTTCGCATATTAACTCACTATCGTTTTAACGTCGAATAATCCTGTTGCTTTCAATAATTTTAATCAGAGCCCTTAATAATTTCGTCGAATCATGACGAACATAATCCGTGACGCCTAACAAATCTGTTGCAACGACTTTGTAGCCCATTCCACGGATCTTCTCAATGTCCCCGGCAACAGGGAAAGAATTTTCATGCTCATAACGGACCAATGCCTCTTGCGGCGCTGACGCATTATTAATCAGGCACACGTCTAAAACCTTCGGGTCTGAATGCTCAACCAAGGCATAAACATGATCACTGGCCGAATAACCATCTGTCTCTCCGTTTTGAGTCATGACATTACACACATAAATCTTAAACGCCTGGGATCGGGCGATCGCTTCACTCATCTTATTGATAATCAAATTGGGAATGACGCTCGTGTATAAACTTCCCGGCCCCAGAATAATGACATCCGCTTCATCAATCGCCTTTAAAGCGTCTTGGGTCGGCCTGACCTCTTGAGGCGTCAAGGATAGATGCTTGATCCGGGTATTAGGATTTGGGATCTTGGCTTCCCCTTGTGTCTGCGTTCCGTCCATGTATTCGGCCACCAAATGGACATTCTCAACCGTCGAGGGGACAACCTTCCCGCGGATTGCTAATACATTGCTCGATTCCTTAACCGCACGTTCAAAATCTCCACCCGTTAATTGCACCATGGCCGTTAAAAACAAATTCCCAAAATTATGCCCTTGCAATTGGGAATCTTTTGAGAAACGGAATTGAAACAACTCCCCCATCAATGCCGGAGCATCCGCTAACGCCACCAAGCAGTTTCGGATGTCGCCCGGGGCCACGATATTAAATTCCTCCCGCAGGCGTCCTGAAGATCCTCCACTATCCGCGACGGTCACAATCGCCGTAATATTGGAGGTGTATTCCTTCAACGAATAAATCAAATGCGAAAGTCCATGCCCGCCGCCAATCGCCACAATTTTGGGCCCACGCTCCAAATACCTTCGTTTATAAAGAATATTCACTAAATCTCGTTCGCCTTCGGGAAGGAATAAAGTCAACAATGACACAATCATCTTCCCCACACCTAAAACAATAATCACAATCCCGCAGATAATCCAGACGACACCCAGCGTGCTGATAAAACGATAGGGTTGATTGGCCAACACAAACCCGATCCCCACGACGAAAACACCGATGGAGGATGTAAACAGCCATCGCTTAATCTTGATCCCAGGATAAAACCATTTGATAAAATTCTTGGTCATAATTATAGTTTGGCCAAATGCCCATCTTCTTGCTGGATCAATTTCAACAACATCTTTTTGTCTTCACTGGCCTTCAAACTTTCGCGAAAATATTTATCTTTCAGCAGGCGTGATATCCTGGCCAAGGCTTTAAGGTGCGGCCCCACAGAATCCATCGGCGCGATCAGAAGAAAGAAAATATATACGGGTTCGCCGTCCAATGAATCAAAATCGATTCCCTTTCTACAAATGCCTAAACATCCGACCAATTTTTTAACGAATTCGCTTTTCCCATGCGGAATCGCAATCCCTTGCCCAATGGCCGTTGATCCTAATGCCTCACGGGCCATGAGGACTTCTAAAATTTTATTTTTATGCTTTTTATCTATTGCCCCCGCGTCAATCAGAAGGCCAACCAATTCGGCAATGACTTCTTCTTTCATCTTACTTTGAAGGTCGGCCGAAATCGCTTGTGAATTTAAAAATTCCATAATCTTCATGCAACATCCTCCTCTTATCTAAGCTGTGCGCAATTGTCGACTCTAGGGTAAGCCCCGATAATTAAACCCAGCCCTTTTAAAAGGTGCTGGGTTTAACGTTAGTTCCTTATGAGCCATTGAATTTAACCCACTAAATATAAGCGGCGGATGGGATTTGAACCCACGACATCCACCTTGGCAAGGTGGCATTCTAGCCAACTGAATTACCGCCGCAAATTTTATTTTATATGTCACAAGACACAAGTCAAATGTCACAAGTTAAAAGCTTATTTTTCTTGTGACTTTTGACGTGTGACGTTAATGGGCGGAAGAGGGCTCGAACCTCCATGAGTTTCCCCACTAGTTCCTAAGACTAGCGCGTCTACCATTCCGCCATCCGCCCGAAATCAGTTTTCAGTGGTCAGTGATCAGTTCTTTAAGACACCCGGGCAACTTTCGCGAATCACAACACTGACTCAAATTTTATTTCTGACCACTGACCACCGATCTCTGAGCACTAGTCAAATGACCCACCCGCGACTCGAACGCGGCACACCAGCCTTAAAAGGGCTGTGCTCTACCAGATGAGCTAGTGGGTCTAAAATCCTTATCAAGATCTAAAGTTCAACCAACGCTTTGCCTTTATCTTCCAGCAATTGATCGATTTCTTTAATAAAACGATCCGTTATTTTTTGGATCTCATCGTGTGCCTTAAATCCTTCATCTTGCGAAACTTTTTTCTCCGATTCTAATTTTTTCAGCCGATCATTGGAATCCCGTCGGATGGTGCGCAATGAAACGCGGCTCTTTTCCGCCATGTCCTTAACAATTTTCTTCAATTCTTCCCGGCGTTCTTCCGAAAGCTGAGGAATCGACAGGCGGACCGACTTGCCGTCATTGTTTGGCGTGAGCCCTAATTTAGAATTATTGATCGCCTTTTCAATCTCGGGAATAACCGTCGGGTCCCACGGTTGAATCAGGATGGTGCGTGGATCCGGCGTTCCGATGGTCCCTAATTGTTTGATCATCGTGGGCGTCCCAAAATAATCGACATGGAGCCCCTCAATAATGCCAGGATGGGCCCGCCCTGTTCGCACTTCCGAGAATTCTCGACGGGCTGATTCAATCGTCTTTTTCATCTTGACTTCCGTCTGTTGAATAATTTCTTTGGATATCATGGTAGATCCTCGCTATTGAATGACCGTTCCGATTTTTTCTCCTAAAACAACCTTTTTGATATTCCCTTTTTGAGCCAAATTAAAAATAACAATGGGCAGATCATTTTCCATGCACAAACTAATCGCCGTCGAATCCATGAACCGCAGGTTCTTTTTCAAGACATCAATGAATTTAAGGTTTTTAAACTTTTTGGCGGAAGAATTACGCAGGGGGTCGTCGGTATAGACGCCGTCTACTTTCGTTGCTTTCAAAATAATATCCGCGTTGATTTCCTTCGCTCTTAAAGCGGCCGCGGTATCAGTGGTAAAATAAGGATTCCCGGTGCCAGCGACAAAAATAACCACTCTTCTCTTTTCCAAATGCCGCAGGGCCCTGCGGCGAATATACGGTTCGGCAATAGCCGACATGGAAATAGCGGTCATGACACGGGTGGGAAGACCAATTTGTTCTAACGCGTTTTGAAGGGCCAACCCGTTAAGGACCGTTGCCAACATCCCCATATAATCGGCGACCGAACGATCCAACCCAAAACGCTTCGATTCCACTTGGCCTCGGAAAATATTCCCGCCACCGACAACCAAGGCCACATCAACGCCTAAACTATGGACTTCTTTGATTTGTTCGGCAAAAGAAGCGCAGGTCTCAGCATCAATCCCATGCTCTTGGTTTCCCAACAGGGCTTCTCCGCTGAGCTTCAGGAGGATACGTTTGTAGACAGGTTTTGTTTTACTCGACGTCATTGACCTTATAACGAATAAATCGTTGGATATAGATATTTTCTCCGATGCTGGCGACAAGTTCCAATAAACGGTCCTTGATCGTTTTGCTCGGATCTTTCACGAAAGGCTGTTCTAACAAGCACACTTCTTCGATGTATTTAGCGGCGTTCTCTTGTTTGGCAAGAAGTTCCTGAGGGACATCTTCGCGCTTAATGAATTTGGGATTCATCGCGGCAATGTGCAACGCAACATCGCGGGTGAACTTGCAAAAATCTTCGTTTTTAGCGACGAAATCTGTTTCACAATTCACTTCCACCAAAACACCAATCCGATTCCCCGGATGAATGTAGGTCTCAACTCTTCCTTCTTTCGCTTCGCGGCTTCCCTTTTTCGCCGCGATTTCCAACCCTCGTTGCCGCAGGATTTCTTTGGCTTTTTTAATATCGCCGTTGGATTCTTCCAACGCCTTTTTACATTCAATCACTCCGCAAGACGTCATCTCACGCAGTTCTTTAATAGCATTCGCCGTAATTGCCATGGAAACGACCCTTTCTCTAAAATTTAAATAATTACGAAGATTGTTCCGCTGAAGTAACTTCGACTGGCTTAGCTGTTTCTTCTTGAATTGATTCGTTTTTTTGAGATTGAGAAGATTTTCGAGCTGTCTCGCTGGTCATAAATTCTTTTCTTCCATCAATGATGCTCTCCGCAATCAATGACGTCAGCAGACGAATCGACTTAAGCGCATCGTCATTGCCAGGGATAGGATAATCGATGAGATCAGGATCACAATTGGTATCAACCACGGCGACGATGGGAATCCCTAATTTACGGGATTCCCGGACAGCAATTTCTTCTTTTTTAGGATCAACAATAAACACAACATCGGGAGCATGATGCATCTCCCGGATCCCCCCCAAATCTCTTAATAACTTTTCTCGCTCTTTGGTCAATTGACTGGTTTCTTTTTTCTTTAAATTCTCCCAAATGCCGTTGCTCTGCATCTCTTCAATGGCTTTCAACCGCCCAATGGACTTCTTAACGGTCTGAAAATTCGTTAACAATCCGCCCGGCCAGCGATTACTGACAAAAAACATATTCGATTTCTGGGCCTCTTCTTCAATGATCGGCTGAGCTTGTTTTTTTGTCCCAATAAAAAGGATTTTCCCGCCCTTAGCGGCGACGTCACGTAAAAAATCACGGGCTTTATTCAAATGCTCAACGCTCTTTTCCAGATCAATGATGTAAATCCCGCTTCTCTCGCCGAAAATAAAGCGTTTCATCTTGGGGTTCCAGCGTTTCGTTTGATGCCCAAAATGGACCCCGGCTTCCAGCAATTTTTTGATTAAATCATCCACCACCATCACTCCTCCCTGCCCCGCTCCCATGCCGTCCCGGTAGGGACGGTGCAAGGCGGGTGCTATTCAATAGTAGGCAATTGTTAAGCTTGATGTTAGTCAGCATAATCTTGCGCTATTATTGTTGATTAACCTTAATTTTGTTGTGGTAGTATACCCAATATTCTTTTTTTTTGCAACTACTAATTTTTAAGGGTAATCTAATTAATAGTATTAATTATTATATTGAAAACTGCATCCGATGTAAACGCTCATACAAGGGGCACGTACGCAAAAGTTCTTCGTGGCGGCCCAACCCTACCATCCGGCCATGCTCTAAAACGACAATTTTATCCGCCCTTGTTACGGTCGACAGGCGGTGGGCGATGGCAATGACGGTCCGGCCTTTCATCAACTCATCCAGAGCTTCCTGAATATATTTCTCCGATTCCGAGTCCAGCTGGGAGGTTGCCTCATCTAAAATGAGGATCGGCGGATTTTTAAGGATCGCCCGGGCAATCGAAAGGCGTTGTTTCTCTCCTCCCGAAAGCCGGATCCCTTGATCACCGATGACGGTGTTGTACCCTAACGGCATTTGTTCAATGAAATGATGCGCATAAGCTTTGCGAGCGGCCGCTTCAATGCTGGGTTGATCAGCGTGACTGTGACCATAGGCAATATTGGCCTTCACGGTATCATGGAACAAAATCGTCGATTGTGAAACAATGCCAATTTGTTGTCTTAGCGATTCGAATGCCAGGGTCTTAACATCCGTCCCATCGATGTCCACGCTGCCTGTCGTTGGATCATAAAACCGCGAGATGAGATTCACCAATGTGGTCTTCCCCGCCCCCGTCGGCCCGACGATAGCGACCAACTCTCCTTTGTTGATTGTTAAATTGATCTCTTTAAGAATGAGCCCCGATTCTTCATGATATTGAAAGGTGACGTTGTTCAAGGAAATCCCTCGACACATTTCCGGGAGTGCTTTTGCTTTGGGATCCTCGCTAACGGTAATCGGCGCGTCTAAAACATCATAAATCCTCTGAGTTGCGGACAATGCTTGCTGCATAATCGCGTTCACATTGCCCAATTTCTTAATAGGGCTGATGATCGACATGATTGAGCCGAAAAACAAAACGAAAATACCTAAGGAAAGATGATTGTTGATCACATCCAACCCCATCCACAAGAAAATAGACAATCCGCATGCCATCCCGACGATCTCTGTAATGGGGTTAATCAACAACGTTCTTTTGACCCCCTTCATCCGAAATTTATAGTAGGTATCGTTTTGGCTTTTAAAGCGTTGTGTCTCTTTGTTTTCCATATTAAACGCCTTCACCAATTGCACACCGGAAATGGTTTCCAACAGCATGGAATTAATATCGGCCATTTTTTCTTGGGTGCCTTTGGCAATCTTCTTCAAGGCTTTGCCGATCCGATACATCGGATATCCTAATAAAGGGAAAATAACGAAGATGACTAGCGCAGCTTTAGGATGGATCCCAAACGCGATCAATAAATAAATGACAATCATAAAACTCTGGCGGAACAAATCAATCAACCCGTAGGAAACGGCATTTTCGATGATATTCACGTCGTGGGTAATCCTTGACATGAGCTCGCCCGTGCGCTTCTTCGTAAAGTAATCCAACGAAAGCCGTTGAATCTTCCCATAAAGACTGTCACGGATATCGCGCATCACCTTTTGGGAAATATCGCTCATGAAATAGGAATAAAAGTAAGTAAAGATGTGCTTTAGAATCATGAGCGCAATGACCCAAAAAGGGAAAAGCTTAAAAATCACCATCCGATCAAGAGAATTGATGTATCCAATAGGTTCGGCAATAAAGGCGGGAAGTTGCTGGGGGATAATGATATCTTTGTCGTTGAAAATGTTATCGATCATCGGCACCAGCATAGGCAACTGGAACCCCTCAAAAAGGCTCGCCAAAAGCATCAAAAAAACAGAAATGGCAAATAATTTCCAATGGGGCCGGACAAATTGCAGTAATTTTAGATAATTTTTCATAATAGCCGAGGATATTACCATATCCATTGACTTTTGTCGAGGGATTTGTTATAGTGCCTTTTATTTATTCAATTACTAACTCTAACAATCTCAATGGGTTCTAAATAAACACCCTTCCGATAATGAACAATCCCTCACCGCATATCATGCTGGTAGCCGGAGAAGCTTCCGGTGATCTCTTTGGCTCTTATCTGGCCCAAGAACTCAATGCATTGGATCCCAATCTAACGCTTTCAGGGATTGGGGGCATCCAGATGAAAAAAGCCGGGGTTAAAATTGAAGCTGATTTAACCAAAATGGCCATGATCGGTGTAACCGAGGTCATTAAACATTATTTTACCTTAAAAGACGTTTTTAATTCATTTCTAAAAAAAATCAAAGAACAACGCCCTCAAGCGGTCATTCTCATCGATTTTCCCGGGTTTAACCTGCGGTTGGCGAAAGAAATTAAGGCATTAGGAATTAAAGTCATTTACTACATAAGCCCCAAAGTCTGGGCCTGGAATGAACAGCGCGTGGCGGCCATCAAAAGGCACGTTGATCTAATGCTTGTGGTGTTTCCTTTTGAGAAGGATTTTTACGCGAAGTTTGATTACGCGGTCACATTTGTGGGGCATCCCCTGATGGATCAGATGAAGGTTGAAACATCTAAACCTGAATTCCTTGAAACAAACGGACTTGACGATGATAAACTCACCCTGGGGCTTCTCCCCGGTTCCCGCCGAGGAGAAATCGAACGCCTCCTTCCCGTCATGCTACAAACAGCCTCTGTTCTTTCCAAAGAATTCCCACAATTGCAATTTCTTTTGCCGCAGGCGCCCACCATTGATCGCACACTCTTAGACCAATATATTCAGCCCTCCGGCCTTCCCATTAAAATCATTGAGAACCAAACATATGACTGCATCAATGCCTGTGATATTTGCCTGGTCGCTTCGGGAACAGCCACGCTGGAAACAGCACTTCTCGAAAAGCCGATGGTCGTCGTGTATAAAACGTCTTTAGTCACATGGTTGATTGGCAAAAATGTTGTCAAAATTCCCCGCATCAGCCTCGTGAATATTATGGCCGGTAAATGCGTTGTCCCGGAATTGCTTCAATTTCAGGCAACGGCCCCACGGCTGGCGAAGGCGCTCAAAGACATTTTTACGGATGACAAGCGAAGGGATGAAATGAAAGCGGAGTTAAGGTCAATCAAAAAATCTTTTGGGACACAAAAAGCCAGTCAACGAGCCGCCCAGGAAATCCTCAAGTTCATTCACGGCTAGCAATCTTCCGGGCAATTACACCCATCCTCGAATTGGTTACACATGCCGTTCCCGCAGGCAATACAAATAGGGACACTATAAATGGAATCCTTGCCGATCATATCGCATGTTCCGTCAAAAAATTCCGACCCGCAACGTTTGACGAGCCCCTCACAGCATTCCACGGGCCCGACATATCCCATTGTTCCACACGTCGGTTCTTCAATGTCTGCCAGATAATAACACACGTCTTGTCCTTCACACCCTTTTAACAATCGACAACTTTGTAAAGGACAATGTTCGGCGGAGATTTCCAGACAATCCTTAGGGATACATGTGTCTTGACTGAGGCGGCAGCCTTCCGGGGGGCATAACTGCGTTTCTTGAAATACTCGCGCACAGGACGCTTCCAAAGAAATATCAGGCTGGGCAAAAGAAAGCGGGCAAGAAAAACCCAAAAAAAATCCCAAGAATAAACTAAGATCAATCTTTCTAAAAAGAAATTTGAGCATTTTCATTACTCGAGATAAATGTCGATCTGTTTGACTTTTCTTTCCCGGACATCACGAGCGTAAGATGCAGGGATGATGGAAGAAAAAATCTTGGCAGATTGGGGGTTATGCGCTGAGGTGAGATGAATGGCTTTAACAGTTGCCTTGTTTCTCCCAAACGTATTTTTGCGTTTAGGGTTATGATAGACAACCAACGTATTCCCAAGAAATTTAAACGCATAAACATTGGCGGGGAGATCGACGCTATGTTTGTCGCCTCCGGCATCAAAATATTCGACAACGGAAGATTGGGTTGTAAATAACCCCTTGGCCAAAACAGGAGCAAATGTTAAACAAACTTCCCCCTTCGTATTTAAATGAAAGGGCTTGGGGCCAACGCTCATCCGCAACCAGATATGCAAAAATTCCGCCGTACTCCCTGACAACCGTGCCACAAATCCTTGGCCGTGCAACGAATCATCTTCGTGCGCGCTACTGACAAGAAACGAAGAATTCTCCAGCGGGCTGCGGCCGTAACACTGAGGTTTTTGAAAAGGAATCAATGCGTGATTGAAATTTTCATAAAATTCATCATATAATCCTCGGCGGAGAAGTTCCAAGAAAAACTTGTATTCCATATGCAGCCAGATCGATTCATTTTCCAACCAACCTCGAGGGAATATCTTTGTCCGGCCAATCTCTTCACTTTGCCCCGAGAGGTCTTCATTCACTTTATACATTTTCAATTTTCTATCGAACAGTGCGCTTTGACGAACTTGCTGGTAAAGCTCCCGGCACTTGTCCTGTTTGGGCTCGACTCTCAAGGCATGGACATATCCTTCCAAAAATAAGGGTAACGTCCTTTTCACAAATTTACGCGGACGGACAAATGTGGGGCCGTGCGCTTGTTTACAGTCAATGACATCGTATTGGGCCACTTCATGGAAGAAATAAGTGGCCAGGGACCCTTGTTCGTTCTTGGCCAAACTGATCGCCTGATCCGTCTTCGCGATCACCGCCTGCAGAAAATTTTTAATTTCGCCTAAAGATAAAGACGCTTCCTCTCCACTGACACCATGGCGAATTTTCTGACGATAATCTTCCTTCAAATCATTGGATTTGTTCCAATATCCCAAGGGATCTCTTTCCGAATTTAATAAAGAAGTTAGATCTACGATCAATGCGGCCAGTTCTTCAAAGAGGGGAATCTTCGTACTTTCCGTCAGGGACAGCTGCTTTAAGGATTCCTCTAAAAAGATGCTTAACCGTTTTAATTCGAATGTCTCGTTAATGGAGGAGCCTAAAAGCCCGGGCAATCCATTTAAGGCGTCGTACCAATTCGGCTTGTCCGCTTCCATTTCAATCCCAATGCCGCTGGGATCCAACGAAGCAACCTTATTGGCAATCAAACAAAGCAGCTTAGCGGTCAAATGCGTTTGGTAGACACCGCCTTCGCCATGCTTTGTTTTGAGTTTATGGTGAATGGGCTTAGCGGCTTTTGGATCGTGCATGACGGATTGATATTGGCGCACACCTTTTTCCGTAAAAATGTAACGTTGATCCCGAGGCAATACATAATGTCCGTTATGATAAAAACTAAACACGTTCTTTTCCAACAACAGATTTTTGAGATTCTCAGGATAGATCTCAAGATAGCTTTCAATCAAATCGAGATTGTATGTCCAATGATCTGTCCAAAACCCTTCCCCATGCTCGGCCAACTCTTGTTTATGACAAATTTCCAGCAACCGGCCAAGAAACTCCTTAGGAGGGATTTTAACGGTGATCTTTCGTTGGGCCATAAAATCCCATAGCCCCCCGGGGAGAAAACTGTTTTTCAGGAAATCTTTGATCAAGGGAATATCAGAGCCGGCAAAAGAATCCCTAAGGATGGAATTTAATTTCTGCGAATGTTCAACGGTAAATGTGGTGCCTTTGACAATCAGAGGATTGTACCCATCGGCTTGAACAAGATTCAAGAAACTAATGACATGATGGTCCATGACATCGGTGTTAAACCAAACATCGTTGCGGCGATTTTGATTCACGTCGCGGTAATTACCGTTGCCCTGCGAATAAAATGTTGGGGCAACAACAAAGTAATTATAATCCCTCTCCGGATCTCCGTGTTTACGGCTATACACATTCAGGGTGACAACCCCGTCGCCGGTATTGAGCGAAACAGGGATCCCCCCTCTTAAAATGTTATCCAGGAATGTTTGTTGAGCATAAAGGTTAAACTCTTTGGAGGAACTGACGGTCAATGAATGATTCTTGATTTCCGAAACAAGATCTTTATTGCGAAGGGCTTTTTTATCCATCAAATCATTTTGGAGAGCCTGTTCGGCAATCCCTTTAAGCTCCTCTTCTTCCGAGGCATGGCCAAACAGTGACGTAATCTTCTCTTCAGCCTTCGCCTTTAACACAAATCGGGCGTAACTCATCGCTGAGGGCATCCGATTGCTGAAAAACTGCCGAGTCGGCATCTTAAATGTCTTTTCTAAAAAGGCCTGAGGGACTGCAAAATCATGGGCTTGAGCGAAAATATGAGCAGGGTCGATTAAGGGAGGCAACAATTGTTTGCCTCGAGCTTGGCGCAGAAAGCTAAAAAAGAAATTTCCTTTCTTGATATGAGTGACCTGAGGCTTATCTGAGACCTCAACATTAAGCCGATAATAAGGGATCTTTTCCTCCACATGGCTGACTTTGACCCACGCCTCGACGGTTCGTGACATATTCTTGACGATCCCATCGGTGAGGCCGAAAGGAATGATGACAGGCAAGCCGTCCATGATCTCCAAATCACATGATGTTTTTCCTAAGTTTCTAATGGTGAGATTCCGCACTAAAGCGGCGTAAGGTTCATCCGGAAGGGTAAAATAATTGACGCTGATATAAATCCCCAAATCAACATTGATTTCTTCGAGCGTAAGGTCATGGGACGTGATCAACATGCGTTGTTGTTTTTTGTATTGAGTCCCTAGCAGGTTGATTTGAAAGGGCTCCCAATAAAATTCCTTATTGGCTTTTTTCCCTTTAATCAATGTCCGAAACCCCTGGAGGGGCGTTAAACGATAAGCTTTATTGGCAGGCTGGAACTCAAGGAATGCCTTATCTTTCGATTCAACCCCGAAGCTGCTGATGGCTTGCCCGCGGTTGACATAAAAAACCCACATCGGAATCCCCCACAACCCGGCGATCCCCGGGAAAAAATTACTAAACGCTTTGCTGTGATTGTAATCATCGATGGCGAAACATCCCTTGGCATCCAAATGATATTTCACGTGATCACTGTGTCCTTTTGTTCCACTCATTCCATTTCTTCCTATCTCGCCCTTAGTAAGGATTTCTTGATTTTCTAAATAAATTATAATAACCCGACAACTTGGCCCATAAAACAAGCGATTGTGTATTATTTGAACGCATGCTGATCCGATTCAATTCCCAGACATTGCGATTACGTTTATCTCGTCCTCGATTTGTCGTACAGGCCGCACGATACCCGGCCCTTTTAACTAACGCCTGGATTGTCTCATTAAATCCGCCCACAGGATAAGCAAAAAATTCAATCGGTTGGCCTAATGCTTTCCCCAAAATACGCTTACTCCCCTCAATTTCATCAGATTGTTCTTCCGGCGTTAAGTCGGGCAGATATCGATGACGACGCGTATGGGCCCCAACGGTTATCCCCCGGGAAAGCATTTCTTTTGTTTGGTCCCAAGTCAAAAACCCTGAAGTTCCTACGACATCCGATATCATAAAAATGGTCGCGGGAAATCCGTATTTTTGAAGAATCGGATAGGCGAAGTGATAATTATCTTCGTATCCGTCATCGAATGTTAAAACGACACTATGGCGCGGGAAAGGCTTATTTTGTTCAATCATGGCGGCGAGTTCCTCCAACCTCAACACCCGATACCCATGTTGGTGGATGTACGCCATTTGTTTTTCAAAATCTTGAGGGCTGACTGTTTCCCTGTCCGAAGGCAAGGCGCCCTCCCGGACATGATGATACGCGAGAATCGGTGGAACATAGCGCGGCGAAGCCCACTGAAAGAAGGCGATCAATCCCAAGATGATGACAAGGGATACGGCAATGTGTTTTCTCGTTTGACCGAACATTGTTGATTTAACCCTTCGCTAACGATGTTTTCACTAATTCGCTGACTGTCTTGCTGTCGGCACGACCGCCGACTTTATCCAAGACAGCCTTCATGACTTTGCCCATGTCTTTGACCGAAGTCGCCTGCGTCTCTTGGATGGCCGCTTGAACGATCGCCTGTAATTGGGAAGCCTCTAATTCCTGCGGCAAATACCCTTTTAAAAGAGCCAACTCGGCCTCTTCTTTTTGCACGAGATCCAGGCGGTTGCCCTGACGGAATTGGTCGATGGAATCCTGGCGTTGCTTAATTTGTTTTTTGATGACAGCAATCACATCGTTATCTTCCAATTTCTCAATTTTTTTCTCAATGCGAACGTTCTTTAACTGGGCCCTCAAGAAATTGATCGTGCCTGATTTGAGCGGATCTCTACTTTTCATGGCCGTAATATAATCTTGAGTGATTTGATCATCTAATGACATAGGTTCCTCCCTGCTAGGCCTGACAGCAAAATTTTATCCCACACTTAACCCTTCCAAAGGGCCAATGTGGGATTAAAAGGGTTTATTAAATAGTATCTATATTAATAGTTTTTACGCGCGATTTCAATCCTTTTATAATCTCTATCTGATTTTTTCGAACGCCGAAAAATTCGGCTAACACATCCACCAATGCCTTATTGGCCTTGCCCTCCAGTGCTGGTTGAGGCAGATAAACTTTCCAGATCTCGCCTTCTTGCTTGACCAGCGTCTTCTTGGCGCCAGGAATAACTTTGACGTGAAGAATCATAAAGGCAGCATCAAGTCCATGGTATGGCTTTTCAGCCATCCTTGGCAATCTTTATGGTTAGGATAATACGTTTTGACTTTGTTCCAAAACCGTTTTGAATGATTAGGGACCATCAAATGGCATAGCTCATGCACCATGACATAATCAATCACCTCTAAGGGGGCCATGACAACCTGCCAATTGAAATAAATCGTTTGGGTGGAATAGTGACAGTTCCCCCACAGCCGTTTTTGAGAGCGAATGGCCATCTTCCGTGGCTGAACTCCCATTCGATCGGCATGAAGAGGCAGCCGTCCTCCAAAAACTTCGACAGCCTGGTGACGGTACCATTTGATCAGTTTATGTTTAATCTGCTGGTGTCTTTCGGCGGGCGTTAAATGGCCCGGAAGCGAGACTTTCCATTGATGGCCCTCAAAATGGATTCGACAACGTTTACTCACGGATGCTTCAAAGGATAAAGGATACTTGTGCCCTAAAAAATAAAAATTAGCCCCGTCTTCAAACTTTTTTGCCTGAATGACCCTTTGATTAGATTCGATTTCCTGAATTTTACGTTTGATCCAACTTGTTTTATCAGTGAGGAATTGCTGAATTTTCTCCTGGGAGAGAAAAAAAGGAGCATAAACGCCTAGATGGCCTTGCTCATTAATACTGATGACCAAAGACTTACGTTTTGAAGATTTTGTTAAAAGGTAAGGAATCGATTGGCCTGGCTCGAGGGAAAGACAAGCCTGGGTCTTAAGGATTTTCCTAAAATGGCGCCTCATCAATCAGGCAGTCCATCATTGAATAGCCACGGGACATTCATCTTTTTGAAAACACAGATATGTTTAGTCAATAAAGGGGAGGTTGGGGAACTTAAAAAAATGTTACGTCGATATTGCCCACACCTGACTTTCGCGGCGTGGTCCCCTTGATCACAGAATCAACCGTAACGGCATTGTATTCCTTCATGTTAATGCGGACAGCCTCTCCATTCTTCACCAAATAACCGTTGTTGCCTAACGTTTTTTTAAGGCGATTATACTCTTTGACCGCTGTAATGCGTGCCGCAAAAGCTTCTTGACGAAAAGCCGACATTTTTGTTTTCACGGTTTTCATGGTCTCATGCAATGTGGCAACAAGGCCTTTCCCTTCATCAATATTCTTCACATTCCCTTCATAATATTTAATTTGATCCTCTAATGATTGCATCTCTGCCGTTAATTGTGACTTTAACGTTTCCAATTCCCCGATGCGATCATTCGACTTGGCCAATTCCAGAGAGTTTTTCTCTGTTAACTTAGCATTTTCTTCCTTCGCCTGAGCTAACATCCCTGCGGTTTCAAAGAGGACTCCCTTCGTTTCCTCCAACTCTTGTTTGACCTCTGCGAACAGGGCCTGTGTTTCTTTGTAAAGCTTATTGGTCAGAATTAACTCTTCGGTGACCGCATCAAGTTTTACTTTGGTATCCTTATAAAGTTGCCGATACGCACGTGTGACAGACGCTTGTTGGTTGCCTGCCGCTAATAATCGATGGTGGGAGGAAATCGTATCACGGTAAATCCCTTTGACCAATCCACCCAGAACAACCAACATCGCGATCATCGAGAGAATGAAAACAATACTAAAAAACGTGTTCATCCGTTGTAAATTACCCAAACGCTTGACTCCTTTTTCAATCCGCTGACGGATTTTTGATATTTTTTCTGACGAAGGATTCAGGAACTGGACACCGCACAAGTAACGGTCCTGAGCTTCATTGGCAGGCTTTGACCAAACAAGCCGGCCACTGGACGGAAGAAAATTGTCTTTGTCCTCTAAGGCAGAATCAAAGGCAAAAATACAATTTTGATCCGGTTTAAACCTAGAATTGGTTTCGATCAGCATCCCGCCTGTACTTAAGTTATGGATCTTGGCGACACCCTTGACTTCGCTATTTTCAATGTGCCAGGCAATGCGGTTCTTTTCTTTAATGCGAATTTCTTTTCTTGCTTCTAGCCGCGCGTCTTTTACGGAATTCCCCATATGCCGAACCCTCCCTGCCCCGCTCCCATGCCGTCCCGGCAGGGACGGTGCAAGGCGGGGGTTAAAACAAAAAAACAGCTCGGAACTAAGCTGTTTTAATTTTATTCTTCATTGTGCTGATTATCTTCATTATTATGTCGTTACTTTAACCCAACCTCTTTGTAATTCAATAGGTGCATTATATATGCAAAAAAATAAGAAAACAAGCTAAATTCCGCTTACAATTCCGCCTATTTAAAAATCATATCTAGGACATTTTCCAGAAGAATGTCCTCTGGGTTTCCCTTATTTTCTTGCGCAGGCGAGCCCGCAGGCGAGTCCGCAGGCGAGTCCGCGGACGAGTCCGCGGACGAGTCCTGTCCGGAGGTTGATCCTTCATTGGGCTGAGGATTCCCTGAATGTTGCCCTTCTGGGACATCTTCAATATCTAAAGCCTTGCGCAGGAGTTGCTTTAGATCCTGCTGAACGGCATTTTTAAAAACCGTTTTGAGAAGATAATCGGTATCCGGCTGGACTTTTAAGGAAGCCAACGGCCCGTGATAGTGTTTTGCCGGCACACGGATGCGACCGCTTTCATCAGCGATATAAGCAAATTGTTCGGCGGCGGCGACAAGCATGTCGGTCAAGTCCTTTTCAACGGAAAAGCTTGCATCCATGTCAATATTTTGAGCTAAATCTATTTGAGCATGACTCAGAAGATGAAATCCCGCGGTTTTGGCCTGGGCTTGCGTTACGGAGATGATCCCCTCTTTGATGTAGGCATCAGCGGTGATTTGGTCAAACACTGTATCTTCTTGGGCTAATTTCTCTTTATAATAATCGGAAAGCTGCGCATGAAGCTTCTCCCCTAAATTGCCGATTTGACTGACACTCTCCAGGAAAAGCTTCAAAATATTCATGCCGCGCAATACCCCTTCGTTGATTTCATAATGACCTTGCCCGCTAAGCGTGCTTAACATTTTAGCGGGATCCATTCCTTCGCCTTGGACATCCATGCTCCCGTTTAACTTGCCCTCGAATTTGATAGGAAGCTGGCTAAAATCAACGACTTGGTCGACGAACACATCTTCAACATCCGTATGGAACGAAAATTTGTTGGTTTTCAGGTAATCTTGACTTCGGCCCTTCGTGATCACTTTCCCCGGCCCCACATTCATCGATAATTCTTGGAGCGCTAAATCGGCTTCTGACATTTCCCATTGCGCATCAATATGATCGATCGAAGACTTAAAATTTTTTGGCTTGATTCTCCCGTTGATCACTTCTCCCTTCCCCGATAAAACCATAAGCCCTTCTTTCCCAACGACCATTTGAGCAATATGCAAGTTGGCTTCTCCCGCAATCGGCCCTTCAAAATATTCTTTCAGCAACGAGACATCCATCGAAGAAAAATCTAGGCTTACACGAGTATCGTCTAAACGCAGTTGGCCCTGGGCAGCGTCCACCTGGCCGGTTCCCTTCCCTTGACAATTTTTTTGTTGCGCCAAGACAGACCCATCGAAATTAAAGAGGAACGGTTTATCTAACGAAAAATGCTGGATTTCAACATTCAATTGTTCCATCCCCAGATTCAGGGGCGGCACCTGGGATTTATCGATGAAGAGGATTTTCCCGTTATTGATACGCAGCGCTTCAATGGATAAAGCAAATTGATCCATCGTCGGCGTTTTAGAGCTGGGAGAATGTTGATTCGCCGGTGGGGCATTGGCGCTGTTTTGTTCAGTCGGCGGCGCGGGAGGGACATTTTGCGAAGCAGCAACTAAGCGTTGAACGTTTAATTCCCCGTCGGGATTACGGATGATCGTTAACTGCGGAGACACTACCTCAACTTGAGAAATGACAAAACGCCGCTCGTTGAACAGGGCCGCCACATCAACAAATAAATGAACGGACTCAATGGTGGCCAATGTTCCCTCCCCCGAAAGAGGCCGGGATTCGAACCCGAGAGCCGGCGCGAACGCCGGATCTTCTTTAATCGAGACCCCTTTCACCTCCAACGCGATGCCTTGTTTCCAGGAGAACTCAAGGCTTAAATTCTCAATGCCCATCGGGCGATGCAACGCTTCGCTGATTTTTTGCGCAATTTGATCCTTATATTGATTCAGATTAAATGCCTTTAAGAAAATCCCGAGCCCTACAAAAGCAAGGACAAAAACGACAAGAACAATGCTCAACATCACCTTGAATATTTTCATAAGATTCCTCATTTCATCGCGTCAAGTTGGGCGGTAAATTGGACAAGATCGGTAGCGGGAAGGCGGCAAACATGGTTTGCGCAAATGTACCCTGCGGGCTGCCCCTTGATCGCTTGTTGTTGTTGAACATAAGGGATGAGAGAAATTGTTTCTTGGGCCGATGCTTCGTCCGCCGGCCGGTGAATAACGACCTTGCGCGGAAGAAAACGCTGATAAACTCCCGCGAACATCTTCGTCGTCAGCGGGTCGCTTAGGAATCCAGCGACGACGATTTGCGCCGAAGGCCCTAACAGAAAATCACAGGCAATCAGCATCTGCGCATACGCGCTAGGATGCTGGTTGATCGTTGCACTAAACGCCTTGAATATTTTTTCAACCATTGCTGCCCATTCTTGATTGGATGTAAAGTCGGCCAAACGGGCCAAATTGAAAGCGGCCACGGAGTTTCCCGACGGAATGGCCCCATCATAAATTTCTTTTTGACGGAAAAGGAGTGTTTCCCCGTCCCGGGCTGTCACATAAAACCCGCCCTTCTCTTCATCCCAAAACAATCGAACCATGATTTCGGTCAAATCGTGGGCCCATCGCAGATAACGAATCTCAAAAGTTCCTTCATAAAGGTCCAAAAGCGCCGCGATCAGAAACGCGTAGTCATCTAATGTCCCGGGGATCGCAGCTTCGCCGTCGCGAAAACGATGGATCAATCTTCCCTCGTTAGTGACTAAGCGACCCTCAATAAACCGCACCGCCCTTTCGGCAGCTTCCCGGTAACGAGGTTCATTCAAGACACACGCCCCAAATGCCAGGCTTGCGATCATCAGGCCATTCCAATCGACGAGAATTTTATCATCTAAATGCGGCCGGGGGCGTTGTTGGCGAGTACGCCATAATTTCTGCCTGGCCTGAGCCAACATTTCTTTTACCTCGACAATGGATTTTTGGAAATGTTGAGCTGCCTCTTCTTCGTCATGCTCTTGATCAATAATATTTTTTCCGGTAAATTCCCCGTGAGGATCTTGACGGGCATTGCCTTCTTTCTTAATCCCATAAACGTAACCAAATAAGGCGGCCTCCTCCTGGCTCAACTCTTGATGAATCTCTTCATCCCGCCAGGCATAAAAAGCCCCTTCTTTTTTATGCGTGGGATTATCCGGGTCGAGGCTGTCCGCATCTTCGGCGGAATAAAACCCTCCTAAAGGATATTGCATTTGGGTTAGCACATAATCAAAAATCGCGCGCGCGATTCGCGCATAAAAATCCTTTTTAGTGGCCTGATAGGCCTCACAATACGTTCGGCCGAGCAACGCCTGGTCATAAAGCATTTTTTCAAAATGCGGGATTTGCCATTGCTGGTCGGTCGCGTAACGATGGAACCCTCCGCCCAGGTGATCATAAATCCCCCCTCGGGCCATCGCGGTCAATGTCTGTTCAACCATCTCTAGCGCCTGTCGCTGGCCTGTCCGTTGATGATAACGCAATAAAAAAGAAAGATTGTGGCTCGCTGGGAATTTGGGGGCAATCCCAAACCCTGCGTACCGGGGATCATAATTGCGGGCGTATTCTTCATAAGCCCGGTGGAGGACATGGTCATTGAATGTTTCTGAACCGATAGGCTGATTTTGCTGTTCTTGAAGAATTTCGGTGATGGAAACGCTCGACTCCATAATCCGTTCGCGGTTATTCTCCCACATTTGATGGACAGACGTGAGGGCATCCCCCAATCCTTGGTTTCCCCGTTTGGCAAGGGGGGGGAAATATGTCCCCCCAAAAAACGGTTTTTGATCGGGAGTTAGGATGACCGTTAAAGGCCACCCCCCTTGGCCAGTCATCGCCATCACAGCGCTCATATAAACACCGTCGATGTCCGGCCGCTCTTCGCGATCCACTTTAATCGGGATAAAATATTGATTTATGAGTTGGGCCAACTGGGCATTCTCAAAGGACTCTTCTTCCATGACATGGCACCAGTGACATGTCGAATAGCCAATGGACAAAAAAATGGGTTTGTTTTCGTTCTTGGCCCTGGCAAAAGCCTCTTCACCCCAAGGGAACCAATCAACGGGATTATTGGCGTGTTGCAATAAATAAGGACTCTTTTCGCCGCTCAACCGATTTTGAAATTTCTTTTCCGTCATCAACACGCCTCGATCAAATAAAAATAAATATTAAAGAAACCATTGCGGCATTAACACAGATTATTTTTATTGAGAAGGATTTTAAGGTTTGTGTTCAATCAAATCAAGATTTTGCGAAATAACTTTTGACCGAGAAGGGCCATTTGTTGTTTGTTCATGTGGATGTTCGGCAACAACGGCCTGGAGAGAAGAAGACTTCTGCCCCTTCCCTTGCGCAGATCCCGCGGGGGCTGAATCTATTTTTGCCAAATACTTTTCTGTTTTTTTATATCCTGGGGACATTGTTTGGATTTCCTTAAATATCCGCCGCGCCTGATCATGAGCCCCCGACCGGTGCAATTCCACGGCCGCTCGATACAACCGTTCAATCTTCTCTTGGAATTCTTTTCTGATCCGCTCACGTTGCCGGCTTAATTCTTTCTGGCGTTCCCGGACAATCTTAGCCACTTCTTCGCTTTTGTTCTTATCTAAACGATTTGCATCTTCTTTGTTCAAATTTTTCTTTGCGGGCTGTTTGGGAGAAATGACAATGCCTTGCGCCCTTTCGGGTTGAGCAGTTTCCTTCTGTTCTTTTGTTTTTTGTTCTTCCGCGTTGAGCGTAACGTCAAATCTTTGTTTCTCTTTATTCAATTTTTCTTGCTCAATTCGGATTTTCTTTTCTAAGGCTTGGATTTCTTCTGTTTGCTTTTTGCCTAAAGAGGGCATGCCTTTCCCCGGGGCTTCCCTCAAGGCGGCCTTGGCGGCGTTGGCCGAATCTTCCTTAATTTTTTGCTTCATTTTTTCTTGATCTCGGTTCAAGCGCTCGCGCATTTCTCGTCGATAACTATCCGGAAAATTATTTTGCGCCAGCATATCTTCAAATCGTTTGAACTGCTCTTTAGATTCTTCTATTTTATTTTGCCGGTATAATGAAAGTGCTTCTTCGTACGTGCGATTCACTTCACCTTTCATCTTGGTGAATTCTTGATCTTTTTTACGTTGTTCTAGCGCTGCTTTCTCTTTGTCCCATTTTTCCTTTTGTTTGCGCTCAGCAATCTCTTCTTTTTCTTTTTTGGTTTTTAAATGACGGCCGATCTTCTCCTTATCCTTATTGAGCCTTTCTCTCCATTCAGCTAAATAATCGTTAGGCAACTGGCCACTCGACAGCAGCATGTCAACCTCATTAAATCTTTCATTCGCCTGGTGCATATTCTCTTTCTGATAAAAAGCGATGGCCTCACGATAGAGTTGTGCGATTTCTTTTTTAAGGCGCTTGATTTCTTGCTGCTGCACAATTTTGGACTTATGCTCTTCCTCTTTCTCAGTCACTTGCTGTTTAGCCAACTCTATTTGCTTTGCTTGCTTTCGTTGTTGTTCTTGGGCGCTTTGACTGTCAATCTGTTTTTGTCGGATCGTCTGCTCTAATTCTTTTTGTTTCTTTGCCGCAAGCTGTTGCGCTTCTTTTTCAGCCTGTTCCCGGGATAAACGTTCCTTGCGATATCCACCGGCCAACTCCTTGGCAATGATCCTTTCCTGGTCAAGCCGCAATTTTTCTTCTTTTTTACGGGCTAATTCTTCTTCACGTAATTTACGCTCAATTTCTTTTTGTCTTTCTCGCTCAATTTTCCTTAATTTTTCGCTCTCGGCCTTTAATAAAACAGCCCGATCCCTTGCCTCTTTCTTTAATTTAGCTTCACGGCCTTTCTCTTCGGCCGGTTGGCTTGCCGGCAAAATTCCTACGGATGAAGGAACAGCAAGTTCCTGGCTCTCCGCAGCCTGAGTGCGGGCGGCATGCTCGATGGCCTGTCTCTCTCGATTCTCTTTCTCTTCTAACTTCCTTCCGATCTTTTCTAAATAACTTCTCGTTGATTGATAGCGAGGGGATTGATGTTCGATCGCCTCAAAAACTTCTTGAGCGGAAAGATATTGTTTGGTTTTATATAAATTGACAGCTTGGGCATATAAATGTTTTAATTCTTCCTGTTTCTGGGTTTCTTTGCCCAATATCGGGTTGGCAGTGCCTAAAGCTGGACTTGGGGGAACAAATTTGGCTTTAGCTTTTGGGCGTTCGGCGGCAGAAGGAACATTAACAATTTCACTTCTTCCCGGGGTAGTGCTTTCCTTAAGACCGCGTTTTTGTGGACGACCCTTCTGGATACTGTTTTTCTGAATATCTTCATCGATACGGCTTAAATAATTTTCGGTTTCCTTATATCCCGGATAAATGGCCTCAACCTGGATCAATTTTCTTTTAGCCACAACGTAATTTCGATCTTTTAAAAGAGACAAAGCTTCTTTGTATTTCACGTCCGCCTCTTGCATCAATTGTTTTTGCCGCTCTTCAATCGCTTGCTTGACGACGATATCCGTAACGGCTTGCTCTGGCGTTTCTATCTTAGGCGATCGTTTGGCTTCTTGAATCTCTTTTTCTTTTTGTTCTTCCGATAATATTTTCTCCACCTTTTTCAAATACTTATGGGCTGGCCGATGGTTGGGATCCTGCTCAAGGACTTGAGCAAACTGATCTTGGGCCTGAGGATAATCCTTGGCGTTAAACGAAGAGAACCCTTCTTGATAAAGGGACTCGATGTCTTGCTTTTGTTTTTCCTTCTTTTTTTGCTCTTTTTTGAGACGCTCGGCATCTTGGGCCTGCAGGCTGGCGAGCTGCTGTTGTTCCATTCTCTGCGCGTGGGCCTGCTGCTTTTTCTGTTCTTCACGAGATTGCCGTTGCAATTCATGTTTAATGCGAGATAAATATTTATCGGCCGCCTTATAATGAGGATACAATGTTTGAGCTTCTTGGAATCTTTCGTTGGCTTCTTTATAAAGTTTTTCTTCATAGAGTGAAACGGCAATATGATAAACAAAATCCGCCTCTTCCTTCATCCGATCCACGACAAGCTGTTCTTCTTTCTTCTTTAATTTTTCTTTGTCTTCCGCCGTTGGCCGAGCCATGATCTCTTTTTCTTCCGCAGCGGCTTGCTCCTGAGCAATCTCTTTTTCCTCGGCAATATTTTGGTCAACCAATCCCTTTTCGATACGCGCCAAATAGTAAACAGCCAATTTGTAGTTTGGCATGATCCATTCAATTTCTTTGAATTTTTTCTTGGCCTCTTCAAAATTTCTTGCTTTATAGAGCCTAACTGCTTCTTGATATAATTTCTCCGCTTGAGCTTTCAATTGTTCTTGGCGTTCCTTTTCCTTTTGCTCAAGCTCTTTTTTCCATTCGTCTTTTGCCTCCCGTTGAGCAATCGCTTCTTCCCGTAATTTTTCATCGATCAGGCGTTGTTGCTCTTCACGGATATTTTGATCGATGATCATCAAATAACTGCGCGTGGCTTTGTGATCCGGGAACATGTCCTCAACTTCTTCAAAAGAATTTTGGGATGCAAGGAATTTATTCTGCTTAAACAAAGAAACTCCTTCCTGATATTTATCTTCGACTTCTTTAGCACTATACCCCCGTTCAACTTCTAGGCGCTGGAGACGCAACTCTTCTTCCTTGCGCAAAGCATCTTCTTGTTTTTTGGAGCGATGCGCACTTTCCCGGATGTAGTCTTTCATCTCGGGATGCTCGGTAATCTTGATGGCCTTATCCCACAATTCCCTGGCTTTATCATATTTGCCTTCTTCATAAAGCTGCATGGCCTTTTCATAGTATTGGCGGGCTTTTTCTTCTCTTTCAAGGTTCCGCTGACGCCGTTGCTGCTCTTTGATTTTTTCGTCAACCTTCCCGATCTTTTCTTTCGATTTATTAATAAGATCTTTAAGGTTAACGATGTATCCTTCTTTCTTTTTTTGTTCTTTCAGCGTCGGAGATGCGGGGGCAGGGCCTTCTGTCTGATGGCCGGCAAAAGCGGGAGACAAAAAAAAGGCAATGACGAGCAACGCTCCCCAGCCAAGGCGCAGGATTTTAAAATTCATTTTATATATAGAAGTATTAATAGATATAATTTGTATATATTATTGTTTTGTTGATTTTACCATGCCTGATTGAAGTTCTTCTAGGATTTTCTCTAATATTTTCTTCGCATTCTCATATTGCCCGCTCTTAAAATATTGATCGGCCAATTCATACATACTTTTGAGTTTTTCTTCGTAGTAGACTCTCCCACGGATATATTCCGCGGCTTCTTCAACCATCATCCTCCCGGCCATAATGATATCTTTATAGATCTTATGGGATTCTTCAATCTTTCCTTGATCATGAGCCTGCTGGGCCAAAACAAAGTATTCGTTCAATTCTCCTAGAATGGGGCTGTGTCCTAGAATAGGACTGTGTGTTTTGGCCAACTCATCCTGAACGATGGCCCATGACCAATGAACAATTTTTTCTTCTAACCAACGTTCTTTCGCTCGTTCAATTTCTTCAGGGGTACGGTCATAAAACTTGCCGGTTAACCGGATAAAGGGCCCTTGCGCCGTATAACTCAACTGGGTCAAATCATCGGCGAAATCAGTAAAATTATATCCGACCCCGAGTTGGGCATATCCGCCTAAGCGCCGGGCCGCTTCAATAAGGAACCCGCGCTTGGCGTCTTCAGCTTCTTCTTGGGTTAATGTCCTAAATTCGCCTCCCAGCGTCCAATCCCTGTCGATGTTGTAATTTAAGCGATGAATCATGAGCCATGTATGGGTCTTCACGAAGCTAAAGCCCGTCACTTTCTCCTCGGCAATACGGTAAGCGAATTTTTCTGATAGTTGCCATTTTTCCGTTAGATCATAAACAGCTTCTGTCGAAAAGACATGCGCTCTTTCCTCATCGATCCCTGTTTCCGAAGCATCGATTTGACCGGCAGGAGATTTGTCTTCCAAGTACGTGTAACGGCCCAGAATATTTAATCGATCATGATAGATGGGACGATAAGCGGCTCCGATGGCCATTTCCTTATATTGAGCATCCTCGGTATCTAACGTGATATTTTGTGTCTGCGAATATTCCGCGTGGCCAAACACGCTCAGCTCCGGGGTCACCTTTCCTTCAAGCGCGCCATACAAGAGGTATTGACGTTTGTCCGCATCACCCTGATCCGCGCGGTATTCTAATTTTGTTGACCCTTGCAATGACTTTCCTGTCTCTTCATTTTTGTCGACATATCCGGCGCCAAATGCAAAGGCATCTCTTGCCGTTCGGGTTCCATCCAAATTCTGGATGTTCCCGCGCTCATAGCTTCCCGTCACGGCCCATTGATCGGTTATATCACCGGAGAGGCCGAAGATATTCGATGCCGAAATCGAATTGTCACCATCCGTCAATTTCCTCGACAATGATCCTTCCAATTTCTTTCCATCTTTTTCTTTAATAAGGCTGTAGGTATCGCTTGTTGTTCGTCCCTCCGCGGATGTGCCGAATGTTTTCGTTGACGCCAATTCAATCGCGTCATTAATTTTCTTGACGGTCCCGACTGTATAGGATGTCGATTTGCCGTCTAACGCCGAGTCCGTGACAGCGATCTGCGAAGACGCTTTTGTTTGTTCATCGACTTGGGATGTTCCTCCTATCGTGACTGTCGAGGACTGGCCTTCCGCTGACTGGGAAACAGCCACGTCGCTGGACAGTTGCGTCTCCTGGCCCACAGCCGATGTTCCTCCGACGGTCACCGTCGTCGTATTCCCGACATCCGCCCCTTGGGCCATCCCGATAGAAGTATGCAACTCTGTTTGTTCATTGATCTTCGTTTGTGCTCCGATCGTTCCCGTATTGCTGATACTTTGCGTTCCGTCGGTGGCAATCGCGTATTCACCCGTCAATGTTACGCGCTCATTCATGGCGGCGGCCACGCCCACTTTGGTCGCAGCCCCCTGAGTTCCGACCGTTTCCTCCGCCTTCACTGTCAACTTGTCCGTCGGCTTGGCCGTGACCCCCAGTGTCGTTTGGCTGTTGGCCTCACCGGTCAACGCCATTTGCTGGGCTACAGACACGGTGAGTTTATCATTCACATCATAATCGGCACGCATGGCCACAAGGTCGCTTTCGGTGTTCGTGGCGGAAACAAATTGATCTTTCTTCTCGGTGACTTGCTGCTTATTATATTCGGCCGTTAACCGCAACTTTTTCATTTCATGGACCAATTGTAATAATGTCGTGGCTGTTTTTGTGGCACCGACCTGCGCTTGTGTTTGCAGATTCCCGTCGTCTAATAATTTTTGGATGTCGTATTTTGCCGTTAATCGTGTATTATCGGCGATGTCATATGTCGCAAAGAATCCGGCGGACTCTTTGCCTTGCTGGGCCGTTGTGGCCGATGTCGAGAAATCATTATCAATCCATTTATAGTAAGATCCCGCCCCTAAGCGGTTGAACAATCGCGCATCGCCTTTGAGCCCATAAGCCCTGCCTTGAGCATCTTCCACCGTGGACAATTCACTGAAAGACAACCCTCCGTCTGTCGAAACAAAACTGGGCTGGGCTTCTGACTCTGTTTGCGCAAACTCCCCGGTAACGGAAGCGTCCTTGCCTAACTGCAACGTGACATCCGATCCGCGTAATTGATAATTAGTATTTTGTTGATTCTCGCTGACATACGTTGTTCCCACGATCACATGATCGGTCACTGCCTGACGGACACGCGCCCCGTATGTCGCCTGATCGAATTTATCCTGGACTTCGTATTCATAATTGGCAACGACATAAGCCAAATTCCCTTTCAATAGATCGTTAGAAATAATCGAATACGCTTCAACGAGCGTGGGCACGGGCTTCCAGAATATTAACCGTCCGCTGTCGTAATCCATTTCATAATCGGCTCCTTCGTCCATTTCTTTCTCGGACAAAACAAGCCCGGTGATTTTGTCGCGGATTTCGATTTTGACTTTATCCGATCCCTCGATGATGTCTTTGTGCTTAAAATAATAGAGCGATCCGCCTGTTGCCAAAAATTCGTTATGGGCTGATTTTTGTTTGGCGCGGGCGCGGAAGGTGATCACTTTGGTTCGCGATGTTCCATCCTTCGTTGCCGCCAAACTTTCATAATCCACTTTCCCGCCAAACAGAGTGCGCGCATATTGGGCGAATTCCGTGTCCCCAAATCCGACACTATAATTGCCCCACTGCGCCGATGATTGATCCCATTCAACGAGAGCATACAAATTCCCTTGAGTATCAGTGGCTTCATAATTCAACGAAGATTCATCACCATAGATCGGATAATATTTGTCCGGATCCAAATTCTTAAAGAGTTCTTTTTGGTGACGCTCACTGTCAAAACTCGATGTGATCAAATATTTCCCTTTGATTTTCCCTTTCAAGTAGTAGGCGAGTTTCCCTTCTGACCAAAATCCTTCGGTATATTTGTCCTCATGTTCGACAGGTTCCACGTTTCCACTGGCGATGGTGTAACCGACTTTGGCATCCCCCATGGCCACGAAAAATAGATAATCTTCCCCGACCTCGATATCGGTAACATACGTATCACTGGCCGTTGAAGGGATTTCCTGCAACATGTCGTAATTGTTAAATTCTTCCACATCTGTTGCGGATGTTGGGGATTCCGCGAGCCCTTGATCCTGCTGGACAAGAATTTCATACTGCCCTTGTGGCAAAATGACCTCCAACTGCTGCCCCGTTTCATCGTGCGAAACATCGCCTTCCAATAATTCTCGTGCTGTCAGGCCTTGCCGTTCGGGGATTGGCACATCGGAAACAAGCTCTCCGGCCTTCATGACCTTCACGCTCTTGAGATTGGTATCAAACCGATCAATGAGCACCGTCTCCCCTTCCACGGGGATCGCACGCTGGATGACATTGTCGTTGCGACTTTCTTCCCATATCCATTGGTGATAGTCTTTTAATTTTCCCTGGCGCTCGGTAAGATAGATGTCGAGTTCTTTCTCATCAATAAAATCTTTAAATGTCAATGCCTTCGGCTTGGTTTCATCGAATTTCTTGCCCGCATCTTCGACATGGACAACATAGGCATAGTTTCGATCCAGGCGAATGTGCTTGCCGTCGTTGCCCTTTCCATCCCAGAAAATTGAATCATAAATATTAAGATTATTTCCCTCAAATGTCCTCACAATTTTCTTCGTATCTTGATCCAAAATATCGAAGCGCCAATAGTCAATGAACGGCGCATAGTTGGTAAAAATCCGAAATTCGGCATTTTCAGCAAATAAACCATTCTGCGTGACAATTTCTTCATCACGCAGGCTGACGTTCAAGCGCGGTTGCGGTTTGTCCTTGTTTTGTTCGATCTTGACTTTCTGGGTGAAGAATTCCTGATCCTTATTGCGGAACCGCCCATAATCCAACGCCACCCCGAAGTTCACTTTGGTTAATAACCCGGGCGTGACATCGATCACCACCACCTTGTCGGTCGTCAGATAACTTTCTTCCGGCAACGACCGTTCATCCAAACGTAATAAATGTCGGCCCGGCAAGAGGCCGGGGATCTTGAAGCGGCCTTGGTGGTCAGAGGTGATGACCGTTCCATCTTCCATGACAAGACGGACATTGGGGACAGGGTCTTCGCGGATCACTTCGCGATCGGTATGGATATACTCCGGCGCGTCTTGAAGGCCATTCTCGTTATTGTCGAAGAAAACTTTCCCGATGATTGTTCCCATATCAAACAGTGGATCGGGGACGACCTTAACTGTCTCCGTCGCATAATTAGATAACCGCTGACCGCTGGCATAGCGCGCCTTGGCTTTATTCTCATAACTGCCTTCGGTGACACCGGAACCAACGACCAATTGATATTTGAGCGTCTTGATTGTTCCGGGAGTGAAACTACCGACACTAAAGACAACCGGGCGATTCCCTGTTGGATCCGTAATGGGAATCCCATCGAGAATGACGCGGCCGTTGAGATACTTAAATCCGGGAGGAATGCGGTCGTCCAAAAGCACATCAAAGACCGTAATGGTTCCTATATTTTCGATCGTCACGGTATAGGTTACAACTTGGCCGACACTCACTTCCGATTTATTGGCCGTCTTTTGAATGCGTAACAGTTGCCCGTTAAAATCAACCGGCTGATCCATGGTGGGGGAGTTTCCTGAGAGAGTGAATGTCTCTCCTTTTGATCCCGTAATAATGGTTCTACCCGAGGGAAATTCGGTTTTGGTCGAAGGATAATCGTAGCCGGGCGCAACGATCCTAATAAAATATTGCCCATCGACAGGGCGGAAAGTATAATTTCCGTCAAAGCCCGTCACATACGGATTTGTATCCTCGGCATGAAGGTCCACGTTCGGAACCGCCGCCACTCCCGTGGAAGCACGATAGATTGTAATCGAAGCCTGATAAATCGTGAAATTATCTTCCGCTTCGAACACGGTTCCCTGGACGGAATTCACAAAAACCCAATGCGGGCTGGCCTCGGTATCATCATTGCCTTGGCCAATCCCTTGACAGCTTAAACAGAAAATGTCATTGCCGGCGCTCCCTGAAACATCAGACTTATTAACATTTAAGAAGGACACTGTTTGCTTCCCATTGGGGGAATTAAGGAAGAATTCTGTCCCCCCGGTAACAACATTCAGGGTAATCAAATTGCCGCTAGCACCGGTCAACGTGAGAGTATGATTAATCGTTTGCGTACTGCCATCGGCGAATTGGAAAGATTTCCCGGCGGTCGTTGACGTTAAATTATAAAACGTCGAACTTCCGGTGATGGTGGCCGTCGTTGTCGTGTCAAACGTAACGGTCCCCGACGAGTGGCTTAGGGTGCCTCCCGTATTGGTCCAATCATCCGCGACGGTAAAACTATGTGCGCTGTCCGGCGTCTGTAAACTCCCTCCGGCGAACGTCGCACTGCCGTTGACGTCCAAATCGGCTCCCGTCGCGTTCAGTGTTCCTAACGTCATGGTGAGCGATCCGGCGAGCGCCATATTCGTCGAATTAGCGATGAGGAAATTATCCGGAGTCCCACCCGTGGCCGCGATCTCTAGATTGAAGTAATCCGTTGTTCCAAAATCAATAATGGTTCTTGTGGCTCCGCTGTTGGTCCCAACATATCGGAATGTTCCGGCATCTTTATTTAATGTCCCCGCCGTGATTGTTTCTACCCCCTGTAAGATAATTATCCCATCATTATCAAGTGTCCCGGATCCGGAGATACCGGCGGAGTTAGCCACGGTAAGATTAAATCCGGCTAAAGAAACCGTTGCCGCGGCTTGGATCGTTAATTGATCGATGGTAACATTGGCGGTGAGAATCGGCTGAACACCTCCGCCTCCGGTTACATCAGGAACAACAGCATGATCATTGGATCCCGGTTTAATGCCGATGTCCCAATTGCCTCCCGTCTCCCAGTTTGTGGAAACATCTCCCTGCCATGTCATGGTTGCCGCCCCAAAAACCCAATGCGGTTGTGCCTCTAGATCGTCATTGCCTTGCCCCGTTCCTGTTGAATTTTGAGGAACCAAATTTGTTTCCGTCGCGTTAGAATTATTGACATTCAGAAACGTCATTGATTGTGTCCCCCCCGCCTGGAGATTGATTTTAAATTGAGTCGGCGGGCTGCTGCTATTCAATGTTAACGTTGAAGCACTGCTTGATCCTTGAAGTGTCAGCGTTCCGGTGCTTTTGATCGTTTGTTCACTTCCGGCTTGAAATATGAAGGTATCGGATCCGGCAACTTTGGAAAGGTTATTAAATGTAGAATCTCCTGTAATGCTTTGGCTCGTTCCGTTAAAGGTTACGGTCCCTGTGCCCGATGTAAATGTCCCTGTTTTACTCCAATCATCCGTTAATGTCACCGTTCCGGTTGTTGTTTGCAATGTCCCCCCAATGGTGATGTCTCCGGGGACATTCAATGTCCCGGCATTGACATTCACTGTGGAACCGGAAGGAATCGTCAGCCCCTGGGCCATGGCAGACTGAGGAGCAAGCCAAAGCCCTATAACCGCCGCCGTTATTAAGGACAATCTTCTTTTCATATTATTAAACATTAAGCACGAATTTGAATTTTAGATTTAAAATCAGATTCTCCCAAAATTCCCTGCCGTTGATTCAATAAGTCCAACTCTTCCCCCTGATAATTCAAGACAATCGCCCTGTATCCAATCTGCCTCTCTTGCTCCGTTCTTCCCAGCTCTTGATACAATTCATGCAAATCCAACTTAAACTCCCCTTCTTTTCCATGGGCCAATTTGGCAAATCCCGACCAGCGGTAATCCTGCGGCATCCTTACCATCCCGGCCTTTAAAGGATTAATGTCGATGTACCTTGAACAGGCGAAATAATAACGTGTTTCCTCAATAAGAAAACTCTTAAATCTTCCCTGAAAAACGTGGCCGACATGGCCGTACGTCGCGTTAA
Source organism: Candidatus Omnitrophota bacterium (assembly GCA_020053475.1). Classification (GTDB taxonomy): domain Bacteria; phylum Omnitrophota; class Gorgyraeia; order Zapsychrales; family Zapsychraceae; genus JAGVNC01. Next base: position 766 of record JAGVNC010000010.1, on the reverse strand, counting down.
AATATTTGGCATAGTGCTTGGACACATGTTCCATCACCTTAGAAAGGCTTCCCTCCTGCAATGGCTCTACCAAAAGATGAATATGGTTATCCATAAGGACATAATTGTAGACATGCAGAGGATAAAGACGGCGGGCTTCTTTCAGAAGATCTAAATAAACGCGGAAATCTTTGGGTGATTTAAAAAGGATTTGCCGGTCATTCCCGCGGCAAATGACATGATGGACGTATCCGGCGTCCTGATAACGGGGGGCACGTGGCATATATCCCCACTATATCAAGGGGATATTTAAGTGTCAATAGGTACCACGTTCTTTTTTGCCAATAGGTAGGCGGTACTATTTAAACCCTTCACAATGGTAACTTATAACCGCGCTACTTAAATCAACCGCTTGAGTAAAGGTTAGGGTTGTGGTTGTTGTTGCTGTTGCGACTACTCTTCCTACTGTATTATAGGACATTGTGCAAGAAGGAGCTGCTTGCCACGTTGTTCCAAAATTTAAAACACATGATGTGGCTACTGTCCCGACAGTAATTTTGCCATTCACATCATTCGAATTTGTGGCTAACGTTGGAGATGTCCCACAAGACCCTAAATTTGTTCCCGCGCCAGTTGTATACACGTGCCCACCTTCATTCGTTAAGATGGAAACATTGTCTAAACTTCCAAACGTGTTGCCGTCCGCAACCAATAACCGGCCCGCCGTCGCCGTTGAACTCTTGATAAAATCAATCTCCGCTGTCCCCACGGCATTACTTGCAATCGT